>NZ_JBNCAN010000016.1:0-105796 GCF_049808615.1 Halomonas sp. GXIMD04776 | reverse complement strand
GCGTTCTGAAACCAAAGAACTGATCAAAAAACCATCAAATTAGAGGCTTGGGCGCGGCAACGGCCCGCGCCCTCGGAATCTGGGCGCTGCTGACCAGCCCGGTGCAATATCCGGGCTAGGGCTTCCATCGATATCTCTCACGAGTTATTCGTGTCAGCATAGTGAAAAAAGATCGAAGTTTGTTTAGGATTATCAGGCCTGTAGTGGCGCCAAGGGGGAGGGGAAGATCGTCATTGGAGATCGCCAATGACTTCGCAGCCATTTAGGATCATTGTAGTAAGATTCGCTCAATCTCACCAAGCGATGGGCTCACCGGCCCAATCCCAGAAGCTGCCGCTGTCGTCCGGAGTACGTTTGCCCATGACGTCCAGTAAACACTCGGCGACGAAGTGTGGTGTGAACAGCTTGCCTTCCGGCACCCGAGCCTGAAAAGGTTGCGATAGCGCGGTATCGGTGGTGCCCGGATGCAGGCACAGAACGACGGCCTGCCGATTGAGTCGTCTGAGTTCCACGGCGGCGGTCTTCAGCAACATGTTGTGAGCTGCCTTGCTGGCGCGATAGGCGTACCAGCCACCCAGGTCGTTGTCGTCTATTGAGCCTACCCGCGCCGAAAGACTGGCAAAGATAACCGGATGCCGACCCTGCAGAGATCCCTTGAGTGTCTTGAACAGCAGGGCAGGCGTCGCGGCATTGACGTGAAAAAGCCGGGCCAATGCACCAACGTCCAGGTCGTCGAACTTTTTCTCCGGTGTGATGCCTGCATCGTCGTCATGCAGCATGCCAATGGCATTGAAAACCAAGTGCAGCGGTGCACCCTTCAGCCGTTCTGCCAGTTCATCTTGGCCCTCCTGGGTAGTGGCATCCAACGTCAGGCGCTCCAGGCGTGAATCATCGAGTTCCAATCCCGGTTCCCGACGACTGACAGCGATGATGCGTCCCGGCCGTCGGCTGGCCAATAGCGCCTTGAGCACGGCCTGACCGATGCCGCCGGAAGCGCCAAGGACAAGTGCGCTGAAATCGTCGGGCAACTGGGTGAGCATGGTGACTCCTTTCACAGGGGGCAATAGTAGGCCGGCGCGTACTTGATTGTGACTATTGCGTATCGAGCTGTCGAGTAAGCATCAGGTGCGTATAATGCCGCCACTCCTATGAGCAACGGAACGGATGTCATGACCACCGTACGTACCCGAATCGCCCCCTCGCCAACGGGGGATCCCCATGTGGGGACCGCTTATGTCGCCTTGTTCAATTTGTGTTTTGCTCGTCAGCATGGCGGCCAGTTCATCCTGCGCATCGAAGATACCGACCGGCAACGCTCCACGTCGGAGTCCGAGCGGATGATCCTCGATTCGCTACGCTGGCTGGGGCTCGAGTGGGATGAAGGACCGGATGTCGGTGGTCCCCATGGTCCCTATCGTCAAAGCGAGCGTGGCGATCTCTATGCGCAGTACGCTCAGCAGCTGCTGGAAGCAGGGCATGCCTTCAAGTGTTACCGCAGCAGTGACGAACTGGACGAATTGCGCGAGGCGCGAAAGGCCGAAGGCCTTCATGCGGCGCTCAAACCGGCGGACCTGGCGCTGCCTCAGGCCGAGGTCGAACGGCGCGAGGCCGAGGGTTGGCCTTATGTGGTGCGCATGAAGGTGCCCAGCGAGGGTGTGTGTGTCGTCGAGGACATGCTGCGCGGCAGTATCGACGTCGACTGGACGCAAGTCGATGCGCAGATCCTGCTCAAGTCCGATGGCATGCCGACCTATCATCTGGCCAACGTGATCGATGATCATTTGATGAGGATCACCCATGTTCTGCGGGGCGAGGAATGGATCAACTCCGCGCCCAAGCATCAACTGCTCTACGAGTACTTCGGCTGGCAGATGCCGGTGCTATGTCATCTGCCGCTGCTGCGTAACCCCGACAAGACCAAGCTCTCGAAACGCAAGAATCCAACCTCGATCAACTATTATCGTCGCATGGGATTCCTTCCTCAGGCGCTGACCAACTATCTGGGGCGCATGGGGTGGTCGATGCCCGATGAGCGCGAGAAATTCAGCCTTGGCGAGATGATGGCGCATTTCGATATCCAGCGCGTGTCCTTGGGTGGGCCGGTCTTCGATCTGGAAAAACTGACCTGGTTGAACGGCGTTTACATTCGCGAGGATCTGGATGACCAGGGGCTACTGCTTGCACTGCGCGAATGGGCGTTCAATGAAGATTATGTCAGCCAGATACTGCCCCAGGTGCGGCCGCGTATTGAGACACTGTCTGATGTGGCGCCTCTGGCCGGACATTTCTTTTCGGGTATGCCGCCGATCGATGAGCGCAGTTTCGAGAGCATTACGCTCGAGCGTGGCGAGTTACTCAAGCTGCTGCAGTTCTTGATCTGGCGTCTTGAGAGGGTGTCGTTCTGGGATAAGGATAGTCTTCTACCAGAGGTAAAAAGACTCAGTAACTACTTCGAGCTCAAGATGAAGGTGTTTCTGGCGCCTGTATTCATTGCCATCACCGGATCGACGACCTCGACGTCGGTCATGGATGCGATGGTCATTCTGGGGTCGGATATGACGCGGGCACGTTTGCGCCATGCGATCCTTGTGCTGGGGGGAATTTCCAAGAAGCAGGCGAAGGGGTTCGAGAAGGAGTTTCGTGCCCTTGAGTAAGTAAAAAAACGTTGACCGGCCAGGGGTGTATGAGTAGCATACGCCCCGTTCTTACAGGACGGCGTTTGTTGCAAAGGGGCCTTAGCTCAGCTGGGAGAGCGCGACGCTGGCAGCGTCGAGGTCACCGGTTCGATCCCGGTAGGCTCCACCATCGTTTCGCACACTGTGTGCTTGTTGCGTCCCATTCGTCTAGTGGTCCAGGACACCGCCCTTTCACGGCGGTAACAGGGGTTCGAACCCCCTATGGGACGCCACCCTTCTCCTTCTGCTTTTGCGCGCTCGGTCGCTTTGACTTGTTCGATATCCCCTCTAGGTGTCTATAGTTCTCTTTCTTGTTGTGAAGAATGAAAAAACTAGCCCTGTCAAGCCTGTTTTGTTGGTTATTAAGTGCTTTTTTTCATTCTTCAAGGGTTGACATAAGTCTTCGTTTTTCCCCACCTGTGCAAGATTCACCATTACCCTGTGCATAGAAAGCAGGATAACCCCGTCGTTGCTGGGTTTGTGAAAAAATCAATTAAAATCAAATACTTGCATATGGTTAAAAATTAGCCAATTTGTAGCCAGGCCGCTATTCATGGCGATTGGATGACGTTCTCTAGAGGTTGTGAACAGCTTTATCCACAGAAAGTGTGGACAAGCGCAAAGAGGCAGCGCGGCGCTTTGAAAAACGATGAATATCGATCGTCCGGCACCTCGTTCAAGCTGTTCAAATTGCGTGATTTATCGCTCCCGGTGTACTCGTTCCATTAGGGCCTGTTGACGTTTCCTCACGGCCGCGACAGAGATTCATTGGGTGCAGAGCAAGGCGTGAGGAGCGTCGTTGGGTTGTTTCCAATGAGCGACAAACAACGCCGTGCTGTGCCCAATGGCTGGTCGGCGCTAGTACAACTGATCGATGAGAGCGGCAGCGGGTAGGTGTGCATCCATGCCGGACACCGGTTTTATCCGCTGCCCCGTTATCAGGTCGTGCACGCACAGAATGCCATGTCGCTTGCAACGGAATGGCTTTCTTGTATCGCTGAAAGAATGACAGGGCGGGATGAGTCGAAGGGATGGTCTCCAACGAAGCGGGCCGCCCTGATCAGGCGGCCCATTCGTTGCAATGGTTACTTCTGTGGATAGTCGCGTTGCGGGTATCCGGTGTAAAGCTGGCGCGGACGACCGATACGATAGTCGTTGCTGAGCATCTCGTTCCAGTGTGAGATCCAGCCGATGGTACGGGCCACGGCGAAGACGACCGTGAACATGTTGGTCGGGATGCCGATCGCGTTGAGGATGATGCCGGAATAGAAATCGACGTTGGGGTAGAGCTTGCGCTCAATGAAGTAGTCGTCTTCCAGGGCGATCTGCTCCAGGCGCTTGGCGATCTTGAGCTTGGGATCGTTGGCACGGCCCAGTTCCTCGAGAACCTCGTCACAGGTCTCCTTCATGACCTTGGCACGCGGGTCGAAGTTCTTGTACACCCGATGGCCAAAGCCCATCAGCTTGAAGGGGTCGTCCTTGTCCTTGGCCTTGTCGATGTAGCGCTGGATATTCTCTTCGGACTCGTCGCCAATCTCGTCGAGCATGTTGAGCACCGCCTCGTTGGCACCACCGTGGGCCGGGCCCCAGAGCGCGGCGATACCGGCACTGATGCAAGCGAACGGATTGGCGCCGGTGGAGCCGGCCAGGCGCACCGTCGAAGTCGAGGCGTTCTGCTCATGATCGGCATGGAGCATGAAGATGCGATCCATGGCCTTGGCGTACACCGGGTTGATCTTGAACTTTTCACATGGATTGCTGAACATCATGTAAAGGAAGTTTTCGGCGTAGTTCAGATCATTGCGTGGATAGTTGAAAGGCTGGCCGATATTGTACTTGTAGGTCATCGCCGCGATGGTCGGCATCTTGGCGATCAGGCGAATGGCGCTGACCCGGCGCTGTTTCTCATCGGAGATGTCCAGGTTGTCGTGATAGAAGGCCGCCAGCCCGCCGACCACGCCGCACAGGATGGCCATCGGGTGGGCATCACGGCGAAATCCCTTGAAGAAGTTGACGAGTTGCTCATGCACCATGGTGTGGTTGGTGATCAGCCCCTTGAACTTTTCGTATTGTTCATCGTTGGGCAGTTCGCCGAACAGCAACAGATAGCTCATCTCGACGAAGTTGGAATGATCCGCGAGTTGATCGATGGGGTAGCCGCGGTGCAGCAATACGCCATTGGCGCCATCGATGTAGGTAATGCCGGATTCACAGGACGCCGTGGCAACGAAACCTGGGTCATAGGTAAAATGGCCATTGTCGGTCAGGCTGCGTACATCGATGACGTCCGGACCAAGCGTGCCCGAATAGACTGGAAATTCAATAGCTTCATCCAGGCCGTCGATTTTCAAATGCGCTTTTTTATCAGCCATGCTAGGTCTCCTGCGGTTATCGATTGCTGGTAAGAATGCCATCTCACCTTTTGCTGCGGGGCAGCAAAGTGCTATTCACTATAAAAGCGCTGTGGGTTTTGTCAATTCGTCAATGGTGAACACAAGGTGTCGATGTTCGAGCGAAAGTGTTACTCATGATGACTGACAGGCTCATTGGCTGCCCCAGCGGCGCGTTCAATCGGCTTTTTCTACGACGTTACTAAGGGTAACACCGTGATTGCGCATGAGCGGTAACGATTTGTCATACTTCACTTCAATCCCTATAATCTTATCCACGCGACTGACAGGAATAGTAAATCGGTCGCACCATCTGGCGTACTGATGAAGACCTTCCTCAAAACCACTACCCACTCCGGTCGAGCTTGATTGAGAGAGTGGGCCAACAGGGTGTGCGACGAGCCGTGAATAGCAAAAGACCCGTAAACCTCGATCTCTCCACTATAAAGTTTCCTCTTCCTGCACTGACTTCCATCACCCACCGTGTCACCGGCATCATTCTCTTTGTCGGACTGATCTTTGCGTTCTGGGCACTGGATACATCGCTCTCTTCGCCGCAAGGATTCGAGGCGGTACGTGAAGCTCTGGAATATAACTTCCTGGCAAAACTCATTGTCTGGGGATTGCTGTCGGCATTGTCATTTCACTTCGTGGCCGGTGTGCGGCATCTGTTGATGGATTTTGACATCGGCATCGATCTGGAAGGGGGCGTGCAAACATCAAAGATCACCTTCATCGCCGCCGCGGTGCTGGTGATTCTGGCAGGAGTCTGGGTATGGTAACCAACGTAACGAACTTCAGTCGTAGTGGATTGTCTGATTGGCTGATCCAACAGGTATCGGCGGTCATCCTCGCACTCTATGCGCTTTTCATGGTGGGGTACTTTCTTCTTCATCCGCAGTTGGATTACATGACCTGGCACGGGCTCTTCGCACAGACCTGGATGCGTATCTTCTCTTTATTGGCGTTCATCGCCTTGGCGGCGCACGCCTGGGTGGGTATTTGGACTGTCATCACTGACTATATCAAGCCCGTCAGAATGCGCTTTGGAGCACAGGTCGTATTGATTGTTGCAATCTTCGTGTTCCTGGTATGGGCCATACAAATCCTCTGGGGAGCCTGATTCATGTCTGCTATGCGTAATTTATCCTTCGATGCCATCATCATCGGTGGTGGTGGTTCGGGTTTGCGGGCCGCGCTCGAGCTTGCCAAGTCCGGCAAGAAGACTGCGGTGTTGTCCAAGGTGTTTCCCACGCGCTCGCATACCGTATCCGCCCAGGGCGGCATCACCTGTGCCATTGCCTCCGCCGATCCCAACGATGACTGGCGCTGGCATATGTACGATACCGTCAAGGGCAGTGACTATATTGCCGATCAGGATGCGGCGGAGTACATGTGTACCGAAGGACCCAAGGCGGTATTCGAGCTTGAACACATGGGGCTGCCATTTTCGCGCTTCGACAACGGACGTATCTACCAGCGTCCCTTTGGCGGTCAGTCCAAGAATTTTGGTGAAGGCGGCCAAGCCGCTCGTACCTGCGCGGCTGCCGACCGTACGGGGCATGCGCTTCTGCACACGCTTTATCAGAACAACCTGAAAAATAACACCGTCTTTCTTAACGAGTGGTATGCCATCGATCTGGTCAAGAATACCCAGGGGGATGTGGTCGGCTGTATTGCTCTGTGTATCGAGACAGGTGAAATCGTACACGTCAAATCCAAGGCCACAGTGCTCGCCACCGGCGGTGCCGGCCGCATCTTTGCGTCGACCACCAATGCCCTGATCAATACCGGCGATGGCATCGGCATGGCGCTGCGCGCCGGCTTCCCCATGCAGGACATGGAGATGTGGCAGTTTCATCCGACCGGCATCTACGGCGCGGGCACCCTGGTCACCGAAGGGTGCCGTGGTGAGGGTGGCTACCTGATCAACAAGGATGGCGAGCGCTTCATGGAGCGTTATGCCCCCAATGCCAAGGATCTCGCCAGTCGCGACGTGGTCGCGCGCTCGATGGTCATGGAAATGCTCGAAGGGCGTGGCTGTGGCGAGAACGGTGATCATGTCATGCTCAAGCTCGATCACCTGGGTGAAGAAGTTCTGCAGAAGCGTCTGCCCGGTATCGTCGAGCTGGCCAAGACCTTTGCCCACGTGAACCCGGCGCAGGATCCGATTCCGGTGGTGCCGACCTGCCATTACATGATGGGCGGAATACCCACCAACGTGCACGGTCAGGCCATCATGCAAGACGGTGATGGCAACGATCAGATCATCAACGGCTTGTTTGCTTGTGGCGAAGCGGCTTGTGTCTCCGTGCATGGTGCCAATCGCCTGGGAGGCAATTCGCTGCTCGACCTGGTGGTGTTTGGCCGTGCGGCAGGCATGTTCATCGAAGGCGCACTCAATGAGGGCGTCGATTATCTGGATGCCTCCCAATCCGATGTCGATGCATCCATGGCGCGTCTCAATCGCTGGAACGAGTCGAGCAACGGAGAAGCGGTGGCGGCGCTCAAGGCGGAATTACAAGAGGTCATGCAGAACGACTTCGGTGTTTTCCGCAAAGAAGAAAACATGCAAAACGGCGTCAAGAAGCTTGCTGATCTGCGTGAACGAATCGCCAATGCTCATCTTGGTGACAAATCCGATACCTTTAATACCGCGCGCGTGGAGGCTCTGGAACTCGACAATCTGCTCGAGGTCGCCGAAGCTACCGCCATTTCTGCGTTCGAGCGCAAGGAAAGCCGCGGCGCACATTCCCGTTACGACTACCCGGACCGTGACGACGTCAACTGGCTGAAGCATTCCATCTACTTCCCGACCGAGAAAAAGTTGGGCAAGCGGGATGTGAACTTCACACCCAAGACCGTCGATACCTTCGAGCCCAAGATCCGGACCTATTGAGGGAGACTGCCATGCTTCAAGTATCCATATACCGCTACAATCCGGAAACCGACTCAGCACCTTATATGCAGGAGTTTCAGGTGGATACCCAGGGCCGTGATGTCATGGTTCTGAACGTCCTCGAACTCATCAAGCAGCAGGATAGCTCGATGGCTTATCGGCGCAGCTGTCGCGAGGGCGTGTGTGGTTCCGACGGTATGAACATCAACGGTACCAATGGTCTGGCGTGTATTACGCCACTGTCTGCCGTGGTCAAGAACAACAAGCTTACGTTGCGCCCCTTGCCCGGCTTGCCGGTCGTGCGTGACCTGGTGGTCGACATGGGCATCTTCTACAAGCAGTATGAGCGCATTCAGCCATACCTGCAGAACGACACGACGCCGCCGGCAATCGAACGCCTGCAGTCACCGGAGGAGCGTGACAAGCTCGATGGACTCTATGAGTGCATTCTGTGCGCCTGCTGTTCGACGGCTTGCCCCTCGTTCTGGTGGAACCCGGATAAGTTCGTGGGACCCGCCGGGTTGCTTCAAGCTTATCGCTTCCTGGCCGATAGTCGTGATACCGCGGCGCGGGAGCGCCTGGCCGAACTCGAGGATCCGTTCAGCGTGTTTCGTTGCCGTGGGATCATGAATTGCGTGGCCGTGTGCCCCAAGGGGCTCAACCCGACTCGCGCGATTGGCAAGATTCGCGAGCTGCTGGTGGAGAATGCCACTTAAATCGTGGCCCGCGGCTTGCTATCATGATGAACATTCCTTCGCGGCCATGAGTCGCCCTGGAAAAGGCCTAAGCGCCAAGAGCCGGTGCCCGGGTGCACCGGCTCTTGACCATTATTGCCGTGATACCGATCACAAGACCTGGTTTCGACGGCAGGGCAAGGGTGTCGCCGATGCGTGCTCGTACCGGGCGACGACAATGCCTCATGAGTGCAGGTGACTGAGTGATGCAAGAAGGCATAATGGAATTGATGTGGCGAACCTCCCACATGAGCGGTGGCAATGCCCACTACGTAGAGGCCCTTTACGAGCAGTACCTGCTCGATCCCAATGAAGTTCCGGATGAGTGGCGCAATTATTTCGACAAGCTGCCACGTCCAGAAGGAAGCCCCTCCCACGATATACCCTTGAGTCCGATCCGTGAGCAGTTTTATCAGCTGGCACGCAATCGGCGCAACGGCCAGGCCGCGGATGGTGTCGAAAGCGGTGAAAGCCGAAAGCAGGTCAAGGTCCTGCAGCTGATCAATGCCTACCGCTTCCGCGGACATCAGAAAGCGGATATCGATCCCTTGGGGTTGCGCAACCCGGTGCCAGTGCCCGATCTCGATTTGTCCTTCCATCAGTTGTCCCAAGCCGACATGGATACCGAATTCCAGACCGGTTCCTTTTTTCTGGGCAAGGACAGGGCACCTCTCAAGGAAATATATGAGGCGCTGAACCAGACCTACTGCCGCAGTATCGGCTGCGAGTTCATGCATATCGTCGATACCGAAGAGAAGCGCTGGCTGCAGCAGCGCTTCGAGTCGGTGCGCTCTCAGCCCAAATTCAGCGATGAGGTGCGTAAGCACACCCTGGAACGACTGACAGCCGCTGAAGGTCTGGAAAGCTACCTGGCGTCCAAGTACCCGGGCACCAAGCGCTTTGGTCTCGAGGGGGGAGAGAATTTCATCCCGATGATGGATGAGATCATCCAGCGGACCGGGGGCTACGGTGCCAAGGAGACCGTTATCGGTATGGCCCACCGTGGCCGCCTCAATCTCCTGGTGAATATTCTCGGCAAGAGTCCTTCGGAGCTGATCGAGGAATTCGATGGCAAGAAGGTCATCGAGAAGGGGTCCGGCGACGTCAAGTATCACCAGGGCTTCAGTTCCAATGTCATGACCCCGGGGGGGGAAATGCATCTGGCGCTGGCCTTCAATCCGTCGCATCTGGAAATCGTTTCCCCGGTGGTCGAGGGTTCCGTGCGTGCGCGTCAGGATCGCCGCGAGGACGTCGATGGCGACAAGGTATTGCCGGTCAACGTTCATGGTGATGCGGCCTTCGCCGGTCAGGGCGTGGTCATGGAGACGTTTCAGATGTCTCAGACCCGAGCCTATCGTACCGGCGGCACGTTGCATATCGTCATCAACAATCAGGTGGGCTTCACCACGTCACACCCTGAAGATACGCGCTCCACGGAGTACTGCACCGATATCGCCAAGATGGTTCAGGCCCCTATCTTCCACGTCAACGGCGATGACGCCGATGCGGTACTGCATGCGACCCAGGTGGCGGTCGACTATCGTCAGCAGTTTCACAAGGACGTGGTCATCGACATGGTGTGCTATCGTCGGCGTGGCCACAACGAGGCCGACGAGCCCTCCGGCACTCAGCCGATGATGTACAGCAAGATCAAGAAGCACAAGAGTGCCCGGGAACTTTATGCGTCCCGTCTGATCGAGGACGGCGTGCTCGATGAAGAGGCCGTCAAGGAGATGGTCGAAAAGTATCGCGACGATCTACAGGCGGGCAATCATGTCGCCGATGCGCTGGTCAAGGAGCCTAATACGGGACTCTTCGTCGACTGGTCACCGTACATCGGTCATGAATGGACCGGGGACGCGGATACCAGCATCGACATGAAGCGCATGCAAAAGCTTGCCGCGCGCATGTGCGATATTCCGGATGGCATCCAGGTCCAGCGCCAGGTGGCCAAGATCTACGAGGATCGGCGCAAGATGCATGCCGGTGGCATGGCGCTCAACTGGGGCTTTGCCGAGACTTTGGCCTATGCCACCTTGCTCGATCAGGGCCACGCCGTACGTCTTACCGGGCAGGATTCCGGTCGTGGTACCTTTTCCCATCGTCATGCGGTCGTGCACAACCAAAAGGATGGCACGACCTACGTGCCACTGGAACATATCCGCGACGGTCAACCACGCTTCACTATCCACGACTCCTTCCTTTCGGAAGAAGCGGTGCTGGCCTTTGAATATGGCTATGCCACCACCATGCCCAACGCCCTGATTATCTGGGAAGCCCAGTTCGGCGACTTCTTCAATGGCGCCCAGGTAGTGGTCGATCAGTTCATCTCTTCCGGTGAATCCAAGTGGGCGCGTCTATGCGGTTTGACCCTGCTGTTGCCTCATGGCTATGAAGGGCAGGGCCCTGAACACTCGTCGGCACGCCTCGAGCGTTTTCTGCAGTTGTGTGCGGAACAAAACATGCAGGTCTGCGTGCCGACCACACCGGCTCAGATATTCCACTTGCTTCGTCGCCAGGTGATTCGCCCCATCCGCAAGCCCCTGATCGTGATGTCGCCAAAAAGCTTGCTGCGTCACAAGGAGGCGGTTTCCAGCCTGGAAGAACTGGCCGAGGGTCGTTTTGAGATGGTTCTGGCGGATAAGGGCAAGCTCGAGGCAGAGAAAGTCACCCGCGTCGTGCTGTGTTCGGGCAAAGTCTATTATGACCTTGTGGCCTATCGCAGCGATAAGGAGCGGGATGATACGGCTGTCGTACGTATCGAACAGCTTTATCCCTTCCCCAAGGATGAGCTCTTCGACGCGCTCAAGGGATATTCCAACCTGGAACAGATAGTGTGGTGCCAGGAAGAGCCGTTGAACCAGGGGGCCTGGTATCAAAGCCAGCACCATCTGCGCGTGGTGGCCGACATGCTGTCCAATGGTCTGGGGCGTGAACTCAAGTTTGCGGGTCGCCCTGCCTCTGCAGCGCCGGCGGCGGGTTACATGTCGGTACATATCGAACAGCAGCGCCAATTGGTCGAAGACGCCTTCAACGCTTAAGGCACTCCACCGGGACGAAAGAATACATTAAGGAAAGTAAATGGCTACTGAGATCAAAGCGCCCAGTTTCCCAGAGTCCGTCAACGAAGGGACCGTTGCCACCTGGCACAAGAAACCCGGTGACAGCGTCGATCGCGATGAGTTGATCGTCGAGATCGAAACCGACAAGGTGGTTCTCGAAGTGGTGGCGCCGGAAGCGGGTACGCTGTCCGAGATCAAAGTCGAAGAGGGTGATACCTGCGACTCGGAACAGGTATTGGGCATGCTCGGCGACGCTCAGGAAAGTAAGAAGAGCGACGACAAGCAGGAGTCCGATGACGACGAAGAGGAGTCATCCAAGCAGGAAGATGAATCCGATAGTGATTCCGGCGCAGAAGACGAACAAGGCAAGGCTGAGAAGAGCGAGAAATCTGCTTCCTCAGGTAAGAAGCATGATGTGAAGGCACCGTCATTCCCTGAGTCCATACAGGAAGGCACGGTCTCGACCTGGCACAAGAAAGTCGGCGAGTCGGTCAAGCGCGATGAGGTGCTGGCGGATATCGAAACCGACAAGGTGGTGCTGGAAGTCGTCGCACCCGCCGATGGCGCGCTTGCGGAAATCAAGGTCGAGGAAGGCGAACAGGTCGAATCCGAGGCCGTGTTGGCCATCTTCGCCGAAGGCGGCGGCGAGGGTGCCTCCACCAGTAGCGGCAAGGATGAGCAGCCAGACACCCCCGATGCCAAGAGCAAGGACAAGCAGGGCAGCGGCCAGGACAATAGTGATCAAGAAGACGACGATGCCAAGGTCGGCGACAAGATAGTGGCTCCAGCCGCACGCAAGATGATCGCCGAGCATGATCTTGATGCCAACAAGATCGAAGGCACCGGCAAGGGCGGGCGCATCCTCAAGGAAGACGTGCAAAAAGCCGTTTCTCAAGGCAGCGCCAAGAAGTCCTCGGATTCCAAGGCATCCTCTTCTTCTGGCTCTGGCTCCTCTGCCGATATGGCGACCACCAAAGCGGCTGCTCAGGCCGCACCGGAAGTGGAAGGCGACCGTCCCGAGAAACGCGTACCCATGAGTCGTCTGCGTCAGACCATCGCCAAGCGTCTGGTTCAGGCTCAGCAGACCGCGGCGATGCTCACCACCTATAACGAGGTGGACATGACCGCGGTCATGCAGTTGCGCGCTCAGTACAAAGAGACCTTCCAGAAAGCGCACGATACCAAGCTCGGGTTCATGGGATTTTTCGTCAAGGCGGCCTGCGAAGCGCTCAAGCGTTTCCCGGATGTCAACGCCTCCATCGATGGTACCGATATCGTCTATCATGGCTACCAGGATATTGGCGTGGCGGTATCCACGAATCGTGGTCTGGTGGTGCCCGTCCTGCGCGATACCGACAGCATGAAGATTGCCGACGTGGAGAAAACCATCGTCGACTTCGGCAAGCGCGCTCGAGATGGCAAACTGGGCATCGATGAAATGCAAGGCGGCACCTTCACCATCACCAATGGTGGTATTTTCGGTTCGCTGATGTCGACGCCGATCATCAATCCGCCGCAAACGGCGATTCTGGGAATGCATAAAATCCAGGAGCGGCCAATGGCGGTGAACGGAAAGGTCGAGATCCGTCCGATGATGTACCTGGCAGTGTCCTACGATCACCGTATGATCGATGGCAAGGACGCGGTGCAGTTTCTGGTCGCGATCAAGGAGTTGCTTGAGGATCCGGCACGTCTGATATTGGACGTGTGATGCGCTACCAAGCCAAATTTGACCAAACAGGAAGATTTCATGGCCGATAAATACGATGTGATCGTCATTGGTGCGGGCCCTGGGGGCTACGTTGCCGCAATTCGTGCAGCCCAGATGGGACTCAAAACCGCTTGTGTCGAAAAATGGGTCAACAAGAAGGGCAAGACCGTGCATGGCGGTACCTGCCTCAACGTGGGCTGCATTCCATCGAAAGCGCTGCTCGAGGCCTCGCACAAGTATGTCGAGGCCAAGCATGATTTCGGTGACATCGGTATCGAGACCGGTGACGTCAAGATGGACGTCAAGAAAATGATGGCCCGCAAGGACAAGATCGTCTCCAACTTGACCGGCGGTATCTCCAGCCTGTTCAAGGCCAATGGCGTCACTCCCCTGGAGGGTACCGGCAAGGTGCTTTCGAAGGGCAAGGTCGAGGTGACTGACAAGGATGGCGAGAAGGCGACCTATGAAGCCGACAACATCGTCATCGCTACGGGTTCCGTGCCGGTAGAGATTCCGCCCACGCCGCTGACCGAAGGACTGATCGTCGACTCTACCGGTGCGCTGGAGTTCGAAGAGACACCCAAGCGTCTGGGTGTGATCGGCGCCGGGGTCATCGGCCTCGAATTGGGCAGCGTGTGGAATCGCCTTGGCAGCGAGGTCACCATGCTCGAAGCCATGGACACCTTCTTGCCGATGGTCGATAAGGATGTGGCCAAGGAGACTCAGAAGCTGCTGACCAAGCAGGGGCTCGACATCAAGATGGGTGCTCGGGTTACCGGTTCCGAGATCAAGGATAAGGAAGTACTGGTCAAGTACACCGACAGCAAGGGCGAGCAGGAGCAGACCTTCGACAAGGTGATCGTCTGTGTCGGTCGTCGGCCTTATACCAAGGGGGTGCTCGATGATGATGCCGGGGTCAAGCTCGACGAGCGCGGCTTCATCTTCGTGGACGATCATTGCCGTACCAGCGTGCCGGGTGTCTATGCTATCGGCGATGCGGTGCGCGGTCAGATGTTGGCCCACAAAGCCTCGGAAGAGGGCATCATGGTGGCGGATATCATCGCCGGCCATAAGGCCGAGATGAATTATGACGCCATTCCTTGCGTTATCTACACGGCTCCGGAAGTGGCCTGGGTCGGTATGAACGAGCAGGAAGCCAAGTCCGAAGGTATCGAAGTCAAGAGCGGCACCTTCTCATACGCGGCCAGTGGTCGTGCGATGGCCAACAATGCCACGGAAGGTCTGGCCAAGATCATCGCCGATGCCGAGACCGATCGCATCCTCGGGGTGCATATCGTCGGGCAGCATGCTGGTGAGTTGATCGCTCAAGGCGTTATCGCCATGGAGTTCGGTTCCAGTGCAGAAGATCTGGCACTGACCTGCTACGCCCACCCGACCGTTTCCGAGGTTGTGCACGAGGCTGCCCTGGCGGTGGAAGGTCATGCGATTCACATGGCCAACCGCAAGAAGCGCACGAAACAAAAAGGCAAGGAATAAAGCGTCGCACCCGTAAGGGGCGATCCTTTGCGATGTATCGTCCGCATTCGCGGGCGAGGGGGATGGCCAAGGCAGGCCTTGAACGTGGCTTGCCTCCGGCTGTCATTCGAGTCACATGCAACCAATGGCATGACACGATGAACCTTCACGAATATCAGAGCAAACAGCTGTTTGCCGACTATGGCCTGCCCGTATCCAAAGGCTTTGCCGTGGATACCCCCAGCGAAGCGGCGGATGCCTGCAAGAAGATTGGCGGCAGCATGTGGGTCGTCAAGGCCCAGGTACACGCTGGTGGCCGAGGTAAGGCGGGCGGCGTCAAGCTGGTCAAGAGCGCTGATGAAGCCAAGGCGTTCGCTGAACAATGGCTGGGCAAGAATCTCGTCACCTTCCAGACCGATGAGAACGGACAGCCGGTCTCCAAGATTCTGGTCGAGACCTGCACCGATATCGCCAATGAGCTGTATCTAGGCGCTGTCGTCGACCGTGGTACCCGGCGTGTAGTGTTCATGGCGTCCACTGAAGGTGGTGTCGAGATCGAGAAGGTTGCCGAGGAAACGCCTGAAAAAATTCTCAAGGCAGAAATCGACCCGCTGGTAGGTGCACAGCCTTATCAGGCACGGGAACTGGCCTTCGAGCTAGGTCTGAAAGGCGACCAGATCAAGCAGTTCACCAAGATATTCCTGGGGCTTTCCAAGATGTTCCAGGATAAGGATCTGGCGCTGCTCGAGATCAATCCGCTGGTCATCAACGAGCAGGGCAACCTGCACTGCCTGGATGCCAAGATCGGCCTCGACGGCAACGCGCTCTATCGTCATCCCGATCTGCAGGCCATGCGCGACCCTTCTCAGGAAGACGAGCGCGAAGCCGATGCCCAGAAGTGGGAGCTCAATTACGTCGCTCTCGACGGCAATATCGGCTGCATGGTCAATGGCGCGGGCCTGGCCATGGGCACCATGGACATCATCAAGCTCAATGGCGGTCAGCCGGCGAACTTCCTTGATGTCGGCGGTGGCGCCACCAAGGAGCGTGTTGCCGAAGCCTTCAAGATCATTCTTTCGGATACCTCGGTGAAGGCGGTTCTGGTCAATATCTTCGGCGGTATCGTGCGCTGCGACATGATCGCCGAAGGTATCATCGGGGCAGTGGAGCAGGTCGGCGTCAATGTGCCGGTCGTGGTTCGTCTGGAAGGCAACAACGCCGAGCTGGGTGCCGATAAGCTGGCGTCCAGTGGTTTGAACATCATCGCGGCTACCAGTCTGTCTGACGCTGCGCAGCAGGTGGTTAAAGCGGCGGAGGGCAAGTAATGAGTATCTTGATCGACAAAAGCACCAAGGTCATCTGTCAGGGGTTCACTGGCGGCCAGGGCACCTTCCATTCGGAGCAGGCGATCGACTACGGCACCCAGATGGTCGGTGGCGTGACCCCGGGCAAGGGTGGCCAGGAGCATCTGGGCCTGCCGGTATTCAATACGGTCAAGGAAGCCGTGAAGAAGACCGGCGCCGAGGCCTCGGTCATCTATGTGCCGGCGCCGTTCTGCAAGGACTCGATCCTCGAAGCCGCCAATGGCGGTATCAAGCTGATCGTTTGCATCACCGAAGGCATTCCGACACTGGACATGCTCGAGGCCAAGATCAAGTGCGACGAATTGGGCGTGCGTCTTATCGGCCCGAATTGCCCGGGCGTGATCACGCCGGGTGAGAGCAAGATCGGCATCATGCCGGGCCACATCCATAAGCCTGGCCGTGTGGGGATCGTGTCCCGCTCAGGCACCTTGACTTACGAAGCGGTCAAGCAGACGACCGACCATGGCTTTGGCCAATCGACCTGCGTGGGTATCGGCGGCGATCCGATTCCGGGCTCTACCTTCATCGATATCCTCGAGCTGTTCGAGAAGGACCCCAAGACCGAGGCGATCGTCATGATCGGTGAGATCGGCGGCACCGCCGAGGAAGAAGCGGCTGCCTATATCAAGGAGCATGTTTCCAAGCCGGTCGTCGCCTATATCGCGGGCGTCACCGCGCCTCCCGGTAAGCGAATGGGCCATGCCGGTGCCATCATCGCCGGCGGCAAGGGTACTGCGGATGAGAAGTTCGCGGCTCTCGAAGAAGCGGGCGTCAAGACCGTGCGTTCTCTTGCGGAAATCGGTGATGCGCTCAAGCAGGCAACCGGTTGGTAAGCTGAACCATGCACGCTCGTTAGCATTAAAAAGGCACCTTCGGGTGCCTTTTTAGTATCAAGAATGCAAAAGCAGTGAAAGTGCACTAGATCGAAAAAAGCCGAGCCCAGAACGGGCTCGGCCATGATCAGCCTTCATAGAATCATCATCCCCTAAGCGATGACATCGTCGTAGGATTGCTCATTTGTGCCGACCAATAGCGCGTTTAGGTCCGAGCCATTTCCATCCTGAATATTGACGTTGTTGGGCAGTTCAGCCTCGTCGTTATAGGTCTTGAAGACGAAGCGCCAGGATTCACCCGATTCGAGGGTATTGCTATTGTCATCGGCGATCCGATAGCCGTTTTCGTCGTCGATGATACGGCCATTCCAGAGCGTGTCTATGTCGCTGGAAAGATCAAAGGAAATCTCGGGATCGGCAATGTCTTCATCCGACGTATTTTCGACGATGATTTCGGTGACATGGCCTTTTGACCAAGTGCTCACGTGCTTGCCGATAATCGCAACATCCGACTCGGAATCGGCTTCTTCCGAAGAACCCGAGCCGTTATCGAGAATATCCGAAATGCTGGGGCGCTCGAGCTCATCACCGTCCCAGGTATCCTTGGATTTGGTGTCGAGTACGGTGCCGTCGCCGAAGACTATCTTCTCGATGTTATCCAGGGTATCCCGGCTGCCCTTGTCCTTGTGCTTGACGAATACCTCGCCATCATCGAACCAGATATCGTAGTCATCGTAATCCTGGGTGTAGCGGGCAGTATCGTCGCCATCACCGCCATCGAGGATATCGTCGCCATCGATCCAGTCGTTGCCCGGGCCTCCTTGAAGGATGTCATCGCCGTCACCGCCGTTCAGGGTATCGTTGCCCAGACCGCCGTTGAGATAGACGCCGTCATCGGAGCCATTCACATCATCATCGCGGCGGCTGCCCATGACATAATCGAAGGTGACCTCATTGGCCTCTTCATCGGTGATGGCGCCGAAGCTTTCACCCCCCGAATTGATCCAGAGCGTCGGTGACAGGTTGTCGCCGGCCTCATCACGAATGGATCTTTCCACGTGAACGGTATTGTCATGATCGCGCCCGCCATGGAAGTTGATATCCCGGTCAGTGGAGTCGATCTGAACATCATTGCCCACGGAGGAGCGCCAGGAGGCGAACAGTAGACCATGCCGCATGCCGCTGTCCGTCAGATTGGTGAAGTCGCCGTCGTAGCTCTCGTGCAACTCATAGGCATAGCCGTTACCACCACTGCCCTTGTTGAAGGAACCCTCGGCCTCGATGTCGTTGACGTCGCTATCCAGGGACTTGGAAAAGCGAAATGCCACCGAAGGCGTATCGACGACCTTGATGTCGGACAATTCGCTATCCACCGTGCCATTGAGAGAAAGCGCGCTGTAATTCTTGAGCTCCGGCATGGTGTTCTTGAAGGCGCTGGGGTCCGGATCGTCAGGTTCGAAATCGATGGTGAAGCCTTCCAGCGTGACGTCATCCACTGTTTCAAGACGCTCGACCTCAGTGTCGCCTCGGTCAAAATCGAAATGAACGCCGCGGTCTAATTTCACGCTTTTGCCATCGACGGACTCCACCTTGGCCATACTCGTGCGTAGCTCGGCATACTTCTGTTTGCGCCAGGAAGTATCGCCGATCTCGTCGAGGAACTCCGAATCGTTGTCCTGCCAGATGCGCACCGTATCGCCTGCTTCCAGGTCGTGTTCCTGATCCAGTTTCAATTGCCGTGAGCCCTTATCGATGCTTGAGGCAAGGCGACCCATGTCCCAATTCTCTTGACCATCCAGGCGCAGACCGTAGGTGTCATTCCGGTCAAGAGCCTTGTCACTGAAGGTGAGAGTCGTCTTGTCCGAGCCGGAGCCAACCAGAGAAATATCGGAGCGGGTAATGTTGATGGAGTCGTCTAAGGTGTAATTGCCTGACGAGAGCTTGATGGTGGCACCCCGAGGTGCATTATCGATGAGTTCTTCGAGTTCTCTTGCGCTGGTGTCGGTACCCGCGTGGATGGTATTGCTACTGCTCATGCACTATCTCCAGTGAACAAATGAGGCACAATAAAAAGATCGGTTGTGCCAGGTTCATTTTCATACTCAAGTCTCCCTTCAGAGACTCGGGTACGAGTCACACGATTGATGGTGTGTTGAACCTGCCTTTTTGTTTGTCCTTTCCCTGGAGTAAAGGCGAAGTCGCCGCGCATGCTAACGAGTAAGCGAACCTAGTGGCAATAGGCTGATTTTGTTGATAATGAGCATTTTTTTAATGCTAATAGAATTATGAAAGTAATTTTATTTGCTTGATCTTTATAATGCCCTGAAAAAGCAAGGTTTTAACCCTCATTAAACGTTAAAAACAGTGTTTGTAAATTAACGAGTATGTCTTATATGGTACAAAAAAAATCATTTGAATGACGTTCAGTAACACTTGAGGAGGGGGTATTACTCGCAAGAGGGTTCGACTGTCAAAAGCCTTGCAAAAAAACGACGAATACCGAGAGTTCGATATTCGTCGTGGAAATGAAAGCTGCTGGAGAGGGGAGGAGAAAAGCCAGGAAAGATGCAGGTTCAGGAAGCGGGGCGGGCAACCAACGAACGAGTATCCTCCCGAGCCTCGGTGAGTATTACCTGAATGGCATCGCCCAGCTTGAAGCGTTCTTCGTCTTCGATGTGCACACGGCCTTCCTTGTCGTCGATCACGACCTTGTCACGATCGCTGTGCATCAAGGGAGCAGGAATGAAGACGGTCGCGCCATTGGCGACGAGGCGAGCACGCATACCCCCCCGGTTGATAGCGACGATTTCAGCGTCGAAGGCTTGCTGATCCTTTGCGGCCGGCGTGAGGTAGCGTACGTAGAGCCAGTCCTTGACATCGCGCTCCGCCATACGGTTGAGCTTGCGTCGTTCGGTGAGTCGCTCGGTCAGTGCTTCGCTGGCCTCGGCAGGGGCCTGCTCATTCTTGAGTACGCGCTTGATGAGGCGGTGATTGACCATATCGCCGTACTTGCGGATCGGCGAGGTCCAGGTCGCGTAGGCGGCAAGTCCCAAGCCAAAATGCGGGCCGGGTCGCGCTGACATGCTGGTAAACCCCTGGAAGCGACGCAGACGCGCATCCAGCCAGGCATCGTTGCGCTCTTCCAGGGCACGTTTGAGTTCGCGATAGCGGGGTAATTCAAGCAAGGCTTCCCGCGCAACCTCGATCTGCTGGGCGGTGAGAAATTCCAGCGCCGCATCGGCCTTTTCGGGTTCGAAGGCGCGATGCACATTGAAGATGCCATGGCCCACCTTTTCGGCCAGCAAATCGGCACAGCAGGCATTGGCGGCAATCATTGATTCTTCGATCATACGATTGGCGATACGCCGATCCTCGATACGCACGTCGAGCACATTGCCAGCGGCGTCGAGATCGAAGACGTAATCGGGGCGATCCTTGAACACCAAGGCGTGCTGTGCCCGCCAATCGGTGCGGGCCTCAGTGATGGCCGCCAGGGCCTTGAGCTGTTCGCCAATCGCATTTTCCGGAGACCAATCCCCCTTGTTCTCGAGCCAATCCGAGACTGAGTCGTAAACAAGGCGCGCATGAGAACGCATGATGGCAGCGAAGAAACGATAGCTGCCTAGCGCCCCGTCCGCCTCGATATCCAAGGTGCAGACCAGCGCTGGACGTTCTTCGCCTTCCTTGAGCGAGCAAAGATCGTCGGCAAGAGTTTCCGGTAGCATGGTCACGTTCTGGCCCGGCAGATAGACCGTAAACGCACGAGTCTGGGCTTCCAGATCGGCGGCATGCCCCTCAGCGACATAGCCGGTGGGGTCGGCTATCGCCACGCTCAGGCGCCAGCCACCTTCGGGACGCGACTCGATATAAAGCGCATCGTCCATGTCCCGGGTCTTTTCACCATCGATGGTGAAGAAAGGCATGGCGGTGAGATCTTCCCGCTCGAGTCCTTCGTCTGCCAACGACCAATCATCGTCGGTTTGTGGGGAGGCCTGCTCCAGCGCATGGCGGGCTAGGGTGACACGCCAGGGCACTGCTGGATCGTCATGCTTGGCGATCAGTTCATCGATCTGACTGAAGAAGGCACGATCGTCCGGTTTGAGCGGATGGCGCACCAGGCGGGCGACGATCCAATCGCCGTCATCGATGCTGTCTTCATCGAGGCTGCGTTTGATGCGCGCCTTGAGCACGTTGTTGATAGAAGGATGATCGGGAATCACCGCCAGACGACCGTCACGTTTCTGCACCCGTGCGATGAAGCGATCCAGACCGGCCTCGAGCAGTTTTTCAGGTTCGACGGACTTCTTGTCGCCTTCCTCCTTGAGGACCGCTTCGACACGGTCGCCATGCAGGACCTGCTTCATGGCGGGAGGCGGCACGAAGTAGGAATCGCCATTATCGGTTTCTAGAAAGCCGAAACCACGATCGGTGCCCTTGATGACACCTTCCACGCGAGGGGTGGTTTCACGGATCTGTTGCTTGAGCTGCGCCAGCAGCGCGTTGTTCTGCAGCATGAGGACGTCGTTACGGTTGGCGGGGGTAGGGTGCTACTATACGGATTCGGGCCGCCGTCGCCAATCCTGACCCTGTAACCACAGCCCTATAACCACAGTCCGGGCATCGGGGTGGGGCGGCGACCCAGTAGCGAATGCGATCAGGCCGGGTTCATGGACCTGCTTCAAGGCCGGACATTAGGCAAGTACGTCGGCGATCGCACGCTCACCGTCGAGTAGCATGAACTCTCGATCGAGGAGATGACGATTCTGGACCAGGTGCAGCAGGGCATGGGCGACATTCGCGCGAGAGACCCGGTTGTCCCCGGCTTCTTCCAGCGACCCCGCAACGTGCTGACTGGCCTGCTCGTCGGTCAGACGCCCCGGCTTCAGGATCACATGGGGGACGCGGGCGGCGCGCAAGTGAGCGTCGGCGGCATGCTTCGCGGCCATATAAGGGCGCATTTTATCGGGGGCTACCAGCGGCTCTTCGGCACGCAGCGCGCTGACCATCACGAAACGCGACAGGCCAAGTTCGCTTGCTAGATCGGTGGCCCGCACCGCGCCGTGCAGGTCGATCATCAGTGTCTTGTCGGGCCCGGTGTGCGGCCCGGATCCCGCAGCGAAAACGACCTGATCGCAACCATAGAAGGCATGGCGAAGATTGCCTTCCAGGTCGGCGATAACGGTTTCGATACTGCGCTCTTGAAACCAGCGCTGCTGATTGCTATCTCGGATCATGGCTCTGACCGGCACGCCATCGGCCTTGGCCAGTTCACAGAATTGACGGCCTATCTTGCCGTTGGCTCCAATTACCAGTGTCTTCATCATGATCTCCTCGTTGATGGATGAGACGAACGCTCGCGATGGCTGGCGCAATCGATACACAAGGTGATCGCCGGATCCGCCGCGAGTCGGCCCTCGGCGATCATTTCACCGCATTCCAGACATTCGCCATAGTCATCTTCCTCTATGCGGGTCAGAGCAGCCTGAATCAAGGCCAGCCGTGCCTGCGCACGGGCATCGGATGCCTGGGCCATGGCCTGACCCTGCAAGGCATCCATGCGCGACAGGCGGCCGGTACGGCTCTGATCCAACTCGACGGTTGCGCTCGCTTCATCGCGGCTATCCGCGTCCGCCAGCAGTTGCTCGCGCTCGGCTTTCAGGCGCTGGCGCAGTGTGTCCTGATCGATGCTCATGGCTGGAATCCCCCAATGATCTTGATTCGCGCTACTCTGTCGTCTGCTTTGAATGCCTTAGGATATCTCATGTCTCCTCACCTCATCGTCTCGGACCTCGACAATACGTTACTCAATGCCGAACACACCCTTGACCCTTTAACCATCGAGACCTTCCAGGCGCTGGCGGCACGTGGTCATTACCTGGCGCTGGCCTCCGGTCGTCACTTTCACGATATCCGTGAATTTCGCCGACGACTCGGGGTTGAAGCGTATATTCTCAGTGCCAATGGCGCTCACTTATACGCCCCCAACGATGCGTTGATTGCCGAGCAGTGGGTACCCGGCGAGCAGGTACGGGAACTGATACGCATGCCCCGAGATACCGATATCCGTTTGAACTTATACACGGTGGACGACTGGTTGATCGATGCCCCGGCGCCGCAATTGTTGGCGCTACATGCGCATACCGGGTTTGGATACCAGGTGGCCGATTTGCACGCCCATGATGGTGAAGGCGTGGGCAAGGTGCTGTTCATTGGCGATCCTGAAAAAATCGCAGCGCTGGAGGCAGGCATTCATACCGGCATGAGTAGTTCCTTGCATGTGACGTACTCGATGGCGAACTCTCTTGAAATCATGGCAGAGGGCGTCCATAAGGGGGGTGCGCTCAAACGTCTCCTGCGTCATCTCGATCTGCCACCTTCAAGCTGTCTGGCCTTTGGTGACAATCTCAATGATGCGGAAATGCTAAGCATTGCAGGGCAGGGCTTCGTCATGGCCAATGCCCATCCGGAATTGTCCCGACGGGTGCCCCAAGCAACACGGATTGAATCAAATCGTCAAAGCGGCGTTGCTAGGCGACTACGCCTTCATTTCGATCTTGATCAGGCAGCTCTTGGCAAGCTCGAGGAATGAACTGCGCCTGGTGATTGGAGTAGAGCGCAAGATGTCTCACTAAGGGTGATCGGTTCTTGACCGGTCGAATGGAATGTCTCGGGACAAGGAGTGTCATTATGTCGGAATCAGGAAAGCACTCTTTGAGTGACTATGCGCGGCGGGTCTGGGTGGCGGTGGGCATCGTGGTAGCCTCGCTGATCCTTTTGCTGTTGCTCTGGTTCAGCGCCAATGTGTTGTTGATGGTGTTTGCGGCTCTGCTGGTAACGCTATTTTTCTCTATTCCCACCAACTATCTGCATCAGAGAAGTCCTTTATCCAGAAGGCTTGCCCTGCTTGTAGTCATGCTTGTGTTCCTGGCACTACTTGCCGGCTTTATCCTGAATTTTGCACTGGGAATGAGTCAGGAATTCGAGCGGCTGCTGAAGATTCTGCCGAACTCCTGGTCCAGCCTGGAGGAGCTCATACTGCAATATCCTCTGGGTAAGGAAGCCATTGATCGTTTCGAGCAGTTCGCCAATCAATTTTCTGTGCCCAGTGGCGCCATAAACAGCTGGTCGTCCCAATTATCAAAGGTATTATCCTCGACGCTGGGCGCACTGCTCAATGTTTTTGCCGTAGTGCTGATCGGCCTGTTCGTGCTCCTCGAGCCGGATAGCTATAAAAAAGGCGTACTGGTACTTTTCGCACCCAGTAAGCGCGACGAAGCGAGAGACTTTCTGGATCTGGTCTATTACAAGTTGACCTGGTGGCTGCTTGGACGCTTGATCTCGATGAGCGTCATCGGACTGCTTTTTGGTCTGGGCCTATGGGTACTGGGCGTACCTATGGCGCTTTCCCTGGGTATTTTAGCGGGACTTCTATCCTTCATTCCTTACCTGGGGCCTGCGCTGGCAGCAATACCCGCATTGCTGGTGGCTTTTACTCAAGGCTCGACCACCATGCTTTACGTGGGCTTACTCTATCTGGCCATCCAGTTTCTCGAGAGCAACATCGTGACGCCCCTCGTTCAGCGCAAAGCGGTCAGTATTCCTCCCGCCTTACTGTTGATCGTGCAGCTTTTACTGGGGGTTTATACGGGCATTCTCGGGCTCTTGCTGTCGGAGCCGCTGATCGTCTTGAGCATGCTGGTTGTCCAGCGTTTCTATGTGAAAGAGTGGCTTGAAGACAAGAAACCGGCCGAGGCCAGAGAAGAAATCATCGAGGAGCAGGAGTGATGCCTTGCTCCTCGAGAAGGTGACTAGACGTGATAAAAGTGTCCAGAAGTTATCAGATAACTGTATTCAGCGCACGGTAATGACGTTGCATTTCGCCGTGTGAGCGACACGATGCGAGACGCTACCGATGATCAGACCGGTGATGTTGCTCAGACCACGGCTGCCCATCACGATCGTATCCGAATTGGTTTTCTTGGCTTCTTCGATGATGATTCGAGCAGGGTCGCCTTGACGCAACGACCCTTGGACGTCGGTCATGCCGCGTTCCTTGGCTGCTTGCTTGGCGGCCTCGAGTGACTTGCGTCCGGCGCGTTCGAGTTCTTCCGAAGAAGCCTCCATGGATACCGCGCTCATGCCCCAGACCAGCATGGTATCCCGGGAAAGACGCTCCGGGATGTGCAGGATGTGCAGTGATGCATTATCGACACGCGCCAACTTGCAGGCCACATCCAGCGCTTTCTTGGCGCCTTCCGAGCCGTCGACGGGAACCAGAATCTTCTTGAACATGCCACTCTCCTTGATCGTAAGGGCGCTCAGCCATCAGGTTCAGTGTAGTGTTTTGGGTGCCCATCGACATGATTCGGATCAAGATCATGGCGGGTTGTCGCGCGTGCTGGGTGTTTCCAGGCGCCGAAGCCGTTGCCAGAGTTCGCTGCGCAGATCCGCCATGCGGGGCGCTTCACCTTCTTCGAAGGGCAGCGGGCGCGTCACCCGCAGGGCGCGCAAGCCAAGCCGTGCCGATAACAGCCCGACGCCCAGCCCTTGCCCGGCCCGAGTCGACAGCTTGCCGGCCACATTCATCGAAAATAGATCCATGCTGGCATCGGCGGCCATTTCACTGGCGCCGGCAAACGCCATGTTGGACAGCACATTGCGAAACAGGCGCAGACGACTGGCGTACCCCAGCTCGAGACCGTATAGCGCGGCGATACGATCCAGCATCGCCAGGTTGCGCCAGGACACCAGCATCATGTCGATCAGCGTCAAGGGGCTGATCGCGACCATAACCGCAGTGTCGCTGGCCATGCGCGAGATCAAGCGGCGGGCCTCCCGATCTCTGGGAGCGAGCAGATGGTGTGCCAGTAACTGGCGCGTTTCGTTGGCGTCGTGATGGGGTTCATGAGCCTGAATGAAGGCTTGCCAATGCGGATCATCCTGGTTCATGCGCATCTGTTCGCGTAGATGATCCGCCAGTTTTCGCCCATCACGACCCGAGCGTCCTTCCAGGGTTTCCAGATCGCGACGCAGTGCCGAGTGGCGGCGTAGTCGGCGCAGTCGCCATAACTCCCGCAGCAGCGCCATGCCGCCCAGCCCCAGGGCCAGAATACCGAGAAGGCTCCAGGCGCCGCTCAAGAGATCACCACTCATCGATGACGCATAGAGTGTTTGTCCTAGCTCCACGATGCCGAGGGTCAGGGTGCCGGACAGCAGTGCCAGAAGCCCCCAGCGTCGTTTGCGTGGGCGTGCCAGGCTACGAGCAAGCGCCGTGTCGATGTTCGCGGATGGTGCTTCGTCCTCCACGGGTCGCGAACTCAGCTCGACGGCATAGTGCTCGGCGGGACGTGGATCCTGATGAGTGGCATGGCCGGGGTCATCCAGGGTAAAGCGCTGATGGGGCCGAGGGTCGTTCATGTCAGTTTGTCTCCGAGCAGCCAGTCGAGAGCGGCGTCCATGCGAATGTGCGGCAGGCCCTCGCCACGAACGTCCTGGGAAAGAGGGCGAAAGGCATTGAAAGCGAAGCCTTGACGTGCCCAGAAGTCGTGACGAGGTAGACGTGTAGGCACCTCGCCAGGGAATATCAGCGTCTCTTCGCCGTTCAGGGTCACGCCACGCAGCGCCTGGGTACGCGTGCCCTTATGCTCTACTTCATGAGCCTGGGTCGCCCGGATCGACGCCAGGGAAAGCGCCTTGACCGGAACATCGGCGAACCGCAGATCCTTGATCGGCTCGGCCAGCAGCGCTTCGAGCAGGGTCACCAGATTGGGGTGTTGTTCCGGGGTGACGTGATCGGCCTTGGTGGCGGCAATGGCCAGCCGATCGATGCGCGGCGCGAACAATCGTGAAAGTAGGCTGCGCTGCCCGTAATCAAAGCTCTGCATCAGCGTGGCCAATGCCCGGGAGAGATCCTCGAAGCGTTCCGGGCCGGCATTGAGCGCTCCTAGTACATCGACCAGCACGATCTGACGATCGAAACGTCGGAAGTGCTCGCGGTAGAAAGGTTTGACCACATGCTGCTGATAATAGGCAAAACGCCTCGCCAAGGTGTGATAAACGCTCTCTTTGGGTAGAGCGTCGAGATGCTTGCGATCGTCCTTATCCAGCCCCGGCAGAGGGAAGAATTGCAGGACCGGAGCGCCCTCGAGGTCTCCGGGCAGCAGAAAACGCCCAGGCTGCAGGTCCGCAAAGCCGGCTTCCCGGGCGGCGCGCAACGACTCGGCGTAGTGCTCGGCGATAGTCGCAAGTTCCGCTTCGTCCGCCTCTGCGGCTGGGTCGAGCGCTGCGACCGCATCCAGCCAGTCGCTGGCCATGGCGCGACGTTCCGGGCTCAAGGTCCTCTGCTGGCGCTGGCTCCAGCTGAAATAGTCGTGTTCCAGTAGTGGCAGGTCCAGCAGCCATTCCCCCGGATAATCGAATAGATCCAGCGTCAAGGTGGCGTTGCTGCTGCCCAGACCGCCGAATAAGCCCGAGCGCTCCGGTCGATAGCGAATGATCAGGCGTAACTCACTGATGCCGCGAGTCGGCTCAGGCCATTGTGGTGGTGTGCCGTCGAGGCTGGCCATGGCCTGGTCGTAGGGAAAGCGTGGCACGCCCAGATCCTTCTGGGCGATGCGTTGAGCCCCCATCAGACGCCCTTCCCGGGCCGCCGGTAACAGGTCCAAACGTGCCTCCAACCCGGCATGGCGCAATTGATAGACCAGCGAGGTGAGAAAAGCCGTCTTGCCGGCCCGAGACAGACCGGTGACCGCCAGGCGTAGCTGGCGGTCCCGGCCGCGTTCGATGAGGTTATTGAATTCGCGGGCCAGGGTGTGACGCATGGCACTTGGGTTCCGAATCGAGAGTTAGTGTTCAATCTGCGGGCGGCGGTCGGCTTTGACAAGATGCTGCCAGAGCAGGATTGCCACGGGCATCAGCGCGAGCGGTAGCAGCAGCCGGTTGAGGCCTTCCCAGCCGAGGCTGGCCTCCAGTGGCCCGGCGAAGAGTGATGTCAGGCCTACCGTAGTGAATACCAGAAACTCGTTGGTCGCCTGGGTGCGGGCCTTTTCCGAGGCGCGATAGGTCTCGGTCAAAAGCCCTGTGGCGGGTAGAAATGTCAGATTCCAGCCAAGTCCCAGCAGTATCAAGGCCGAATAATAGCCATACAAAGTAACGGAAAATTGTGCCAGCACGCCGCAGCCTGCCAGCAGCAAGCAACCGACGACAATCATTGTTCGTGCACCATAGCGTGCCGTCAGACGCCCGGTAAAGAAGGCGGGCACGAACATGGCCAGCACATGCCATTGGATGGTGGTGGCAACATGATCGAAATGAAACCCGGCCCGCTGCATGGCCAGGGGCGTTGCGGTCATGGCCAGGTTCATCACGCCATAGCCGATCAACCCGGCCGAGGCGGCGACGATGAAGAGAGGTTGACGCAGGATCTCGAACAGCGGGCGGGTCGGACCTTCATCATGGGTCGCCTGAGGGGGCGGTAGATGAATGAAAGCCAGAATGATCAATGCCAGGACATACAGTAGTCCCAAGCCGAGGAAACTCCCGAGAAACGGTGTCGCGAACAGATCCTGGCTGGAACGTGCCAGCCAGGGGCCAAGAACTGCGGCCAGCACGCCGCCTCCCATGACCAGTCCGATGGCGCGATCACGCAGCTCGACGGAGGTGGCCTCCACGGCAGCAAAGCGGTAGAGCATGCCGAACCCGATGCCGATACCGATCAGCCAGGTACCCAGCATGAAGCCTAGAAACTGCTCGCCTACCAGCGCCAGGCTGGCTACCGCGACTCCACTCAAGCCGATCAGATTGCCCAGCAAGAAGCCACGCTTGCGTCCCAATCGGGCCATGATCAACGATGCCGGAATGGTCGCGCACATCAAGCCCAACCATTGGGTCGCCACCGGAGCAGTGGCCCAGGCCGGCCCGGGGGCAAGCTGGGCGCCGATCAGTGGCGATACCGCAATCAATAGAATGTTGCCGCTGACCAGCAATGCCTGGCACAGCGACAACAAGGTGACGGTCAACGGCATGATGTTGCTCCAGCACTCAGCCTGCGAAGGCGATATAGATCGCAATGACCAAAATCACCAGCACGATGCCCGCCGGTATCGCGCCTTTCCAGGGCGTGAGGTCGACCTGACCGCTGTCTTCGTGAACCCAGGCGGTGGCGCGGGGACGAAGCTTGCCCAGCAGTAACATCATCGCCACCAGAGCCACGAAGACCAGGCTCACGAAATGAAAATCGTGAACAACGTCCAAAAGCCCGGTAAAGGGCGGTACGAAGTAGACCAGACCGATGATCGCGCAGCCGCCGATCAGGGCGATCTTGGCGCCAAGGGCCGGCACCCGCTTGGTCAGCAGACCCACGATGACCACGGCCAGAATGGGAATGAAATACATGGCGTTCATCTTCTGCAGATAGCCGAATAGGCTTTCCTGGCCGGCCAGCAGCGGTGCGATGGTCATCGCCGCAACGGCCATGATCCAACCGAAGATCTTACCCACGCGCACGACCTGCTCTTCGCTGGCGTCTTTCTTGAGCACGTCCTTGTACAGGCCCAGGCTGAACAGGGTAGTGGTGCTGTTGAGCGCCGAGTTGAAGGAGGAAAGAATGGCGCCGACCATGACCGCCGCAAAGAAACCGGTCAGATAAGGGGGAAGCACGTTGAAGACCAGATGGCCGTAGGCCTCGTCGGCACGAATGCCCTCATCGGCGTAAAGCTGGTACGCGATGATGCCGGGCAGTACCAGATACAAGGGCCCGAGCAGCTTGAACAATCCGGTCAGCAGCACGCCTTTCTGGCCTTCGGCAAGGTTCTTGGCGGCGAAGGTGCGCTGAATGATCTGTTGGTTGGTGGTCCAGTAGAACAGGTTGATCAGAAAGACCCCGGTGAACAGCGTGGCGAAGGGTACCTGTTGGCCCTCTTGACCGATGGAGTTGAGCTTGTCGGGGTTGCTCTGCTTGAGTGCTTCCCAGCCCGCCAGCACTCCGCCGTCATCGCTTACCGCCTGGAGGCCGAAATAGACGATCACGAAGCCACCGATCAGCAGGCCGACGCCATTCAGGGTGTCCGAGACGGCAACGGTGCGAAGCCCTCCGAACAAGGCATAGATCGAGCCAATGATGCCGACGATCCATACCGTTGCCCAGAGCAAAGTGGTATTCGATTCGATGCCGGTCAGCCCCTCTAGATCGAGCATGCCCTGCAACCCTACCGCCCCGGAATAGAGGATGATCGGCAGCAGGATCACTGCATAGGCGATCAGGAAGATGATGTTACAGATAAGCTGAGTCGTTTCGTCGAAGCGGATTCGCAGCAACTGCGGCACCGTGGCGATGCCGCTGCGCAGAAAACGCGGCAGGAAGAACAGGGCCAGCGCCACCAGCGCGATGACCGCTACCACTTCCCAGGCCATGACACTCAACCCATCGGTAAAGGCCGCGCCATTGAGCCCCACCATCTGTTCAGTGGATAGGTTGGTCATCAACAGCGACCCGGCAATCAACGGAAAGGTCAGGCTGCGGCCGGCGAGAAAGTAACCGCGGGTGCTGCTGTGATCGTCACGCCGGGTAACGATCCAGGTGATCAGGGCGACCAGCCCGGTAAAGAATAGAAACGACAAAAGCGTGAGGGTATGCATCGTTTACATCCTTGTGTGCATTTGTTGATGTAGGTATCGGGGCTACAGCATATCGCTGTTGCGACGTGCCCGCGAATCCTGGTCAGGCATGCTTATCCTGGCGGCAGAGTGGTTACCGGGGCGGGGGGCGGGACAAGCCCAAACAATTGCGCCAGCAGCGGGCTGGCAGCAATGAGAAAGCCGAGCCCGGCAATAAGATAACCCAGGGTGCGTCGGGAAGGGCGTCGTGTCAGGGTCAAACCTGCCAGGCAAGTGACGATACCGATGATGTTCAATAGGTAACCGGCCATTTCCATGAATTGGGCAAAGGACATCATGACTCCTGACTATCGGCGGATTGTGATCAAGCGAAGGTTGGGCCTGGGGCGCGCTTGAACTAATCTGATTCTATTCATAACAGCAACTCGACGGAGATCGCATGCAATGACCGATTCCCCTGCGCAAGCGGTACTGCATTTCTGGTTCGATGAAGCCACGCCTCGGCAGTGGTTCAGTAAGGATAACGCCTTCGATCGTAAAATCACCGAGCGTTTTTCGCCATTGCTTGATGCCGCCGTTGCCGGTGAGCTGTGGATGTGGCGCCGTTCTCCCCAGGGACGTTTGGCGGAGATTCTGGTCCTCGATCAATTCTCGCGCAACATCCATCGTGGTCAGGCAGCAGCTTTTGCTCAGGACCCCCAGGCCCTGGCCTTGGCTCAGGAGGCGGTGGCGGCGCGGGCCGATCGCCATCTCAAGGTGGCGCAGCGGGCGTTTCTTTATATGCCTTACATGCACAGTGAATCGCTACGTATTCACGATGAAGCACTGCGACTTTTCGATCAGGCGGGGCTCGAGGACAATCTCAAGCATGAGCGGCGTCATCGTGACATCCTCGAGCGCTTCGGGCGCTATCCTCACCGCAACGAGGTGCTAGGACGTGAGTCGAGCGTTGAAGAACAGGCATTTCTGCAACAGCCCGGCTCGTCTTTTTAATCGGTTTGTGGCTGAACCGTTTTGTGGCAGGCTAGGATCTTTATTTCTTCATGGACGATGCAAGGGAGATGAGCGATGGGATTGATTCTATGGTTGATCATCGGCGGGCTGGCAGGCTGGATCGCCGGTAACATCATGCGGGGTGGTGGTTTCGGTATCTTCGGTAACGTCGGCGTGGGTATCGTCGGCGCGGTGCTGGGCGGTTTATTGTTCAGGTTGTTGGGATTGCATGCAGGAGGCTTCATCGGCTCTCTGGTCACTGCGACCGTCGGTGCCGTCTTACTGCTCTGGATCGTGTCCAAGGTGCGCCAGGCCTGACGCAAAAAAGCGCAAAAAAACACCCCACGATCATTGATGGTCGTGGGGTGTTTTCATATGACAGCCATGTATTACGGCATCAGGCGCTGGCGGTCTGCTTGCTTCCTACCAGCTCGGTCAGTGCCTGCTCGATGATGGCGAAGCCTTCCTCGAGTATCTTGTCTTCGATGGTGACGGGCATCAAGAAGCGAATGGTGTTGCCGTACATGCCACAGGAGAGCAGAACCAATCCATTCTTACGCGCCTTCTTGCACAGTGCGCCGGCGAGTTCGGCATTCGGGGTATGGTTGGCCTTGTCGGATACCAGGTCGAAGGCCGCCATAGCGCCCAGGTTGCGCACGTTGTCGATGCAGTCGAACTGCTGCTGCCACTGACCGAAGCGCTTGGCCAGCTTGTCACCCAGCGCCTGGCTCTTCTCGAGGATGTTTTCTTCCTCGAACACCTCGAGTACCGCCAGGACTGCCGCGCAGGAGACCGGGCTGCCGGTATAGGTGCCGCCCAGAGAGTTGCCGCCGGACGCGTCCATGTGCTTATCGGTGCCGACGACGGCGGAGATCGGCATGCCGTCGCCCATGCTCTTGGCCATGGTCATGATGTCCGGCTCCACGCCGCTGTGCTCGATGGCGAACATCTTGCCGGTGCGTCCGAAGCCGCTTTGCACCTCATCCACGATCATCAGCATGCCGTGCTCATCGCAGATGTCGCGGATCGCCTTCAAGAAGCTCGTCGGTGCCGCATAGAAACCGCCTTCACCCAGCACCGGCTCGAGGATGATCGCCGCGGTGTCTTTGGGGTTGGCATCGGTTCTCAAGGCCATCTTCAGGCCGCGCAGGGCCTCGTCTTCGCTGACGCCGTGATAGGGCACCGGGTAGGGCGCCCGGAAGACCGTGCCCGGCATGGGCCCGAAATCCGTCTGGTAGGGGTTGACCTTGCCGTTCATCGCCATGGTCATGAAGGTGCGGCCATGATAGCCGCCGTCGAAGCAGATCACGTTGGTCTTGCCCGTGGCGGCACGCGCCACCTTGACGGCGTTTTCCAGTGCCTCGGCGCCGGAGTTGGCCAGCATGACCTTGGCGTGGCCGCGAACCGGTGTGATCTGGCTGAGCTTCTCCGCCACTCTCACATAGCCTTCGTAGGGCATGACGGTCTGGCAGGTGTGCATGACCTTGTCGAGTTGTGCCTTGACCGCCTCGACCACCTTGGGATGGCGATGGCCGATATTGAGTACGCCGATGCCGCCGGCGAAGTCGACGAAGCGGTTTCCGTCCGCATCCCAGATCTCGGCGTTCTCGGCGCGGTCGGCAAAATGAGCAGCAGGGCTTGCTGCGCCGCTGGCGACATAACGCTGCTTGAGTTCATTGAGTTGGGCGTTGTTCATGGTAAAACCTCCTGGTTCAAACCAAAGAGCGCAGTGGAAAATAACTGAACGATCATCATCTCGAACGCAGTGTGTATTATTTTAAACGACTCGCCAAGCGTCTTGTGATAATGCTCGTGATACTTCTTCCCTCTACTGTCGATGCACAATGCGATGAGTGCAAGAGCATCGGCCTGTGCGATGCTTTCCGTTACACTATATCGCTGTTTACTTTCTTAGATCTTCAAGCGCCCGAGGTGTGATTTGGTCGATCCCCTTAATGCATGGTGGTCGCAGCAGTTAGTGCTTTGCGGTTGGGCCTACGCGCCTGATCCGATCGCGGTGGAACCGGCGCAGGCCGTGACGCGATTGGCCGAATTCGACATCGTCGAGCGAGGTGAGCTGGGCTGGCGGTTACTCGAGGCGTTCCCAGCCGGTGTCCCGGATCCCCAGTCTCAGCTCGCCGCCATGGAGTATCTGGCACTGGCGGTTGCGGCGGACTGGTTGAGTGTTGAGCATGCCCGAGCCTGGATGCTGCGTTTGACCAAGACCCTCCAGGCTCGCTATGCCGATCTGGACGAGTGGTTGGCGGCGCTACGTGATGTTCGTCTCGAGCGAGGCTGGGCCCAGGGCGATGAAGCATTTGCCAGAGCCAGCGAGGCACTGGCGACGCTTGAGCATGACGGGGAGGGCGTTACCTGGCGCTTGCTGGGCGACTATCTGGAAACCTGTACGGAAAAACCGCTATGGCCCAGTACCGAGACGTCTCACGCCTGGTTGCCCCGGGCGCTGTTTGCGCCATCGCTGGTGGAGTCGCCAGATTACTTACGTGATTGGCCTGATGCAGCTGCCTGGTTAAACCGAATTTGGCAGATTCAGGATCGGGATGATCTGATACGGACGCTGCTGTGGTTGGGGTCCCAGGGGCATCGCTATGGGTGGGATCTCGATGTGGCTCGGTTGCTGGAGCAGGATGAGTCGGCACGCCAGGCCTGGTTGGCAGGGCTTATCGATCAGCGCCGCTACGGAGAGATAGTGCTGGCCTTCATCACTCAAGGAGAGCCACTCGAGTGGGCCGCCTGGGATTGGTTGCGTTTGATCGACCTGGCCTATGCCGGGCTGGCCCTGGGGTGGCTGGCCGACGACGAAGCCGAGCATTTTGCCCTGCACGGGGCTGATCTGCTCACGCGACGCTACAGCGATTGGACGGCGTTGGTACATGCCTATCAACGCGGACGGTGTCTTTTCGAAGGTCAGTATCCCGGGGGAAAGTCGATCACCGAGGAAGCGGCATTGCTTCTCTACTCCCCGGTCTCTCCCTGGTGTATACCGCTCAAGGAGTTGATTAACGACAGGCAGCGCGAGGTGTCACGCGAGGCCATGCGTGACTGGCATCGGGATGATTGGCATTGGGTGCTGGCCCTGGCCTCCGTGCGTGAGCCGGAGTTGCTTTATCGCCAGGGAATAGCGGCGTCGATACCCGAGGCGCGTCGCGAGGATGCCAGACGCTATCTTGCCGAGACGCTGGGCCTGTTTGCCGATGAAGGAGTACAAGGGCTGGCGCGTTATTGGTTGCCGGCACAGTCGCATCATCTCAATCAGCTGGCCGCGGATGTCGCGCACAATATTCTACCGCCGAGCAAGACGGTGTTCGGACAGCCATCACCGGAGGAGCTGCGTGCTCGAAGTGCGCTGGCGGCTTGTGCGGGGCATGCCGCGACCATCCATATGGCAGAGAAATACGCATTCTATCTGTTGATGGCCGACGATAGCGGGAGTTTCGATCATCATGAGTTGAGACGTCTTGCCCGGGCATTGCGCAGCGTGCTGTGTCATCTGTATGGGGAAGCCCAACGGCTTCTCGAGGCCTGGATAGCCTGGGAAACGGTACTGCCGGAAATGCCCGACGATACGCTGGTACATGAAATACGCTGGCATCGGGACGACCCAGGGAGCTGTTTTTATTGGCTGGATTGGCGGCGTCCAGCGTGGCGAGAGCCTGGGCCCCGGCCCTCGTTATCCCGGTTCACCGCCCTGGCCCTGACCGGCCCTCTCAATCCGGGTACCTGGGGGGAGCCCCAGCGCGAAGGGGTGGTGGAAGGCGAGGCGGCACGCCAGTGGCTGGAGAGTCATTATGGTCTGCATAACGCCGACGAACTGCGGGAGTTCCTCACGTTTTTACTCGATGCCGGCGATCGCCAGGAGTATCAGATCAACTATGCACCCTATACTCTCAATCGCGCACGCCTGGAAGAAGAAATAGCCATTCTGGAATCCGGCGAATGTTCGGAAGACGAACGGCATCACCTGTTGCGTCTGCGCCGCGTGCGGGACAACGATACCCGCTGCAATGATACCGACATGGCGGCCTGGGATCTGGCTCAGGCCGTCGATCTGGCCATTACGGGATGCACGCTTGGTTGGCTGGATGAAGCCACATTGGAAAACATGCTCGACAAGGCTCTGTTCCTGGCTCAGCAGCATTACGGCAGCTGGCAGACCTATGCCGAGGGGCTCTTCGCGGGATTTGCCTTCTTCATGGGAGAGACCACGGAGCGAGAGGCTTTTCTGCAGGATTTTCGAAAGGGTCTGGTCGCCTGGCTATGTGGTACGCCCCCGTTGGCAGGTCCCTGGGCGAGCCTGGATTTTCCCGGCTCGCGGCCGCGTCATTGGGCGCCCCGTCATATCGACACACTCCCCGGCGATAGCCGAACGCTACACTGAGACCCCATGATCGAAGCCTATAGTCGAGACTGGTGGCGAGCGACCCTGGCGCTGTGTCTGGGGTCGTTTACCGTCTTCGTCAATCTCTACGCCGCTCAACCCTTGTTGCCGGAATTGCGTCAGGAATTCGACGTATCAACTCTTGCAGCATCGATGGTAATGGCGGTGGCACTGCTGACCCTTGCCTGCTCGTTGCTCATCTTCGGTCCGCTGTCCGATGCCATCGGCCGCGATCGCATCATGCGGTTTACCTTGCTGATCGCCGCGTTATGCTCGCTATCGTTGATGTTTGTCGACGATTTTACTCTGCTGCTCATGGTGCGCGCGCTCCAGGGGGTGGTGCTAGGAGGGCTACCAGCGGTCGCGATTGCCTGGATGGGGGATGAATTCGACTCCCGAGCCTTGATGTTGGCGGTGGGGTTTTACATCAGTGCCAATACCTTAGGGGGTATCGGTGGGCGTGTCGTGGGCGGCTTTGCTGGTGAATATGGGGGATTGCATGCCAGCTTCATGGCGGTAGGACTGCTCAGCCTTGGGTGTGTCGCCCTGTTCTGGTGGCTGTTGCCGTCGGCACGATATTTCGAGTCGCGGCCGTTTCGTCTGAAGACCGCCCTCGAAGCCCTGCTGGATCATCTTCGCAATCCGCTGCTGCTGGGCGCCTATCTGATCGGCGGGCTGAACTTCTTCATCTTCATCAATCAGTACAGCTATATCACCTTCCGCCTGCACGAGGCGCCTTACAGGCTGTCGACGCAATGGCTGGGCATGATCTTCGTCACCTATCTGGGAGGCACGCTCGGCTCGGCGTTATCCGGGCGTCTGGCGCAGCGCCTACCCCAGCCGGTGTGCATGATGGTGGGCATCCTGATCCTGATGGGCGGTACCCTGGTGACGTTAAGTACGTCGCTATCGATCATTCTGCTGGGCCTGGTGATCAACGCCTTCGGTTTCTTTCTATGTCATTCCATGGCCTCGAGCTGGGTGGGGCGACAGGCGACTCACGCTCGGGGCAGCGCCACGGCGCTTTATCTGGTGTTCTATTATCTGGGCGCAAGTCTGGGTGGGTTTTATCTCGAGCCGTTCTGGAATGCGGGGGGGTGGCAGGGCGTAGTGCTGGCATCCTGGCTGATACTCAGTGGAACACTGGGTTTGAGCATTTGGCTATGGCGGCGAACGGCGCCATAGCCAGAGCAGGACAATGGGGCCATGCCAAAGAGCTTTGTATCAACGCGCTTATTTGCTACCGGGCAGGCCTGCCTGCTCACCCCAGACTTCTTTCAGGCGATCGGTGCGACCACAACCCGCCTTGTAGAAACGATAGCGTACGGGATTTTTCTTGTAATAATCCTGGTGGTACTCCTCCGCCTTCCAGAATTGATTGGCGGGGACGATCTGGGTAGCGATTGGCTGACCGAAACGTTCCTCGAGTTCTTTCTTGGTTTGCTCCGCCAGGCGTCTTTGCTGGTCGTTCTGATAGAAAATGGCGCTACGGTATTGGGAGCCGCCATCGCAGAACTGGCGATTTTCAGCAAAGGGGTCGATGTTGTGCCAGAACGCTTCGAGCAGAGTGGCGTAATCCACGATCTGTGGATCGTATTCGACCTCGACAGCCTCGGCATGCTGAGTCTGGCCACGAGAAACCTGTTCATAGCTGGGATTTGACTTTTCGCCACCGATATAGCCGGACGTGGTAGCCTTGACCCCCTCGACCTCATCGTAGGCCTGCTCCATGCACCAGAAACAGCCCCCCGCGAAAACCGCCGTTGCAGTATCGGACTGGGCAAGAGCGGGAAGTGACAATGTCGCTAGCGTCAGTGTCAAAGGGGTCAAAAGCTTGTGCACTGTATTCTCCAAGGATATGAATTATCCCAATTTGGAAACCTTTTTCGCCACCAAGTTCCTCGGCGTGACGTTTCTTGCCGTTTGATAATGATACGTAAGGTTTGATCGTGGCGTGCGACTGCATTAAAACCTGCCATGGCCAACGCATGCTCAATCACTGCCCGCTTAATCATCGCACCCTCAAACACCGTCCAAGGGAGACTGTCAATTGAATCGCAAGCGCCTCATCGTTCTCGCCGTGATCGCCTTGGCGATCGCTCTGTTCTTTGTCAGTGGCGCCGATGATGCGCTGACCCTGGATAATATCAAGAACCAGCAGGCACGCTTTCAGAGCTGGTTCGCAGCAGATCCCTGGCTGGTGGCCGGTGGCTTCTTTGCCGTTTATATCGCCATGGCGGCGCTTTCATTGCCCGGTGCTGCGTTGCTGACGCTGCTCGCCGGGGCGCTGTTCGGGCTGGGCTGGGGACTATTGATCGTCTCTTTCGCCAGCGCCATCGGCGCGACACTGGCGTTTCTGATTGCGCGACTGGTGGCCCAGAAACCGTTGGAAAGACGCTTTTCTCGTCAGCTTGCCAGCATCAATCGCGGTATCGAGCGGGAAGGGGCTTTCTATCTGTTTACCCTACGTCTGGTGCCGATCTTCCCGTTCTTCATCATCAACTTGGTAATGGGGCTGACGCGCATGCGGCCCTTGACGTTTTATTGGGTCAGTCAAGTGGGCATGCTGCCGGGCACCCTGGTCTACGTCAACGCCGGCCAGGAGTTGGGAGAGCTGCAGAGTCTAGGCGGTATCCTGTCACCGGGCTTGATCGCCTCCTTTGTATTGATCGGCATCTTTCCGTTGCTGGCGCGCTGGAGCGTGGATCTCATCAAACGCCGTCGCATGGCGCGGCGTTATGGCAAGCCACAAGGATTTGATTATGACATTGTAGTCATCGGTGCCGGCTCGGCAGGGCTGGTGGCAAGCTATATCGCTGCCGCTCTCAAGTCCCGGGTGGCCTTGGTCGAGCGTGAGCGCATGGGCGGCGATTGCCTGAACACAGGCTGCGTGCCATCCAAGGCCCTGATTCGTGCTTCCCGTATCGCGCAAACGGTACGCGAAGGCGGGCGCTTTGGCATTCATGCCGAGGAACCCCGTATCGATTTCAAGCAGGTCATGAGCCATGTGCACCGGGCAATCGATGATGTCGCTCCGCATGACAGTCCCGAGCGTTACGAATCTCTGGGCGTCGAGGTGATCAATGGTCAGGCGCGTTTGCAGACCCCCTGGGAAGTGCGCGTCGATGACCGGGTATTGACCACCCGGCATGTGATCATTGCCAGCGGTGCGCGTCCGAAGGTGCCTGAACTGCCGGGGCTCGAGTCAATCGATGTGCTGACGTCGGATAATCTATGGCAGCTCGAGACACTGCCCAGGCGCTTAATGATCCTGGGGGGCGGCCCTATCGGTTGCGAGCTGGGGCAGGCCTTTGCCCGCCTCGGCAGCCAGGTCACCATCGTACAGCATGCCCCGCAGTTGTTACCCCGCGAAGACGCGGATGTCGCCGAGGTGCTGCTGGCGCAGATGCGCAGCGAAGGTATCGAAGTGCATCTTGGGTCCGTTGCGACTGGCATAGAGCCCGGGCCGAGCCATGGCGATGAGGGCAAGGTGCTCGTCGTCGAACGCGACGGAGAAACGCAGCGTCTGGTGTTCGATCGTCTGCTGGTGGCCGTCGGGCGCGAAGCCAATGTCTCAGGCCTGGGTCTGGAGGCACTCGGTATCGGCACTACCCCCCGAGGTACGCTGGATGTGGACGGTACCCTGCGCAGCCTGCATCCCAATATCTGGGCCTGTGGTGATGTCGCGGGGCCTTATCAGATGACTCATGCCAGCGCGCATCAGGCCTGGCATGCCACGGTCAATGCGCTGTTCGGTGAGCTCAAGCGCTTCAACGTGAACTATCGCAATCTTCCTGCGGTGACGTTCACCCAGCCCGAGGTCGCCCGGGTAGGGCTCAATGAACGCGATGCTACGCAGCAGGACATCGCATTCGAGATTACACACTATGAGTTTGCCGAGCTCGATCGTGCCATTGCCGAAGGGGAAACCACCGGCTTCATCAAGGTGCTGACGATGCCCGGCAAGGATCGCATCCTGGGCGCGAGTATCGTGGGTGAACATGCCGGTGAGCTACTGGCGGAATTCACCCTGGCCATGACGCAAGGGATCGGTCTCAACAAACTGCTGGGTACGATCCATCCGTATCCGACCTTCTCCGAGGCGGTGAAGGGCAGTGCCGGGGTCTGGAAGAACGCCCACAAGCCCGAGCGAGTGCTGGGGTGGCTGGAGCGCTACTTTACCTGGCGTCGTCGCGGTCGTGGCCATGACCATTCCCGCAGCGTGGAGGAGGTGAGGTAGCCATGCTCGATCGATGGTCGACGCAGTGGGTACAGCCCCCGTTGGCGTGGCTTGCGACACGTCTGGCCCGTCATCGGGTTAATCCGGATCAGGTGACCCTTGCCGGGTTCGTCATCGGCATGCTGGCGCTACCGTTATTGGCCATGGAGGCCTACGCCGCCGCGCTGGTTGTCATTCTGCTCAATCGTCTGGCGGATGGGGTGGACGGGGCGTTGGCGCGGCATACCCGGACCAACAGCGACGCCGGTGGCTTTCTCGATATTGGGCTGGATTTCGTCTTTTATGCGACGGTCGTGCTGGGATTTGCGCTGGCGGACCCTGGAGCCAATGCAATGGCGGCAACGCTTCTACTGGTTGCCTTCGTCGGTACCGGCAGCTCCTTTCTGGCATTTGCGATCATGGCCGCCAAGCATGGGCTAGAGCGACCACACTTCACGCACAAGGCCTTCTTCTATCTCGATGGACTAACCGAGGGCACCGAAACAATCCTGGCGTTTGTCGCCTTTTGTCTTTGGCCTGAGCACTTCCCTGTGTTGGCGATCATCTTTGCCGCAGCCTGCATCATCACGACGATGACGCGGTTATGGGGGGGATACCGCACACTCAGGCATCGTGAATCAGAAAAGGATAAGACATGAAGACATTGATGCATGCCGGACGCTGCTGGATGAGTGGGCTGATGTTGATGGTCGCATCAACGGCCGGTGCGCAATCACTGGAATTCAGTGCTGAGGATATCGCCGATTGGCCGACACGCTCCTTCGAGGGCGAAACTCGCTACTCCTTGGTCACGCAGGCAGGGCAACAGGTGCTTCAGGCTGAGGCCAATGGTCGCGCGTCCGCCAAATATCTGGAGCGCGAGATCGATCTGACCAAGACGCCGTATCTAAGCTGGTGCTGGAAGGTGGGAAGCGTCTACCCGGGGCTCGACGAGACCACCAAGGCAGGCGACGACTATCCGGCGCGGGTCTATGTGGCCAACAAGACGGGAATCTTGCCCTGGCAGGTTCAGGCGGTGAACTATGTCTGGTCGAACAACCAGACGGTCGGTACACATTGGGTCAATGCCTTTACCGATCGTGCTCGACTGCTGGCCCTGCAGAGTGGCAGGCAGAACGCCGGGCGATGGGTCGCCGAGGTGCGCGATGTGCGCGAGGATTTCAGCAAGCTGTTTGGCAGCAGCCCCAAGGAGGTTGATGGTGTGGCGCTGATGAGCGACGGCGACAATGCCGGTGGCAATGCTACGGCCTGGTTCAGTGGGCTTCGCTTTTCCGCATCGTCAGAAGCGCCTTCCTGTCCCGAGTAATGGAAGCGGATCGATAAACGCTAACCGAACTGAGCCAGACAAACGCAAAAGAGGGCAGCCAAGGCTGCCCTCTTTAATTAGCTATCCGTGATCAGCCATCTGCTTCGCACCTCACCACTATCGAAGAGGGTGAGGCAGGATGATCAGTGCTGATGTCCGCCTTCACCGTGCACGTGGCCATGCTCGACTTCTTCTTCAGTCGCTTCGCGCACTTCCGCAATTTTGACATCGAAGTTCAATTTCTGACCTGCCAGCGGATGATTACCATCGACCGTAACGGTATCGCCTTCTACACTGGTCACGGTAACCATCAGCGGCCCGCCTTGGGTCTGAGCCTGAAACTGCATGCCCGGCTCAACGGATTCGACACCCTGGAAGGCATCACGCGGCACTTCCTGCACCAGCGCAGGCTGATTTTCGCCGTAGCCTTCTTCTGGTGTGACGGTCACTTGCAGTTTTTCACCATTCTCACGTCCTTCCAGCTCCTTCTCCAGACCCGGAATGATATTGCCGGAACCGTGAAGATAGGTCAGTGGCTCGCGACCTTCCGAGCTGTCCAATACCTCACCGGCATCATTGGTCAGCGTGTAGTGGAATGCAACAACGGAATTTTGCGCAATCTGCATTTGTGATGGACCTTTCGATAAAATATGTACTTCTCATGGTAACGTGCCAATCAATGGTCTGTCAGGAGTCGCAAAGAATTTTCATGTGCAGCAGGGTTTGGATGACGATGATTCAAGGGTGATCCTGCAAGCGGTCGGGGTGAGAGGGCGCCTATCGCTATTGCGCGGATAAGAAGGCCTGGAGTACCCTGCCGTCACATTTTGAACGCCACTTTATTCTGCTGTCCTAACTCTAGGAGTAATGCCATGACCGTGACCTTGATTTGGCTGATTGTCTTCGCCCTGATTCTGACACTGACGCTGAGAGGCTGGGACGGCGGTTTGGGAAATTTCTTCGAGCGCAAGATGCCTGCGGCATTCAAGAGCAGTCGTGATGACCGCTGGATCTGGGGTATCGCGCTGGCAGTGCTGGGCGCCACCTTTGTCGTCAAGCCGATTTCCATGTTGATGACGCTGCTACTGCTGGCACTGATCGTCTGGGGCATTACCAAGCTGGTGCGCTGGGGGCTCGCCAAGGCGCACTGATGGCTCAAACGGTTTTCGTTGCATCACCCATCCGTCTGTAATCAACAACCTCGCCTATGATGGCGAGGTTGTTGTTCATGGGCCATGGGCCGCGATCTCCTTGAATCAGCGGCTATCTCGAATCAATAGGGCGCCACGCTCATGTTGGCACCGTTGCCTATCAGACGTACGCGCTGGCCCACTTGCCAGTCCCGGTCGGCTTTCTGGACCACGATCACCGTATCACCGGTCTCGCGACGAATCTCCATCTCTACCGCATTGACTCGATTGGCGCTATCCTCGATCTTCTTGCCCGCAACACTACCGCCGATGGCGCCGGCCGCCGTGGCGATGGTCCTGCCCGAGCCGCCACCGATCTGATTGCCCAGCAGGCCACCCATGACTGCGCCACCGAGCCCACCAAGCACACCGCTATTCTGATCGTCGGCCTGGATGCTTACCGGGCGCAACGCCTGGATGGTGCCGTAAGTTACTGTCTGACCAGTTTTGGCCTGGCTACCCCGATACGTATCACCGGAGTAGATGTCGCTGTTGGCACAGCCCCCTAACGTCAAGATTCCCAATGCGATGACAGGGAGATAACGCGTCAGCTTCATGGCTTGATCTCCAAGATGGATTTGTTTAGAAACAGTGTTTTGTTAGAAGTTTAACGCGAATGGTCTGGATTGGCTACTCATTAATAGACTACAGGTCTGGAGTTTGGTGCGATGAGAGACGGAGCCTGCGTCCCGTTGTTGGTCTGAATGGCAAAGAAAGCCACAAAACGAACAATAAAAAAGGGAGGCGAAGAGCCTCCCCTGCAATGGCTAGTCGGACGCAGAGCCCACTACATTACTTGCTGGAAGTTGAGCGCCCCCCCCCAGCTCTATTCGATATACGCGTTTGGAAAAACACTCTTAACCGAACTGGCCCATGGTGTTGTCCTTGCCGCCCGCCTTGAGGGCGCCTTCGCCGGAGAAGAACTCCTTATGGTCATCACCCAGGTTGGAGCCGGCCATGTCCTGATGCTTGACGGTGGCGATGCCCTCGCGGATCTCCTTGCGCTGCACTCCGGCCACGTAGGCCAGCATGCCTTCGTCACCGAAGTAGCCCTTGGCCAGATTGTCAGTGGACAGGGCGGCGGTGTGATAGGTCGGCAGCGTGATCAGGTGATGGAAGATACCTGCTTCACGAGACGCATCCTTCTGGAAGTTGCGGGTCCAGCGATCCGCTACCGTAGCCAGTTCGGTATCGTCATATTCGACACTCATCAGGTTGGCACGGTCGTAGTTTGAGACGTCCTTGCCTTCCTGTTCCCAGGCATCGAACACTTGCTGGCGGAAATTCAGCGTCCAGTTGAAGGACGGGCTGTTGTTGTAGACGAGCTTGGCATTGGGCACTGCCTCGCGGATGCGATTGACCATGCCGGCGATCTGTCCCACATGGGGCTTCTCGGTCTCGATCCACAGCAGGTCCGCGCCATGTTGCAGGCTGGTGATGCAGTCCAGCACGACCCGATCTTCGCCGCTGCCTTTCTTGAATTGGTACAGACCGCTGGCCAAGCGCTTGGGCTTGATCAGCTTGCCATTTTGCTTGAGCACCACATCGCCGTTATTGATGTCGTCGGCACTTGCGATCTCGTCGCCATCGAGGAAGCTGTTGTACTGATCGCCCAGGTCGCCCGGTTCATTGGTCACGGCGATCTGCTGAGTCAGGCCCGCACCCAAGGAATCGGTACGTGCCACGATCACACCGTCGTCGACCCCCAGTTCCAGGAAGGCATAGCGCACGGCGTTGATCTTGGCCAGGAACTCGGCATGGGGCACGGTGACCTTGCCATCCTGGTGGCCGCACTGCTTGACGTCGGAGACCTGATTTTCGAGCTGGATGGCACAGGCGCCAGCCTCGATCATCTTTTTCGCCAGTAGATAGGTGGCTTCCTCGTTACCAAAGCCCGCATCGATGTCGGCGATGATCGGCACCACATGGGTCTCGAAACCATCGATCTTGCTTTCGATTTCCTTGACCTTCACGTCGTTGCCGGCTTGCTGGGCTTCTTCCAGGCTGCGGAACAGGTGATTGAGTTCCCAGGCGTCAGCTTGCTTCAAGAAGGTGTAGAGCTCTTCGATCAGAGCCGGGACCGCCGTCTTCTCATGCATCGATTGGTCGGGCAGGGGACCGAATTCGGAGCGCAGGGCGGCCACCATCCAGCCCGACAGATAGAGGTAGCGGCGCTTGGTGGTGCCAAAATGCTTCTTGATGGAGATCAGTTTCTGCTGGCCAATGAAACCGTGCCAGCAACCCAGGGACTGGGTGTACTGAGCGCTGTCCGCATCATAGGCGGCCATGTCCTCCCGCATGATTTTCGCGGTGTGCTTGGCAATCTCCAGCCCGGTCTTGAAGCGATTCTGGAGTCGCATGCGAGCGGCGTGCTGAGGATTGATACCTTCCCATTTGCCTGCTTGGGCCTCACGCAGTTGGGCAATAGCCTTGATCTCGTCTTGGAATGCTGACATGGAGTCATCCTTCATCAGTAGGAAAATATCTCTTGGGCGATTCAAGGCAGTCGCACGCACCCGTCTGGATGCGCTGCGACAACCAATCGGTGCAGAATGCTGCTTGATGTCATGCTGCACCAGCGAAGCCGCGATTCCTTTGCAGCCACCGGTGTGATGCTTGGTTAAGGTGGATGCGCAGGAGACAAGTTGAAATCCGGTTAATCAATGGCGCCTAGAGGTAGCCACTACATGCTTGATCCGCCGATGCTTCGATCTTGTCATATATAGCACTATCACCCAAGGTGACAGGCTTCAACAATTATTATTTAGGGGTAGGGAGCGTTGTAGTTTGACTACACGAAGAGGAGTTCATGCTTGCCCTTGTAGTCAAATTTCCAAGACAGGGATCGTGGGGAGTGTGACTAGTCGTTTAGGGAGAGTCTCATGCTGCGATGCGGTATTCCGGCGTCGAGAAACTCGTCTCCAAAGACGTCAAAACCCAATTTGCGATAAAAGTTCAGAGCCTGTATCTGGGCATCCAGCAGAATCTCGCGGTCACCACGTCGCTGTGCTGCGTCAATGGCGGCCTGCATCAACTGCTCGCCAATACCTTGGCCGCGCGCCTCTTTCAGTACCGCCACCCGGCCAATATGACCGTCCGGTAGCAGGCGCGCCGTGCCGATGGCATGGCCTTTGCGGTAGGCGAGAAAATGCAGACACTGTGGGTCGCGACCATCCCACTCCTCTTCCTGAGGCACCGCTTGTTCTTCGATGAAGACGCGTCGGCGGATATCGCTGGCCTGCTCGCCCAGGCGTGTCCAATCACCTTGGTGAATCTCGACAGCGGTTTCGGGCGTCATGGGTGTTCGTCTTCCTCTTCGTGCTCGTCATCCGCGTATGGCCAGCACAGACTGCCTCGATCGAGCAACTGAACGAGCAGCTCGGCACTGCCGGGGTGATCCAGGGCATCGGCATCGATCGGTCGATCGCCGGCCAGCAGAACGGCAAGGCCAGTTTCACAGGTCAGGCCATCGCCATCGACGAAGAGCGTGGCCCTTGAATTGCCATGATCGCGATAGGCAAAACGCGACCCCAGGGTACGTTCGAGCAGAGTGCCTTCCTGTAACTCGGCAACAAGGTGGGCGATGACCGTGGGCGACTCGGCACCGATCAATTGATCGGGATATTTGGGCTGTGTCATGGCGCGACCGAACCACTGCAGCATCTGCTCAGGATCGTCCAGGGTATTCAGAATCAATGCGCGCATGCGTGCGATGGCGGCATCATCGATTTCTCCCGGGTGGGTTGGGGGGCTGAGATCGGGATCGCCATAACGTCGTGAGTTCGGAAGCTGTTCCCCCAAGTAGTCGGCAAAGGAGGTGATGGACTCGTCCGCGGACAGGGCGCGAAAACCCACGGAGAAGGTCATGCAATCAGAGGATTTGCTGACGCCATGATGGGCCATGCCCGGCGGGAGATAGAGCATGTCGCCGGGCTCGAGCAGCCACTCCTGATCTGGCTGAACCTTGAAGCGCTCGAGGATACGCAGATCGATGCCGCGAATGATCGGGGCATCGTCGGCGACCTTGCCACCAAGCTGCCAGTGCCGCGTGCCGCTGGCCTGGAGTAGAAAGACATCATACTGATCGACATGAGGTCCGACGCTACCGCCGGGCGGCGCGTAGCTGATCATGATGTCGTCGAGTCGCCAGCGGGGCAGGAAGTGGAAGTGCTCGAGCAGCGCGTTGACTTCCGGCACATAGTGATCCACGGCCTGAACCAGCAGCGTCCAGTCGCATTTCGGCAGGCGCGCAAAGGTGGCCTCATCGAAAGGGCCGTGGCTGACCCGCCAGGGTTTATCGACGCCGTTTGCATCCTTGCCATGCTCTTCTACCAGCCGTGCCTCGATGCCGTCCTCGCAGGCCAGACCGGCCAGCTCGTCCGGGGAAAGGGGCGAGACGAAACCGGGGAAGGCACCACGGATCAGCAGCGGTTTTTTCTGCCAGTACTCTGCCAGGAACTCGGCACTCGTGAGACCGCCAAGCAGGGTCAAAGGTGCGTGTGAAGCTGGTCTGTTCATGGGTTCATGGAGTATGTCATGAGTTCATTGGTCATGAGTTCATAGCGCCTTGGCTTGTTCGATAGCATTGCCGATATAGGTGCCGGGCGTCAGGGCCTTGAGTTCGGTCTTGACGTGATCCGGCAATTCCAGGCCATCGATGAAAGCGGCAAAGCCGACCTGGTCGATGCGTTTGCCCCGGGTGAGCTCCTTGAGCTTCTCGTAGGGTTGCTCGATGCCGTAGCGACGCATCACCGTCTGGATCGGCTCGGCGAGCACTTCCCAGCTTTGGTCGAGATCGTCGTTCAAGCGAATCGAATTGGCTTCGAGTTTACTGACGCCCTTGAGCGTGGCGTGATAGGCGATCAGGCCATAGGCCAACCCGACCCCCAGGTTGCGCAGCACCGTGGAGTCGGTGAGGTCGCGCTGCCAGCGAGAGATGGGCAGCTTCTGAGCCAGGTGGCCAAGCAAGGCGTTGGCCAGCCCCAGATTGCCCTCGGCGTTCTCGAAGTCGATGGGATTGACCTTGTGCGGCATGGTCGAGGAGCCGATCTCGCCGGCCACGGTCCTCTGCTTGAAATAGCCTAGAGAGATATAGCCCCAGATGTCTCGCTCGAAGTCGATGAGGACGGTATGGAAGCGGCAGATGGCATCGAACAGCTCGGCGATATAGTCGTGGGGTTCGATCTGAGTGGTGTAGGGGTTGAAGGTCAGCCCCAGGCTCTCGACGAACTGCCGAGCGTTTGCCTGCCAGTCGATTTCCGGGTAGGTCGTCAGGTGAGCGTTGTAGTTGCCCACCGCGCCATTGATCTTGCCCATCACCTCGACGGCCTGGATTTGCTTGAGCTGACGGCGCAGACGATAGGCGACGTTGGCCATCTCCTTGCCTAGGGTGGTGGGACTGGCGGTCTGGCCGTGGGTGCGGGAGAGCATCGGCTGTTCGGCGTGCTCATGGGCCAGACGTTCGATGGCCGTGGTCACGTCCTGCATGATCGGCAGCAGATCACCGAGCCCATCCTTGAGCATCAGGGCGTAGGAGAGATTGTTGATGTCTTCGCTGGTGCAGGCAAAATGAATGAATTCGGATACCGCATGCAATTCGGCGTGGGCGGCGACTTTTTCCTTGAGGAAGTACTCCACCGCCTTGACGTCATGATTGGTGGTGCGCTCGATATCCTTGATGCGCTGAGCCTCGTTGACCGAGAAGTCGGCCACCAGCCGGTCGAGGAACGCCTTGGCATCGCTTGAAAGGGCGGGGACTTCCTGAATGCCGGTATGTGACGCCAGGCACTCGAGCCAGCGCACTTCCACGGTCACTCGGGCACGAATCAGGCCGAATTCACTGAAATGCTCGCGTAGCGCCTCGGTCTTGTTGCCGTAACGTCCATCGACAGGGGAAAGGGCGGTAAGCGAAGAGAGCTTCATGAGGATTTTCCGATAAGTCGGACGTCATCGACACTGGCGTCCAAGAGGTCAATGGTCGAATCGAATCAAAGCAGTCGATCCAGGGATTTCTTCATCGCGCTGCGCTGAAACAGAAGCTTCCAGCGTCGGCCACCTTGCTGATGCCAGAGCAGGGCAAAGCGAATACCCGACAGCAGTATGGCGCGTACCCGTTCCGGCATCATGCGCTGTTGCAGTAACGCGGGATCGCCCTGCACCACGATGCGCTGACGGAAGGTGGAAATGGTGTTCTGGTAGAGTTCACCCAGGCTGGCAATGACGTTTTCGTGAGTCTCGCCGAAGTGCTCTGCCTGATCCTGAACACGGGCGAGTCGTTCGCCCAGGGTATCCAGCATGGCAGGCTGCTTGCGCAGCTTCTGCATCAGCATCATGAGCGAGAAGCCATAGCGCAGCACGCTGGGGTCGGTGCGCTCGCGGCCCACTACCGCATTGAGGATCTCGAGCCCCTGGCGAAGGTTGTTATGATGGCCGCCGTAAATGGCCTCGAAGCTTTCCGGGTTGGTTTCCACCGTGGCCTTGATCAGCGTTTGCCAGGCACGCTCATCACAATGGCCGGTGCGCGCCAGCTGATCGACCAGCGCTGCCGCCTGAAAGACACCGGCCAGGGCAATGGCCTGACGCGCCGTGGGATCGTCGGGGGCTGTCTGAAAGGGAACGACACTCATGCGGCACACGCCTCTTGCGGCCAAGCCGAACGAATCACACCGCCGCCTAGGCACACCTCTCCGTCGTAGAGCACCAACGACTGTCCTGGTGTCACGGCCCATTGAGGCTCATCGAATGTCACTTCGACGCTGCCGTCCTCGTGCACGCTTACGCTGCAAGCCTCATCCGCCTGGCGATAGCGGGTCTTGGCGGTCAGTCTGAGCATGCCACTGGACGGCGGCGTGCCGGCGATCCACTCCATCGCCTCGGTGTTCAACCTATCGGTGTAAAGCAAGGGATGATGCTTGCCCTGCACCGCGATCAGCACGTTGCGCTCGAGATTCTTGGCAGCCACGTACCAGGGTGCGTCGGGATAGTCGGCCAGGCCGCCGATACCCAACCCCTGGCGTTGGCCCAAGGTGTAATACATGAGTCCCAGGTGCTTGCCGATAACATCGCCATCCGGTGTCTCGATATGCCCGGGTTGGGCCGGTAGATACTGTTTGAGGAAATCACGAAAACGTCGCTCGCCGATGAAGCAGATGCCGGTGGAATCCTTCTTTCTGGCAGTGGCAAGCGCATGACGCTCGGCCAGCTCTCGCACCCGGGGCTTTTCCAGTTCGCCCACCGGAAACAGGGTGCGGGCGATCGCCGACTCCGGCACGGCATGCAAGAAGTAGCTCTGGTCCTTGTTTACATCGAGACCCTTGAGCAGCCGCGGCCGGCTGGCGCGTTCGCCGCGACGCACATAGTGGCCGGTGGCGATCTTGTCGGCCCCGAGCATTTCGGCGTATTCCAGGAACACCTTGAACTTGATTTCGCGGTTGCACAGGATATCGGGGTTGGGTGTCCGCCCGGCGCGGTACTCGGCGAGGAAGTGTTCGAAGACGTTGTCCCAGTACTCGGCGGCGAAGTTGGCGGTATGCAGCTTGATGCCGAGTTTGTCACAGACGGCTTGAGCATCCGCCAGGTCCGCCTTGGCGGTGCAGTATTCGGTGCCGTCGTCCTCGTCCCAGTTCTTCATGAACAGCCCTTCGACCTGGTAGCCCTGCTCGAGCAGCAGCAATGCGGACACGGAGGAGTCGACGCCGCCGGACATGCCGACGATGACCTTGCCGGCGTCAGCTCCCGTTGCCGCTGAGCTCGTGGTTTGAGATCCCGTGACTTGAGACATGAACGCTCTCGGATGGCTCTCTAATGAGATATGTGAAGAATTCGATTGCGCGAGAGTATACCTGAAATCGACCAGACCCTTCGAGGGTCACCGCTCGTGGATGATGTCGAGGGGATAAAGCCGCCCGCCGCGCAGATCCCGCAGACGTTGCATGACCAGCGGACTACGCAGACGACCGGCGCGATTTAGGTCGTCGATTTCATCCAGGGTCAACCAATGCGCGGCGACGACCCCCTTGTCCAGGGTGGTGCCGAGCCGGGCCAAGGGCAGGCCGACAAAGGCGTGGCTATGAAAGACCAGTCCGTCCTTGGCGGTGAAGATGTAAAGCCCGAGATAATCCGTGATGGCCACCTGCCAAGCCGCTTCCTCGCCGGTTTCACGAACCGCCGCTTCGGTCAGGCGCTCGCCGGGCTCGAGATGACCGGCGGGCTGATTGAACAGGCTGAAAGGCCCGCCACGATCTTCTTCGACCATCAGATAGCGCCCACTGCGTTCGATGACCGAGGCGACAGCGACTCGGGGTGACCAGCGTTTCATGAGCGTCTCCTTGCGGCTCGAGGTGATGAGGGGCGACGCTTCAAGGGGGCGTGCAATGTTTCACAGCGCCATTGGCCGGGGGCCAGACCCTCCAGTCGCCAGGCTCCGATGGCCACTCGAATCAGACGTAGGGTGGGATGATCGATGTGCGCTGTCATGCGCCGCACCTGACGATTGCGTCCCTCGTTTATGGTGATCTCCAGCCAGCTCACACGATCGCCGGCACGCTGGCGAATCGGCGGTTCTCGGGGGGTGACCGCGGGTGCAGTCAGGCGCCGGACCTGGGCCGGTCGCGTCATGCCGTCTTTCAGCATTACTCCCTTGCGCAGGGCGTTGATGGCTGTGTCATTGGGCTCGCCTTCGATCTGAACCCAATAGGTCTTGGGCTGTTTGTGCTTTGGGTCGCTGATGCGATGAATCAGCTGACCGTCGTCCGTGAGCAGCAATAACCCTTCGGATTCATAATCGAGCCGGCCCGCGGCATAGATGCCGGGTTTGTCGATCACTTCTTTCAATGTGGCTCGTCCCTGATCGTCGCTGAATTGGGAGAGCATCCGATAAGGCTTGTGCAGCAGATAGAGGGTACTCACTGGTCTTGGCGATCTCCGCCTAAAGATTGTCGACATCCGTAAGGGCAAAGCCTACTCCGGGTCCGTGGGGCGATGCTATACTGCCGGTTCTACTGATTACAGCACAGGGAGTCATCAATGGGATTCCAGAAAATCGTCGTTCCTGAAGGCGGCGAAAAGATTACCGTCAACGCCGACGATACCCTGAACGTGCCTAACGAGCCGATCATCCCGTTCATCGAAGGGGATGGGATTGGTGCCGACGTCACGCCGGCCATGAAGATCGCTATCGATGCGGCCGTCCAGAAAGCCTACAACGGTGAGCGCAAGATTCACTGGATGGAAGTCTATGCCGGCGAGAAGGCCACCCAAGTCTATGATGCGGACACTTGGCTTCCCGAGGAAACCCTGGAGGCGGTCAAGGAGTACGTGGTGTCCATCAAGGGCCCATTGACCACACCCGTGGGTGGCGGTATTCGCTCGCTGAACGTGGCGCTGCGTCAGAAACTCGATCTGTACGTCTGTCTGCGTCCGGTGCGCTGGTTCGAAGGTGTGCCCAGTCCGGTCAAGGGCCCCCAGGACGTGGATATGGTCATCTTTCGCGAGAACTCCGAAGATATCTATGCCGGTATCGAGTGGCAGGCGGGTTCCGCGGAAGCCGAGAAGGTGATCAAGTTTCTGCGCGAAGAGATGGGTGTCACCAACATTCGCTTCCCCGAGCAGTGCGGCATCGGCGTCAAGCCGGTTTCCGAGGAAGGGACCAAGCGTCTGGTGCGTCAGGCCTTGCAGTACACCGTTGACAACGATCGTGATTCGCTGACCTTCGTGCACAAGGGCAATATCATGAAGTTCACCGAGGGGGCCTTCAAGGATTGGGGCTACCAGGTGGCGAAGGAAGAGTTCGGTGCCGAGCCTCTAGATGGCGGCCCCTGGATGACCTTCAAAAACCCCAACAGCGGGAAAGAGGTCGTGGTCAAGGATGTCATCGCCGACGCGATGCTGCAGCAGATTCTGCTGCGCCCGGCGGAATACGACGTTATCGCCACGCTGAATCTCAACGGTGACTATCTTTCCGACGCCCTGGCGGCGGAAGTCGGTGGCATCGGCATCGCCCCGGGGGCCAACCTGTCCGATGCGGTGGCGATGTTCGAAGCGACTCACGGCACCGCGCCCAAGTATGCTGGCCAGGACAAGGTCAATCCCGGCTCGCTGATTCTCTCCGCCGAGATGATGTTGCGTCACATGGGCTGGGTCGAGGCTGCGGATCTGGTGCTCAAGGGTATGGAAAAGGCCATTGCCAAAGGCGAGGTCACCTATGACTTTCACCGTGTGATGGAGAAGGCCGTATTGCTCAAGTGCTCTGAATTTGGCCAGGCGGTTGCCGATAACATGTAATATTGACGCTGAAACGCGACCCCCGTTCGTACCGCGTTCGGGGGTTTTTTCGTTTTTCCCTTGCAAGGTCGCCCCTCGGGACGCATCTTTCAAGTGAACCCTGAGTGTTTCTCCACGTCTAATTGACAGCGTTGAGTGCACTTCGGCTTGTAATGATGGATTCAGCCTCTTATGTTCAATAAAGATGAGAGATTATCAATGACCGCCGAGGTAATGCCTTTCTGGGGAGGGATGACGCGTCCTCCCGGTACGCAAGAGGATACCGAGGGTGATGTTTCGGTCAGACCGGCGGACCCGGAACTGGAAGAACCACCGCGTTTCAAGGTGATCTTGCATAACGACGATTTCACGCCCATGGAGTTTGTCGTAGAGGTCTTGCAAACGTTCTTCTACATGAATAGCGAGAAGGCCGTACAGGTTATGCTGGCGGTGCATACTCAAGGCAAAGCGACTTGTGGCATCTTCACCCGCGATATTGCCGAGACCAAGAGTCATCTGGTCAACGATTACGCGCGAGAATGCCAACATCCATTGCTGTGCGATATCGACAGGGCCGACTGACGCCTGGCAACGCGACAGTCAGGGGTTGCCAAAAGCCCCGATGTGCCCGATTGTGAAAGTGCCGACGATGCCCGACGCGGCGAAAAGGGGACTGCCATGCTGAGCAAAGAACTTGAATTAACCCTTAATACGGCCTTCACGGTGGCGCGCTCCAAGCGTCATGAATTCATGACCGTTGAGCATCTGCTGTTGGCCCTATTGGATAACGCCTCCGCGGCGGATGTGCTGCGTGCCTGCGGAGCCAACCTGGATAAGTTGCGCTCGGACCTGCAGGACTTCATCAACTCCACCACGCCGCTGATTCCCGAGGGTCAGGAGGATCGTGAGACCCAGCCGACCCTGGGGTTCCAGCGTGTCCTCCAGCGCGCTGTCTTCCATGTGCAATCCTCCGGCAAGAGTGAAGTGACCGGCGCCAACGTGCTGGTGGCGATCTTCTCCGAGCAGGAGAGCCAGGCGGTCTACTTCCTCAAGCAGCAGAACGTGGCCCGCGTGGATGCCGTCAACTACATCGCGCATGGTATCTCCAAGGTGGCGGGGCATGGTCAGCCCTCCTCGCCCTCCCAGGATGCCGAGGAGGGTGAAGAAGGTATGAGCGAAGGCAATACGCACCCACTGACCGGCTATGCGACCAACCTCAACGAGCAAGCCCGTCTGGGCAAGATCGATCCCTTGATCGGACGCGATCACGAGCTCGAGCGCACGGTGCAGATCCTGGCGCGCCGGCGCAAGAACAACCCGTTGCTGGTAGGTGAGGCCGGGGTCGGCAAGACCGCCATCGCCGAGGGGCTGGCCAAGCGCATCGTCGAGGAGGATGTGCCGGATGTGATCAGCGACGCCGTGGTCTATTCCCTGGACATGGGTGCGCTGCTGGCCGGCACCAAGTATCGCGGCGACTTCGAGAAGCGCCTGAAGAGCCTGTTGGCGGAGCTCAAGAAGCAGCCCAACTCGATCCTGTTCATCGATGAGATCCACACGGTGATTGGTGCCGGTGCGGCCTCCGGAGGGGTGATGGACGCCTCGAACCTGCTCAAGCCGCTGCTCTCATCCGGTGAGTTGCGCTGTATTGGCTCGACCACCTTCCAGGAGTTCCGCGGCATCTTCGAAAAGGATCGGGCGCTGGCACGGCGTTTCCAGAAGGTCGATGTGGTGGAGCCTTCCGTCGAAGACACCATACGCATTCTCAAGGGGTTGCGTGGGCGCTTCGAGGAACACCATCAGCTCAAGTACACCGATTCCGCGCTGGATAGCGCTGTGCGTCTGGCGGATCGTTACATCAACGATCGCCACTTGCCGGACAAGGCTATCGACGTGATCGATGAGGCGGGTGCTCATCAGCGGTTATTGCCGATCGAGATGCGGGTACCCACCATCGATGTCGAGCAGGTCGAGGCGATCGTCGCATCGATTGCGCGCATTCCGCCGAAGAGCGTGTCCAGCTCCGATCGCAAGCTGCTGTCGAATCTGGAGCGGGATCTCAAGATGCTGGTGTTCGGTCAGGACGAAGCCATCCAGAGCCTGTCTGCAGCCATCAAGCTGTCTCGGGCCGGGCTCAAGTCTCCCGACAAACCGGTGGGTAGCTTCCTGTTCGCCGGGCCGACCGGGGTGGGTAAGACTGAGGTGGCGCGTCAGCTTGCACTGCTGATGGGCATTGAGCTGGTGCGTTTCGACATGTCCGAGTACATGGAGCGGCACACCGTTTCACGCTTGATCGGTGCGCCCCCGGGCTATGTCGGCTACGACCAGGGTGGTCTGTTGACCGAGGCGATCACCAAACAGCCGCACTGCGTGTTGTTGCTCGACGAGATCGAGAAGGCGCATCCCGAGGTCTTCAACCTGCTGCTGCAGGTCATGGATCATGGCCGCTTGACCGACAACAACGGGCGTGAGGCGGATTTCCGTCATGTCATCGTGATCATGACCTCGAATGCCGGGGCGGAACAGATTTCACGTCGTTCCATCGGCTTCCAGTCTCAGGATCACTCTAGCGATGGCATGGAGATCATCCGCAAGACCTTCACTCCGGAATTCCGTAACCGTCTGGATGGCATCATTCAGTTCCACGGCCTCGCACCCTCCATTGTGCGCAACGTCGTCGACAAGTTCCTGGTCGAGCTACAGGCGCAACTCGACGAGAAACGGGTTCAACTCGATGTCGACGAGCAGGCTCGGGCCTGGTTGGCGGAAAAGGGCTACGATCCAGAGATGGGCGCACGCCCCATGGCACGGGTGCTTCAGGAAAAACTGAAGAAGCCGCTGGCGGAGATGATCCTGTTCGGAGAACTGGCGGAAAACGGAGGGGTGGTTCACGTCACGGTGGATGGCGATGAGCTGCATCTGGCCACGGAGGCGGAACTGGCCTGATCCAGAATCCTTGCAAGAGCTAAGTGGCCTGTGCGGTATGAATCGCCGTACAGGTCACTCAAGCCGAGTGTTTCATCAACAAGTTCGTCAATGACAAGACGCTCTATCGACGATAGGGCGTTTTTCTATGGCGCTGCAATGAAATTGTGTCGAGAGTCGTGTTCGTAAAGATACGTTAACGCGAGCGGTAAACAATACGCCCTTTCGATAGATCGTAGGGTGTCAATTCCACCTTGACCTTGTCCCCTGTCAAGATGCGAATGTAGTTCTTGCGCATCTTGCCCGAAATATGAGCCGTTACTACGTGACCGTTCTCTAATTCGACGCGAAACATGGTGTTGGGCAGAGTGTCGACGACGACACCTTCCATTTCGATATGATCTTCTCTCGCCATCTAGGCTTTTCCTCAGGTGGTTGTCAGATAGTCTTGGTGATGCGATTCGCTAGAACAGCTCATAATCATGCCGTCTTTGCTGTTCAAGATAGCCTGATATTGTGCCGCATGCTGGGCGTCATGGCAAAAAACCGCTGATCATACGGGGATCGTCCGCCGCCAGTGACGTCCATTGAGAAATTCGAGGGGCTTGAAAGCACGTTTATAGTTCATCTTGGGTGCTTCACGTATCCAGTAGCCGAGATAGACGTGAGGCAGCCCGCGTGCCTGAGCCAATTTGACCTGGCTGAGTACGGCAAAGGTACCTAGCGAGCGCCGTTCATGGACGACACTCGGATCGAAAAAGGTGTAAATGGCGGAAAGGCCATGGCTAAGCAGATCGATGGCGGTAACGGCGAGCAACTTTTCCTCGAGACGAAACTCGAGCAAGCGGGCATAGGGGTGTTCGAGAGTGAGGAAGGTCCGGTATTGCTCATGGCTTGGCGGGTACATGTCTCCATCCGCATGGCGGGCACGAATATAGCGTGCATACAAGGCATAATGCTCGGCATCAAAGACCGCTGGGCGCTCAAGTATCTCAAGATCCGCATTGCGACGCATCAGCTTACGCTGAGTACGGCTGGGCACGAAATCATCCACGGGGATGCGCACCGAAATACAAGCGCTACAGCCCTCGCAGTGAGGCCGATACAGGTGTCGTCCGCTGCGTCGGAAACCCAGTAATCCCAACGCATCGTAGACCCCCTGGCCAGGCGATTCCTGGGGATCGAGAAACAGCGTGGTCGCCTCGCGACCGGGCAAGTAACTGCATTCATGCGGGACGGTCAGAAAGAAGCGCAGATCCCGCGTCGGCTGCGGTGGAGCGCTACTGCTCACGGTGATGTCCTCCTGTGATTCTCGACGAAGCGGCCAATTCCCAGGGGATTGCCGGTTGGGCCGTATACTGCTCAAGATAGTCGATGAATTCGTTGCGAGCGATGTCGCGGGCGCCCAGGCTGACCAAATGTGATGTATGCATCTGACAATCGATCAGGCCGCCCCCTTGTGCCTCGAGATGGCGTGCCAGATGCACCAGGGCGACCTTGGAGGCATCGCGTTCATGACTGAACATCGATTCACCGAAGAACATGCGACCCAGGGCAACACCATAAAGACCACCCGCTAGCCGACAGTTTTGCCAGACCTCGATGGAGTGAGCATGGCCCAAGCGGTGTAGACGACAATAGGCATCTATCATGTCCGAGCCGATCCAGGTGCCTTCGGCATCGGCTCTGACGGCGGCGCAGGCGTTGATGACCGCCTCGAAATCCTGATCGAAGGTGATCGTGAAGCCTGCATTGCGCAGACGTTTGGCCAGACTGCGGCGGATGCGGATTTCTTCGGGAAACAGGACCAAACGTGGGTCCGGGCTCCACCACAGAATGGGCTGATCCTGCGAATACCAGGGAAAGATGCCGCGGCGGTAGGCAGCTATCAGCCACTGCGGGGAGAGCTCGCCCCCTGCAGCGAGCAAGCCATTGGGCTCGTCGAGAGCACGACGCGGGTCCGGAAATCCAACGGAGTGAGGCGCAAGCCAAGGGAGCATGGGGGTTCATATTGCTGTACGTTTTGGCTAGTCTGCCGCGCTCGGGCAGTGATCTCAACGTCATTGCAAGACTAGCGTTATTTTACAGTCTGTTCTCCCCCTGTGCTGCATCGCCCAGTCTCGGTATGATATCGGCCTTGGAAAATTAATGTTCCTGCGCGTGAGAGGGGTGGTTCTTCCCCGTAAAGGCAATATCCCCAGAAAGGTGATAGCAGGCGTGCAGGTTGAAGAGGGGCATCATTTGAGTGTCAAGAAGAAACCCGTGAATCGTCGGCAGTCCACGGCACAGGCCAAGGAAAAAGCGCGTCGTTTCGGTCTGCGCCTGCAAGGCTCGACCCGGGAAGGCGTCGTCATTCTGCTATTGGCGGCCTGTGTGTTCCTGCTGCTGGCGCTGTTCAGTTACACGCCTGGGGACCCCGGCTGGTCACATAGTGGTCCTGAGCAGGCGGTTGCCAATTGGATGGGGCGTATCGGTGCCTGGTTGGCGGATGTTCTGTACTCGCTGTTTGGCGCCAGTGCCCTGTGGTGGCCGGGCATGCTGGGTTTTGCCGCCTGGCGACTGATGCGGCGTCGGGAAGTACGTCTGGAGTGGGATTCCACCGCGCTGGCGGTCAGGGCTGGCGGATTCATGCTGCTACTGCTGGCGACCACGACGCTGGGAGCGCTGCATTTCTACAATTCGGCGAGCGAGCTTCCCTACTCCGCCGGCGGCATCTTGGGAGAGGGGCTTCGTGATGCGCTGGTACCACTGGTCGGCCTGCGCGGGGCGACATTGTTGGCGCTAGCCTCTTTTCTATGTGGTTTTCCGCTTTTCAGTGGCTTGTCATGGCTGACGGTCATGGATGAGTTGGGAATGCGCGCGCAGCGCCTTTTGGGCTGGCTACGGAGCCAGTTCGGCGGTGCCCGGGAACAGCTGGCTCGCCACCGCGAACCGCGGCAAGAGCGCGCTGTCCGGCATTCCGCCTTGGACGACGAGGCGATGCAGGATCAGGATGAGATGCCGTCCTGGTGGAAACGGTGGTTTCGGCGTGGTCGTGACAAAGGGCAGGGGCCACGTTTGGATCATTGGCAGGCTGAACCGGCGCTGGCCGGTGGTAGACGCCTGGAGCCACGATTAGATACCGAACAAGAAGAGCCATCCTTTGCCGGGGGCGGCATGTCTCTGCGTGCCGAGCGTGACACCGGCACGTCCATTCCCTGGGATGTACCGGCGCAGACGCCCTCCGCCAAGCAGCCTGGGGCTGCCTATACCACCCAGGAAGCGCGGGTCCGGTCGGCTTTCAGTGCTACGCCCTCACAATCCGATACGCAAACCACGACGCCTCGAACAGAACAGGCCAGGCAACACAGCGACGATACGCCGGAGCCGAGAATTCCGGCCAGCCTGGCGCGGCCAATACAGGCTGACCGGTCTGAACCTTCAATATCATCCCCGTCATCATCAGCGACGCGGCAATCGTCGGCACTTGAGCAATCGACACGGGAGACCCCACCGGGGCGTGCCGATGAGCCGCGCGCGTTTGCGTCATCGGCGTCATCGCCTCACTCAGCGACTCGTCAAGGGTCGCCGGATATCGACTGGAACGAATGGGATGAGCAGGACGATGCGGCGGATGACGAGCCCCGCCTGACCTGGGGTGATGCAACCTCTGCCTCGGGGACGGCGTCAATGGCTGATAATGACACCCAGGCGACGGCCTCCTGGTCTGACGAGGATACCGGCGATACGCAGGCACAGGAAGCCGATCGTACAGTTGGGCAGGTCGCCACTGCCGAGCAGGCACGGCAAGCCACCGCCGATCCGCAAGGGCCAGCCCTGTGGACGGTGGAGCATCTACAGAATCAGCGTCCAACGATGGGAGATCCCTCCGCCGAGCCCGATGGTGATCTGCCGTCGATGCGTCTGCTGACACCGCCGGACCCGGCGAAACCCAACTACACACCGCAGCAACTTGCAGACATGGCGGAACTGCTGGAAACGCGGCTGCGGGAGTACGGCGTCAAGGCCGAGGTGGTGGAGACCTGGCCCGGGCCGGTCATTACGCGCTTCGAGATCAAACCGGCCGCCGGGGTCAAGGTCTCCAAGATCAGCAATCTGGCCAAGGATCTGGCCCGTTCGCTGATGGTCAAGAGCGTGCGGGTGGTCGAGGTGATTCCCGGTCGCCCCACGGTGGGCATCGAGATTCCCAACCCCAATCGGGCGATGATTCGCCTGCGCGAGGTCACTGATTCGGATGCCTTCCAGCAGCCCGGCTCGGCGTTGACCCTGGCTCTGGGTCACGACATCGGTGGTGGACCGGTAGTGGCCAACCTGGGCAAGATGCCGCACCTGCTGGTGGCCGGTACTACCGGCTCGGGCAAGTCCGTGGGTGTCAACGCCATGCTCATTTCAATGCTGCTCAAGGCGACGCCGGACGAGGTGCGCATGATCATGGTCGACCCCAAGATGCTCGAGTTGTCGGTTTACGACGGCATTCCGCATCTGCTCGCGCCGGTGGTCACCGACATGAAGGAGGCCGCCAACAGCCTGCGCTGGTGCGTGGCGGAGATGGAGCGCCGCTACAAGCTGATGGCGGCGATGGGCGTGCGCAACATCGCCGGCTTCAATGCCAAGCTCGATGAGGCCGAGCGGGCGGGGGCGCAGGTGGCCGACCCGCTATGGGAGCCTCAACCCTGGCAAATGCATGAGCAGCCGCCGATACTCGAGAAACTGCCCTATATCGTCGTGGTGATCGACGAGTTCGCCGACATGTTCATGATTGTCGGCAAGAAGGTCGAAGAGTTGATCGCACGGCTGGCGCAGAAGGCGCGGGCCGCGGGCATTCACCTCATTCTTGCCACCCAGCGTCCGTCCGTGGATGTGGTCACCGGGCTGATCAAGGCCAACATCCCGACCCGCATGGCGTTCCAGGTCTCCTCCAAGGTCGATTCGCGCACGATTCTCGACCAGGGCGGGGCCGAGGCGCTGCTGGGCCATGGCGACATGCTCTATCTGCCGGCGGGCTCCGGCATGCCAACGCGGGTACACGGCGCCTTCGTCGATGACGACGAAGTCCATCGGGTCGTCGAGGACTGGAAGCGTCGTGGTGAGCCGGAGTACATCGAGGAAATTCTCACCGGCGGCGTGAACGCCGATGCCCTGACCGGACTCGAGGCCGAGGGCGGTGGCGATGGCGAGGATGCGGAACAGGATGCCCTCTATGACGAGGCGGTGATGTTCGTTACCGAATCGCGGCGCGCGTCGATTTCCGCGGTACAGCGGCGCTTCAAGATCGGCTACAACCGTGCCGCACGGCTCGTCGAGTCGATGGAATCCGCCGGTGTCGTCTCTTCGATGGGCAGTAATGGGAGTCGGGAGGTATTGGCACCACCGCCGGTAGGCGATTGAATAAATGCCTGCGCGAGCGCAATCATGCAATCAATGAGAAAACAGTGATTTCGTGACAGTCATCGTCTCGATAGAGCGGTCAATGAAGCGATACGGCAATCAACAGCCATAGGTCAGATGTCGAACAAAGGAGCAGGCATGAAGGTGTCAAACAGACTGGCAGCAATGGGAATGGCACTGATGATGCCACTGGCCGCGAGTGCCGACGAGCAGGCTGCCTCGCGGTTGACGACGCTGCTCGAGCCGCTTGAAACCTATTCCGCTGAGTTCGAGCAGCAGATCCTCGATAGTTCCGGTTCCCGATTGCAGAGCGCCGAGGGCACCATGTGGCTATCGCGTCCCGGCAAGTTCCGCTGGGAAGTCGATGAGCCGTACCAGCAGGTGGTGGTCTCCGATGGCGAAGAGGTCTATCTGTACGACCCGGACCTGGCTCAGGTGACGGTTCAGCCGTTGGATACCCGGGTGACCCACACACCGGCACTGCTACTTTCGGGTAGCGCCGATGCCCTGGGTAAGGATTACGAGGTGGAACGTCAGCAGCAGGGGGCCACCGAGACCTTCACCTTGGTACCCAAGAGCCCCGATACGCTGTTCGAGCAACTCAAGCTCGTCTTCCATTCCGAACAATTGAGAGGATTGCGCATGAGTGACAGTACCGGACAGCAGACAACCATCAGCTTTCAGGACCCTCAGCACAATCAGTCCATCGACCCAGCCAAGTTCGAGTTCAAGATCCCCGAAAATGCGGATGTAATTCGCGAGTCGCGCTGAGGATCGCTTTTACAGCAGCCAATCGATGGGCAACAAAGCGAAGAACCTGACAGACAGGCGTTTCCACCAGGAGGTATTGGGTTCGGTGTCGTAGCGTTTGTTCTGACCGTCCTCCTGGTCAAGCCAATATAGATCGCTCCTCTCGTCAAGCCGGGCTCGGTAGGCGCGGGTGGGGATCTCCTGCTCGAAGGTGCGGTGCAAGGCCTGGGCGATGCCCGGGTCCTCGATCAGAAAACCCAGTTCGGTGTTGAAGGTCGCCGAGCGCGGATCGAAATTGAACGAACCGATGAACAGTGTCTCGCCATCCAGGCCGAAGGTCTTGGCATGCAGGCTGGAACTGGAGCTGCTCAAGGGGCCGGGGCTGGCGCTGGGAGGCGCGTTTTTTTCGCCGGCATGCATCTCGTACAGTGCAACCCCTGCGTCGAGTAGCGGCTTGCGCCATTTGGCATAGCCCGCGTGCACCATTGCGACGTCCGTGGCGGCCAGAGAGTTGGTGAGCACGTTGATGTTCACACCCTGGTCGGCCAGATCGGTCAGCAATCGTGTACCACGCTTGGTGGGCACGAAATAGGCGGACACGATATCAAGCGAGCGTTCGCTGCTCAGGATGATGTCGTATAGCTGATCGATCAGATGGCCTTGCTTGGGCGCCCTGCCGAGTCCCTTGGCGGGATCGTCGCTTAGGAGTCTTGTAGGAGCCCAGACGAGATCGAGCTCGCCGCTGAGCAGTTGAGTGACGGTGCGGTTTTCTTCGAGTGCCTTGATGTAGGTCTGGGCATTTTGCTGCTGCTTGATGCGTGCCGTTTTTGACGATAGCTCATCCAATACGCCGGGAGAGGCGGTGGGCAACAGTCGGTCTACCGGATAGGCCGAGCCGCTGGCCCAGTAACGATCGAAATCCTCGGATACCTCCTGTACCACCGGCCCCACGGCCAATACATCGAGATCGGAAAATAGCGTGCCATCGGTGGCGCCGAAATACTCATCGCCGATATTGCGTCCACCGACGATGGTGGCCTGGTTGTCTGCGGTGAAGGACTTGTTGTGCATGCGCCGATTGGTTCTGGAAAAGTCCGTGACGAAGCCAATCCATGGAAGGCTGCGATGCTTGAAGGGGTTGAACAGACGCACCTGTACATTGGGGTGCTCAGCCAGGGCCGCCAGAGTGGTATCCGCAAGGCCGTTGCCGAGATCGTCCAGCAGCAGGCGCACTCGAACCCCGCGCTGGGCGGCATCGTACAGCGCCTGCAATAGCAGTGTTCCCGTCAGGTCGTTTTCCCAGATGTAGTACTGCACGTCCAGGGAGCGCTCGGCGGCTTGGGCAAGCAGGGCCCTGGCGGCGAAGGCGCCGCGAGGATCGTCGAGCAGATAGAGGCCGCTGACGCCGTCATACTCTTCCGTACGTTCGCTGACCGACTGGCCGAGTTGCGTCTCCCTGGCCTCTTCGATGGGCAGGAAGGAGGATTGTGGTCGGTCCTCGAGTTCGGGTAATGACGTGCATCCGCTCAACAGCGATAGGCTGAGCAAGGATGCAGTGACGCCGAAGGCCGGCGTGTATGTCGAGGGCATGAGAATGTCCTTTTCTTTTTGAGTCCTGGCTGGATTTCAGCGCTGATCGGTTTAGCGATTCTTGTCGGCCTGCTCGTCCAATTGCGCGCGATAGTCCTGCATCTGCTTGAAGCGCTTCTCCTGGCCATGTTCGCTGGGTGCGAAGAAGCGTGTTTTCGGCAATTCGGTCGGCCAGCAATCGTGGGCGCTGCCTGCGGGGTAACCATCAGGCTCCCTGTGGGCGTAGCGATAGCCTTCACCATGCCCCAGGGAGGCCATCAGTTTGGTCGGGGCGTTGCGTAGATAGATGGGGACTTCCAGATCCGGATGTTCGGCGGCGAATTTCTTGGCACCCTGCCAGGCACGTTCGATGGCATTGCTCTTGGGCGCCACCGCCAGATGAATGGCGGCGTGGGCGATGGCCCGCTGGCCTTCATAGTCACCCAGGCGTAGATAGGCGTCCCAGGCGGCGATGACCAGAGGAAGGGCGCGCGGCTCGGCGTTGCCGACATCCTCGGAGGCGATGGCGGACAGTCGGCGGACGACATCCAGTGGATCGCCGCCACCCTGCATGAACTGCGCCATGTACAGCAGTGCCGCATCAGGCCGGGACGAACGGATCGATTTATGGATTGCCGAGAGCAGGTCGTAATAGTGATCGCCCTGTTTATCAAAGGCGCTGGCCTGATGGCCGATCACTTCCTGCAGTGCATCCTTGTTCAGTCGCTCATGCTCTCCCTCGGGATGGGTGAAATCACACGCGGTTTCCAGCAGGCCGAGGGCGCGCCGGGCATCGCCACCACTGGCGCGAACGAGCATCGTCAGCACCTCCTCCTCAGCCTGAATATGGCGCTTGCCTAGCCCGCGCTCCTCGTCCACGAGAGCATGGCGCAGCACCTTGAGCAACTCGCTCTCGTCGAGTCTCTTCAGCACATAGACGCGTGCTCGCGACAATAGCGCCGAGTTGACCTCGAAAGAGGGATTCTCCGTCGTCGCACCGATCAGTGTCAGCAAACCGGATTCCACATGGGGCAGCAAGGCGTCCTGTTGACTCTTGTTGAGGCGATGAATCTCATCGAGAAACAGCACGGTAGGGCGCTGTTGGCTCTGGGCGGCCCGTGCACGCTCAACGGCGGCGCGAATCTCCTTGACTCCCGCCATGACGGCCGACATATGCTCGAGTTGAGCGCCAGAGGCTTCGGCCAGTATCTCCGCCAAGGTGGTCTTGCCCACGCCCGGCGGACCCCATAAGATCATCGAGCGCAGTACGCCACTTTCTGCCATGCGCCGCAAGGGTTTATCGGGGCCGACCAATGCCTGCTGGCCGGCGTAGTCGTCAAGGCTTCGGGGGCGCATGCGAAAAGCTAATGGGGCGCTGTCGTGCTGGGCGTGCTGACTGAACAGATCCATGTGCATGACTCGTGATGAAGAGATCAAAGTGGCCAATCCTAACTGATCAGAATCGGTGATAGAGGCTTTGTAACAATTTAAACGAGCGTAATATGCTAGTAACGACTAGGGTAAACATTCGAGTCGAGAACGCGCACTTTACGTCGCTATCTGATTGACCCTGTTGTCTGGCCCTTCAGGCCTAAGTAAAGGAGATTCCACCATGCCTATGCTGACTCAGTTGCGGCGGGATCATGCCAACATGGCGAGGTTACTGCATGTGCTGTCCCTCAAGCACAAGACACTGGACCATGGCGATCGGCCTGATTTTCATCTGGTGCGAGAAGTGGTGGACTACATTCTCGATTACATGAATACCTTTACCATACCGTTGGAGCGGCTCTACAGCGAACACCTGCTGGCCAAGGCGCCGGAGGCCGACGAGTTGAGCCGCCGCTTGGCCAACGATTATCAGGCGCTGCACAAGCGTCTCAATCAGCTATCCGATAACCTCGACATGATCCTGATGGACGCCGTGGTGCCAATGGATCGTTTCGCCAATGACCTCAAGGCGTATCTCGACGCGCATCGGGCCTATCTGCGAGCGGAGCGCGAACAGCTATTTCCGCTCTTTCGTGAATATCTGACCGATGAGGATCAGTTGCGTCTGCTCAAGATGCTGCCCTCGGGAGCGGAGGCCAGCCTTGCACGTCTGCAGGAGGACTATCCTCAACTGTATGCCGAGTTCAAGGAGGCGCCATCACCTTTTGCCCGGGAGTAAAGGCTGGACGATGGCCGTCGGCATCAGCCCGCCCGCACGCTGGGTAGTTCGTCCCAGCGTGTCGTGTAACGCGCGGAACGATGACGGCTATTCATGCGCCACGCGCTCTGCTGGTGCTGTACTCCCAAGGTCAATGCCTCGCGCCCGTAGCGGTGACGAATGGCGTCCCAGGCCTGCATCAATGCTTCCTGACGTCTCGGCTCGGCGCCATCGAGCAGCGACGCCTGACTATAGCGGCGCGGGCTCAGTTCCACCAGCATGACCCCCAGCTTCTGATAGGCATGACCCGGGCGCCACAAATGATCGAGCAAGCGTTGGGCCTGGCGATTGAGTCTCAGGGTGTCGGCACTGGGAAACGGCAACGCCGTCCATAGCGGGTGGTGTTGTTGCGGGCCTGACCGATGGCGACTGGTGCGCAGGAAGACACCGATGGCACCGGCCAGCATATCGTCGCGGCGCAGCTTTTCACCGGCGCGCTGGCAATGATGGCGAAGGGCCTCGCTAAGTTGCTCGCGATCGTTCAGCAGGCGACCGAAGGAACGGGAACACAGGATGCTACGCCGTGGCGTATCCAGATCCTGGGCGTCCAGGCAGGGCGTTCCCTTGAGCTCACTAGCCGTTCGCGCCACCACCACATTGAAACGCTTGCGCAGCCAGGACTCGGGTGCATCACGCAGGGCCGCTGCGTTGCCGATGTTCAGATCCGTCAGTTGCAATGCCAGCCGTGCACCGATGCCCCATACGGCCTTGACGGGCAGCTGGCGCAAACGGTGATCGAGTTCGGATGCGGCGGCATCGGGCCAGACACAGACCTGGGGCCGGCTCGACATGCGTTTGGCCTGATGATTGGCCAGCTTGGCCAAGGTGCGGGTCGGGGCAATACCCAGCGACACGGGCAAACCCACATGACGCTCCACGGTTCGTACCAGGTCGTGCCCCAGTGTCTCAAGATCACCACTCAGACCGCGCAGATCAAGAAAGCACTCGTCGATGGAATAGGGTTCCAGGGCCGGCACGCACTGGGACAGGACACGCTGCACCCGCCCCGAAAGATCGCCATAAAGCGCATAGTTGGACGACTTGAGTACAAGTCTTTTGCGCTGGGCAGGGGGAATCTGGTGCGCCGGCATGCCCATGGCCACCCCCAGTGTCTTGAGTTCTTCGGAGCGGGCGATCACGCAGCCATCGTTGTTCGACAGCACACCAACCGGCATGCCTTCCAGTCGGGGGTCGAACAGTCGCTCACAGCTGACGAAGAAGTTGTTGCAATCGATGAGGGCGTACATGCTCAGCCTGTCCTACTGCAATCATGGATGACATGGCAGACCAGCCCCCACAGTCGGCAGTCGTTGTGGTCTTCCAGTGGCAGGCGCGCCTGTCGGTTATCGCCGCCGCGCAACCACCAGCGCGACCCCTGACCCTCCAGCTGATACAGCGCCAGCTCGCCATCGATGACGGCCACCACCCAATGACCGGCCGCGGCGGTGCAGGAACGGTCGACGATCAGCAGGTCGCCGTCGTGAAAGCCGACACTTTTCAGGTTATTGCCCGTTATTCGCATGAAAAAGGTCGAGGCGGGATGAGGGATCAAGTGCTGATTGAGGTCCAGCGGGGCTTCCTGGTAATCGTCCGCCGGTGAGGGAAAGCCGCTGGCGCCTCGACGTTCTACGGATTGCGAGAGAGGCATTGCTGTATGGGACAAGGTGTCGGCGAAATGGCTGATGCCCATATGATTCTCCAAGGGTAACAAGTGTCGGCGAATGTATACTGTAAAAATAACCAGTATTTGTTCTGTCGGCAAGCTCCATGGGTATTATCGGGTGCATACGAGCGAGTTCAGTGGTGAATCAGGTTCCTTCAAGGCGCCGTGAGCGACGGTAGGGCTGAGCATTTTTAGGAGTTGAGCAATGCCGCCCAGCGAGATCTGGTATGCCAGTGGGGAGATCGTTTTATAGCCGTATGCAACTCAATATCGGGCCCCGGGCTTTCCAGGGATTCATGAACGATCTTTACCCTCGTGATACGTTAGAATACGCGCTATCTGCTTGAAGGAAGCGAAGGGCAGTAGGCAAACGTTTTCAGAAAGAGTGCTCGATGAGCGGTCCGATTCTTGTCTTCGATTCCGGCGTCGGCGGCCTGTCGGTCGCCGCCGCCCTGCGTCAACGGCTGCCTCGGGCGGCGCTGGCCTATGTCTGCGACAACGCCATGCTGCCCTATGGCACCAAGCCGGATGCCTGGCTGGTGGCACGCATCGCAGATGTCTGCTGCGCCGCGGTAGCGGCGAGTGGCGCCAGTGCCCTGGTGGTCGCCTGTAACACCGCCAGTACTCTGGCACTGCGCGAGCTGCGTGCCCGTCTGAGCATTCCCGTGATCGGTACGGTACCGGCCATCAAGCCCGCGGCGAGGGCGACACGTAGCGCTACCTTCGGTTTGCTCGCGACCTCGGCGACGGTTCGTCGGCCCTATACCGATACCCTGATACGTGATTTCGCCGCACACTGTCGCATCATCCGGGTGGCTGCGGATACCTTGGTGGTTCAAGCCGAGCGCAAGCTTCGCGGCGAAAGAGTGGACATCGTCGAGATAGACCGCGAGTTGGCACCGTTCTGGGTCGTTGGCGAGCTCGATACCGTGGTGCTGGGCTGTACCCATTTTCCGCTGTTGCGTGACGAATTGAATGCCTGTGCCCCACGTCCGATCACCTGGATCGATTCGGGAGATGCAATTGCTCGACGTGTCGAAAGTGTCGTGACCTCGATCGAGCATGCCAGTGAAACCGGGCCGGCCTGGGCCAGCGCCCCGGGGCCGGCGCTGACCAAGGCACTAAAGGCTCATGGCTTTGACTCACCGCAGATTTTACAGGCATTGTCGGCGCCTTTGCCTCTGGAGTGACGTCATCATTTGTCATTTTGTCGAGGAGACCTCGTGGCCATCCCCGTTGTCGAACCTGAACACTACCCCCAGCAGTTGAAAGCCAAGCGTGACACCATCACGCGGCGTTTCGCTCATCTCCATCCGCCGCCGCTGGAGGTCTTTGCCTCGCCGCCCAGCCACTTTCGCCAGCGCTGTGAATTTCGTCTGTGGCATGAGGGCGACGATCTGTTCTACGCCATGTTCGAGGTCGATCCTGCCGACCTGGGCAGTAAAAAGATTGTTCGACTCGACCAGTATCCCGTCGCGAGCCGGCGCATCAATGAGCTGATGCCGCAGCTGATCGAGGCGTTGCGAGGCGATACCGTGCTGCGACGCAAGCTGTTTCAGGTAGAGTTTCTGACCACCCTGGCCGGTGAAGCGCTCATCACCCTGATCTATCACCGTCCCCTGGATGATACCTGGGAGCAAAAGGCGCGGGCCCTGCAAGAGCGCTTGAACGTCATGATCATCGGTCGTGCCCGCAAACAGCGACGCGTGCTCGAACGCGACCATGTCTGGGAACGACTGGCGTTGGATGATGATCGCGAGTTCGTCTATCAACAGGTGGAAAACAGTTTCACCCAACCCAATGCAGAGGTCGGTCGCAAGATGCTGTCCTGGGCACGAGAGGTGACCCGAGGCAGTCAGCAAGGCGATCTGGTGGAGCTTTACTGCGGCAATGGTAATTTCACCGTGGCTCTGGCGGAGAATTTTCGCCGGGTGTTGGCCACCGAAATCTCGCGTACCGCGGTGGCGTCGGCCCAGGTCAATCTCGCGGCTAACGGCATCGACAATGCAGTGGTGGCACGGATGTCCGCCGAGGAATTCGCCCAGGCCTTGGCCGATAAAAAGGCGGGGGAGAAGGGTGGCAGACGGGTAAGTGCCATGGCACTGGAGGACTACGCGTTCACCACGGTGCTGGTCGATCCTCCTCGAGCCGGACTCGACGAGAGCAGTTGCGAACAACTGCGTGATTATTCTCGTATCGTCTATATCTCCTGCAACCCCGATACGTTGCTCATCAATCTCGAACAGCTCAAGGACACTCATGCCATCGCGCGTATGGCGCTGTTCGATCAGTTTCCCTGGACCGATCATTGTGAATGCGGGGTGCTGCTCGAACGACGCACGGTTTGAGGGCAATGCACGTCCGGCATGCGCCATGAAGAAGCGGGCATGTCGATAGGGTCGGCCAGTTAAGCTAGAGTAAACTCACACGCATGCACAGCGGCGCAGCCGATCTGGCTGTACCGATGAATATTCACCGGTCGCAAATGGCGCCCGGATGTAGCCGAGGTGATTGATGCAACACGTCGCAATCGATGACAAAAAAGAATTCCTGGCACAACTGCGGGAACAGCTCAAGAAGCGTCTGCCGCAGGACAAGGTGAAGACGATCGCGGCCTTCGCCGAGGATTTCTACGCCAATGCCCCCTTCGAGGATCTGGCCGAACGCCATCTCGATGACGTCTATGGGGCGACACTGTCCGTCTGGCATTTCATTCAGCAACACGATCCCCAAACCCCGAAGGTGGGTGTCTACAACCCGGATTTCGAGAAACATGGCTGGCAGTCCTCCCACACGGTCGTGGGTGTATTGCACGAGGACATGCCGTTTCTGGTCGATTCGGTGCGTATCGAGCTCAATCGTCGGGGCATCACGGTACATGCCATCCATAACGCGGTATTGGCGGTGGAGCGCGACAAGCAGCACCAGTTGACCCGAGTCACTTCGGTAGGGGCCAAGAACGCGCCGGAAAACCGCGAATCCGTCATCGTGATCGAAATCGATCGTCACTCGGATCCAAAGGTACTCGAGGATATCGAGTCCAGCCTGGAAGATGTCCTGGTGGATGTTCGCACCGCCGTCCAGGACTTCGATGCGATGCGTGATGAAGTGTGTGCCGCCATCGAGGAGCTCAAGGGGTCGCGACCCGATCAGATCGACGCGGCGGATCACAAGGAAACCATCGCCTTCCTTGAGTGGCTGATCGATGATCATTTCACCTTCCTCGGCTACGACGAGCACAAGCTGACCGGCAAGAAAGGCCAGACCGATCTGAAGCATGTCGAGGGCAGCGATCTCGGGGTCTTCAAGCTCGACCAGCCACGTTACCGGGAACACGTTCGTGGCGAAAAGCTTGTCTCCGACGAGAACGCCCAGAGTACCGAATTGCTCTCCTTTGCCAAGAGCGCTTATCACTCCAGGGTGCATCGTCCCGCCTATCCGGATTACATCGCCATCGATCGTTACGATGACAAAGGCAACGTCATCGGCGAGCGCCGCTTCATGGGGCTCTACGCGGCATCGGTGTACAACGATTCGCCCCGCAACGTCCCGGTGTTGCGCAAGAAGATTCAAGCCGTGATGAAGGCCTCGGGATTCAATCCCAGTGGTCACAACGGCAAGCAGTTGATGAACATCCTCGAGGTCTATCCACGGGACGACCTGTTCCAGATCGATACGCAGGAACTCACCCAAACCGCGCTGGGCATTCTCAACATTCGCGAACGCCGCCGGGTGCGGCTGTTCGTGCGCGAGGACCGCTTCGGACGCTTCTACTCCTGCATGGTCTTCGTGCCGCGGGATGTGTTCTCCACCGATCTGCGCGTGCGCATACAGACGCTATTGTGCGAGGAGCTCGATGCGGAGTTCGGCGATTTCAACACCTATCTTTCCGAATCGGTGCTGGCACGTATCCAGTACATCCTGCGCTTCAATGGCGAGTCGCCGGTCGAATACGACCTGCGTCGGCTCGAGAAGAAGATCGCTGGCATAGCGCGCAGCTGGAAAGACGACTTGCACAATGCCCTGATCGAAGGTTTCGGCGAAGAACAGGCCAATATACTGCTCGGCCACTACCGTGACGCCTTCCCGTCCAGCTATCAGGAAGACTTCACGGCGCGCACGGCGGTCTATGATCTACATCACATCGGGGAGCTCGAAGAGGGTGCACCGGTGTCCTTGAGCCTTTATCGTCTAATGGAAGAAGACGAAGAGGACATCAATCTCAAGCTATTCCATGCCGACCGTCCCATTCCCTTGTCCGATGTATTGCCAGTGATGGAGAATTTGGGCCTGCGGGTGATGGGAGAGCGGCCCTACGGCATTCATGGCGATGAGCGTTCCTTCTGGATTCACGACTTCACCCTGGAGCATCACGCCAGCGACATCGTCAATCTTCAGGAGATGCGTGACGTCTTCGTCGATGCCTTCCAGCGCATCTGGACCGGTGAGGCGGAGAACGACTCCTTCAACCGTCTGGTGATCGGTGCCAACCTGACCTGGCGTGAAGTCGCCATGTTGCGTGGCTACGCGCGCTATCTCAAGCAGCTGCGTTTCAGCCTGTCCCAGCGCTACATTGCCAACACCCTGGCCAATTATCCCGAGATCACTCGCGAGCTGGTCACCCTGTTCGAGCTGCGTCTTGATCCGGAACAGAAGGAGCGCGACAAGGAGACCGATGCGTGCCTGGAGCGACTCAATGAGCTGCTCGATACGGTGGGCAGTCTCAACGACGATCTGCTGTTGCGGCGCTACATCGAGCTGATTCAGGCGACACTGCGCACCAACTACTATCAGAGGGATGAGAGCGGCGGATTCAAGAGCTATATCTCCTACAAGCTCGAGCCGACCAAGATTCCCGACATGCCCAAGCCGCGGCCAGTCTATGAGATATTCGTCTATTCGCCGCGAGTCGAAGGGGTGCATCTACGCGGTGGCAAGGTCGCCCGGGGCGGGCTGCGCTGGTCGGATCGCCACGAGGACTTCCGTACCGAAATTCTCGGGCTGGTGAAGGCTCAGCAGGTCAAGAATGCGGTGATCGTCCCGGTCGGCGCCAAGGGAGGCTTCGTGTGCAAGCGCATGCCGGCGAACGCCGATCGCGACACGGTGCAAAAGGAAGGGATCGCCTGTTATCAGCTGTTCATTCGTGCCCTGCTCGATGTCACCGACAATCTTGACGGGGGGGAAATCGTGCCGCCTCAGGCGGTGGTACGCCATGATGAGGACGACCCCTATCTCGTGGTGGCCGCCGACAAGGGCACGGCATCGTTTTCGGACATCGCCAACGAGATATCCTTCGAGTACGGTCACTGGCTAGGCGATGCCTTTGCTTCGGGGGGTGCCAACGGCTACGACCACAAGAAGATGGCGATCACCGCACGCGGTGCCTGGGAATCGGTGAAGCGTCACTTCCGCGAACTCGGCGTCAACACTCAACAGGACGAGTTCAGCGTGGTGGGTATCGGCGACATGGCGGGTGACGTCTTCGGCAACGGCATGCTGCTGTCCGACAAGATACGTCTGGTCGGTGCCTTCAACCATCTGCATATCTTCATCGACCCCGACCCGGATGCCGCCAAGACCTTCAATGAGCGCAAGCGTCTGTTCGAGCTACCGCGCTCGAGTTGGGAGGACTACGACAGCTCGCTGATCTCGGAAGGCGGCGGTGTCTTCAAGCGCAGCGCCAAGTCGATCACCATTACCCCGCAAATGAAGAGTGTCTTCGGTATCAAGGCGGACAAGCTATCACCTAATGACCTGATCAGCGCGATGCTCAAGTCGAAGGTCGATCTGATCTGGAACGGCGGTATCGGCACCTATATCAAGTCCAGCGCAGAGTCGCATGCGGACGTAGGCGACAAGGCCAACGATAGCCTGCGTATCGATGGCCGCGAGGTCAACTGTCGAGTCATCGGTGAGGGCGGTAACCTGGGTATGACGCAGCGTGGGCGCATGGAAGCAGCCTGGCGTGGGGTGCAGGTCAACACCGACTTCATCGACAACGCCGGCGGCGTGACCTGCTCGGACCAGGAGGTCAACATCAAGATCCTGCTCGACGACATCGTCAAGCAGGGAGACATGACCGACAAGCAGCGCAACCAGTTGCTGGCGGACATGACCGAGGATGTCGCCAGGCTGGTGCTATTAAGCAACTATCGGCAGGCCCAGGCGCTTTCCCTGTCGGTAATTCTAGCCAAGCAGAACATGGAGCCTTACCGGCGCTTCATCAACGAGCTCGAAGCCAGCGGACATCTCGATCGCGAGCTGGAGTTCCTGCCGGACGATGAAACGCTCATCGAGCGCTCCAACGCAGGCGAAGGCCTGACGCTGCCGGAGCTGTCGGTGTTGATTTCCTACTCCAAGAGTACCCTGAAGGACGACCTGATCGCCTCCGAGGTGCCGGACGATCCCTATATTCAATCCTACCTGGAGTCCGCCTTTCCGGAAGTGCTGGTCAAGCGCTTCAGCAAGCAGATATACGATCATCGCCTCAAGCGCGAGATCGTCGCTACGCTGATCGCCAACGATCTGGTGAATCACATGGGGATCGTCTTCGTCAGGCGGTTGCTGGACACTACCGGGGCGGGGCGTGCCGAGATTGCCCGGGCGTACATCATTGCCCGAGACAGCTTTAACCTGGGAAGTCTGTGGCAACAGATCGAAGCGCTGGATAACAAGGTCGATTGTCAGGTGCAGTATCGCATGATGCTCGAGTTGAGAAGCCTGATCTATCACATGGCTCGCTGGTTCCTGCGTCAGCGCTCCAGCCTATCGGCCCAGGAGAACATCGACTATTTCGCGCCGCGCTTGACGCAACTCCAGGAGAGCATCGGCAAACGGCTAGGAGGCGACGATCTCAAGGCCTGGAAAAAGCGTCGCGACGACCTGGACAAGGCCGGGGTGCCCAAGGCGCTGGCGGACATCATTGCCGCGACCCACAACCTCTACGCCGGGCTCGGCATCGTCGGAGCGGCACGCCAGACTGACGAGAAGATCCATCGCGTCGCCGATGTCTACTACGAACTAGGTCAGCGCCTGGAACTGCCGTGGATGACCGAGCAGGTCAACGCCCTGGAGGTTCGCGACAGCTGGCAGACCCAGGCTCGGGAGGCGTTCCGCGACGATCTCGATCGCCAGCAGTTGGCCCTCACGGTCAATGTGCTGAATCTGGAGGACGCACCGAAGGATGCTAAACCGCGAGTGGAAGAGTGGCTCAAGCGCCATGAGGACCTGCATGAGCGCTGGTGCAAGCTGATCACCGAGATGAACGCCGGGGTGCAGACGAGCTTTGCCTTGTTCGCCGTGGCGATTCGCAAGCTGGTCGATCTTTCTGAGAGCAACAGCGAAAGCTGAAAAAGTGAATAGGAAGGGTTGACCAGAAAACATCAAGCGCCATAGAAGGCCTCTGTTCGACATGGCTCGGGCAGAGGCCTTGTGCTTTCTCCTCATCGCACTGCGTGAAGCGCATTTATCGGCAGAGCGATGCGTATTGCGCTCTCTCTGGTATGCTGTGCCACGACCCGGTCAGCGATTCCCCTAATGTCATTGTAGAGAGGCCCTATGAAATATCGTGCACTCCCTGTCGTCGTGGCGCTGGGACTGTCCAGTGTGGCGTTACCCACTTTAGCGGATAGTGCGGCACTACAACGTGCCGAAAAGGCCGCCGCCAAGGTCGATCTCAGCCGTTTCTTTACCTCGCGTACCGATGCCCGGAGCCAAAGCTTCGGTTTCGGCGGCACTCACGAACATCCTTTTACCGTTGAAAAAGCGGGGCGCTACGCCTTTACCAGTAGCACCTTCGTCGGTGATTCCGTCGATTATCGTATCGAAGCGGCGTTGCTGGATGCTCGAGGCAATGTTCTGGCAAGCGGTAAGGGGCTTGGCCAGAATGGCGGGCTGCGACTGGTCGAGGAACTCGAGCCGGGCGATTATGTGTTACGCGTCTCGGCCAACAAGTTCGGTAGTGAATCCACCGGCGGTAACAGCTATACCGTTGCAGTCGCCGGCCTCGATGCCAGTGGCGAGCGTCTGGACACCGACGCCAGCGGAATCGATGGCGGATCGGGTATCCAGTTCGGTGGCGCCGGACGTGATGGCCGCACCACGGCGTTCGTCAATAGTGACGATGAAGTGGCCGCCATTGCGGCGCCCAAGGCTAGTCGCTCTGCCGGAACGTCGGGAAGCATGCCGACGAATGACCCCTCACCCTCCTTGTCCTCGCAGCAGCAAAGTGCTCTCGATGTGCCGTCGCCGCAGAACGCCACGGCAGGCTCCGAAAGCGAAGCAGCCGCTGATGAGGTTACCCGAGGTGGCAATGCGTCCGAGCAGGTGATGCCGGATGCCTTCGACGAAATCGTGGCGGATATCGATATTCGCACCAAGGGCGAAGTGTTGAGCTTTGACGTAGTCGAGGCCGGCACCGTTTCCATCACCAGTTCCACCTTCGTCGGCAGCGAGACCAGCTATCGCCTTGAAGCCCGGGTGCTGGATGAGAACGGTAACGTCGTCGCCAGTGACAAGGCCAAGGGGTTCGAGGGCGATTTCGACATTGAAACTCGGCTGACGCCAGGGCGATATACCGTTTGGGTCAATGGCCAGAAATTCGGTAGCGCCAATAGCGGCGTCAATAACTACACCCTACGAGTGCAGCAACTCGATACTCAATAGAGAAGCATGATGTACAGTCTTGCCCGCGCATTGCTCTTTCGTCTCGATCCCGAGACGGCCCACGAGCTTTCACTCAGGAGCCTGGATGTAGTGCATCGCACCGGCGCTCTTGGTGTTTGGCACAAGCGCGATACCGGTAACGACCCTGTCGAACTGATGGGGTTGCGCTTTGCCAATCGGGTGGGGCTCGCGGCGGGCTTGGACAAGAATGCCGATCACCTGGACGCTCTTGGGGCACTGGGGTTCGGCTTCGTCGAAGTGGGAACGGTGACACCCAAGCCCCAGCCAGGTAATCCGCGTCCGCGTATGTTCCGCGTGCCGCAGCGGCACGCCATCATCAATCGCATGGGGTTCAACAATGCCGGCGTCGATCACCTCATCGCCAACGTGCGCAAGAGCCGTTATGACGGCGTGATCGGCATCAATATCGGCAAGAACTTGACCACACCGGTGGAAAGCGCCGTCGATGATTATGTGACCTGTCTGACGCGGATACATGCTCACGCTCACTACATCACGGTCAATATCTCCTCGCCCAATACACCGGGGCTGCGTAACTTGCAGTTTGGCGAGCAGCTTGATGCATTGCTTGGCGCACTGCGCGAAGAGTGTACGCGTCTCGATCGGCAAAAGGGCAAGCCGGTACCACTGGCGGTCAAGATCGCTCCGGATATGGAGCATGACGAAATAATGCTCGTTGCCCGAGCCCTCGAGGGCAATGCCATCGACGCGGTCATTGCCACCAATACCACGGTATCCCGGGAGGCGGTAAGCGGCTTGCCTCACGCCGACGAGCAAGGGGGGTTGTCCGGCGGCCCGGTATTCGAGGTATCCAACCGCGTGATACAAGAGCTGCGCCGCTGTCTGCCGAGCTTGCCGATCATCGGTGTCGGCGGCATCGACAGTGGTGAGAGGGCGGTGGCCAAGCGAGAGGCGGGCGCCGATCTGGTTCAGCTCTACACCGGATTTATCTATCAAGGCCCTGGTTTGGTCGGTGAATGTGTTCGGGCCTTGCAGAGCGTAGAAAAACAGGAAGGCCCGCGACATAGACACGGGCCTTGAAGGGTCTCTTTAGCCGATCAGCGGATCGGAAAAGCTATACTTGAATCAAGTCACCATGGGGTTTTTATGGATACCGGAAACACCTGTCATTCCCGACCATTGATCCCCGCGACCTTCACGCCAACCGCTCATCCAGTATTCGCGAATATTGATATCCTGACTGGGGCAGTCATCTCGGGAGCGACCTCCCATGCCAGCCTTATACCCATGAACATAAGCACGCTGGAAGCGATCACGTTTCTGTCGTTTCATCGGATGACCTCACTGAAAAGACCAAGTTTGGACTCAAGAAATATTTGCCAGGAAAGCAAAAAATACCCTTGCAAATTCCCCGGGTCCGGACAAGAAACGCATGCGTTTTTTCAGTAGCTACTAGACTTAATGTTTAGACCAATTCGACTAGTGTTGTCGAGCATCAAATTGTTGCCAAAATGTTACTAGTTAAAGAAAAGAGGATTAAAGCGCACCATGCCGGGATTCTCATTCCATGTCTGAGCATCAAAAAAAAGACGCGATGATTCTTTTCGCTACCTGTCCCAAGGGTAATGAAGAGCTTCTGGCCGCCGAAATCGGTAGTCTGGGCGGACAGGCGACCAAGAGCACCGTGGCCGGCGTCTACTTCCAGGCAGCACTCGAAGTGGCCTACCGCGCCTGCCTATGGTCGCGGCTGGCCAATCGCATCGTATTGTGTCTTGCGCGAGAAGAGGGGGTCGAGCGCCCGGAAGCGCTGCAGGCAGTGGCAAGACGCATCGACTGGACACAACATCTGGCACCCGGGACGACCCTGGCGGTGGATTTTCACGGTCAGTCAGAGCATATCCGCCATACCCGTTTCGGCGCTCAGACGGTCAAGGACGGAGTGGTGGATGCGCTACGCGAAGCGGGTCAAGAGCGTCCGCGAGTGGAGCTGCGTCAGCCGGATATGCGCTTGTACGTGCATCTGCATCGCGGTCGATTGACTCTGGGCATCGATCTGGCCGGCACCAGCCTGCATCAGCGAGGATATCGCCGCGACCCCGGCCATGCACCCCTCAAAGAGAACCTGGCGGCGGCACTATTGGTGCGGGCAGACTGGCCGGCGCGGGCCAAACGTGGCGAGCCGCTCATTGATCCGCTGTGCGGATCCGGCACCCTGGTCATCGAAGCAGGGCTGATGGCGGCGGATATCGCGCCGAACCTCAATCGGGAACGCTTTGGCTTCCATGGCTGGGCAGGGCACGATAACGTGCTATGGCGCGAACTCAAGCGCGAAGCCGAGGCACGGGCAAGCATAGGGCGACGGCGAATCAAATCAAAGCTCTACGGCGTCGATCAAAGCCCTCAGGCGTTGTCTGCTGCCAAGAGCAACGCCATGCGCGCCGGCATTCCCGCGCTGATCGACTTTCGAGGCGGCGCTGTAGCTCGACTACGTCGGCCAGAAGATTGCGATGAGCCGGGGCTGATGATCACCAACCCCCCTTACGGCGAGCGTATTGGCGAGCTGCCGGAGCTGGTGCCCCTGTATGCGGACCTGGGCGAACGGGCGCGCCGTGAATTCCCTGGCTGGACCCTGGCCCTGTTCACCGGCAACCCGGAGCTTGGCCATCGTACCGGGCTGCGGGCGCGCAAGCAGTACGTCTTCAAGAACGGCGCCCTGGACTGCAAGCTACTGTTGATCGATGTACCTGCGAACGACGTGTCTGAGAGCAGTGCGTCGGGGACCCTCGAGCAAGCACCGTCAAAGCCCGAGTCCGCATCCCGGCACTCGGAAGGCGCGCAGATGTTCGCCAACCGCCTTGAGAAGAATCGCAAGCGCCTCAAGAAGTGGCTCAAGCAGAGTGGCGAGAGCTGTTATCGCCTCTACGACGCGGACATGCCGGAATATGCCCTGGCGGTGGATGTCTATGGTGATCGGGTGCATGTTCAGGAATACGCACCACCGAAATCCGTCGATGCCGCTCAGGCCCAGCGTCGACTCATGGATGCCTTGGGCGTGATCCCCGAGGTGCTGGAGGTGCGCCCCGATCGTATCTACCTCAAGCAGCGCGAGCGACAGACGGGCAAGGCCCAGTACCAGAAGCGCGACAGCAGCGGTGAGCGTTTCCAGGTGCGGGAAGGCAGTGCGCTGCTATGGGTCAATCTGCGCGATTATCTGGATACGGGACTCTTTCTCGATCATCGCCCGGTACGGCGCAGGATCGCCGAAATGGCCGCCGGCAAGCGTTTTCTCAACCTGTTCTGCTACACCGGTGCCGCCACGGTGCAGGCTGCATTGGGAAATGAAAAGGGCGGCGCCAGCGACAGCGTGAGCGTGGATCTTTCCAACACCTATCTGGAGTGGGCCCGGGACAACCTGGCGCTCAATCGTATCGATCCCAGTCGCCATCGCGTTGTGCGGGAGGATTGTTTTCACTGGCTGGAGACCGCCGGCAGCGAGTTCGATCTGATCTTTCTCGATCCCCCGACCTTCTCCAACTCCAAGAAGATGGAGGAGAGCCTGGATATCCAGCGCGATCATGGCCGCCTTGTGGATCTAGCCATGGCCCGCCTGGCCCCGGAAGGGACGCTGATCTTCTCGAACAATCAGCGGCGTTTCAAGCTCGACGACGGCGTGCGCGAACGCTATGCGGTGGAGGACATCTCGGCTCAGACCTTCGATCCGGATTTTCAGCGCCGTCCTAACCTGCATCACTGTTTCCTGATTCGTCATCGCGAGGACGCATGAGCCAACTGAGGCTTTATACCACTCTGGGCTGCCATCTCTGCGAGCAGCTCGAGACCGAACTGGCTCGTATCGGAGTCGGACACATCGTCCTCGAGCGGGTCGAGATCGCCGAGGACGACGCCCTGATCGAGCATTATGGCATGCGGATTCCGGTACTGGTGGACGAGCAAGGTGATGAGCTGGAGCGTGGGTTCGAGCCGAATCTATTGGCGGCCTGGCTCGAAGCTCGCGGATTGCTGGCAACGGTCGCAGATGCGCGGGGTCAAGAGGCGCCAACGCCACCAGGCGGTGCGCGAAGGGTTAATGGACGACGCTTTCTCGGCTAGCGTCTCAAATGCCCAGCAGTGATAACTGCCGGACGGCATCGCGTCCCTCGGGGCTGTCATCGTTGGCTTCGAGCACCTTTTGAAAGCCTCGCGATCCTTGGATGTGGGCGACGTCGTCCAGCCACATCAAGGCCTGATCGTGACTCCCCGCCACCTGATGTTTGAGACCCCCGAACTGGGTGCCGATCTGGCCCCAGGCATGGCTGAATATCCAGTCGCCGAACATGTCTTGATGAACATGCACGAGCACGTAGTCATGGTTGCTTTCCCAGCGGACGATCACGCGGTCTCCTGTGGCGGGCGGCTTTATCCTTGTGGCGCTCGAAGGCGCGGCCTAAGATGGCGTGCAATATTGTAACCGCCTCCAGCCTGCGAACAAGAAGCGAGACAACCCATGCGCATACTAGTGGATCAGAACGTTCCCTTGGCGGACGAATTCTTCGGTGAGCTGGGCGAGATCGTCCGGTTGCCGGGGCGTGAGATCGATAACGCTGCCGTGCACGACAAGGATATTCTGGTGGTGCGTTCCATCACCCGAGTCGATGCCGCACTGTTAGAAGGCTCCCGGGTACGCTTCGTGGGTACCTGCACCATCGGGACCGATCACGTGGATATCGACTATCTGCGGGACAAGCAGATCGGCTTTGCCAGCGCTCCGGGCAGCAATGCCGAGTCCGTGGTCGATTATGTGCTTTCCAGCCTGCTGATGCTGGCGGAAGAGCAGGACTTCGTGCTGGCGGAGCGTACCGTTGGCATCGTCGGTGCCGGCAATGTGGGTGATCGCCTGCGCCAACGGCTCGAGGCGCTCGATGTCACCTGTCTGATCTGCGATCCACCTCGAGCCGAAACGGAAAATCGTGACGATTTCATCGATATCGATACGCTGATCGAGCGCGCCGACATCGTCAGCATGCACACGCCCTTGACCAACGAAGGGGAGCATCCCACCCGTCACCTACTGGACGCGACACGTATTGCAGCGCTGAAACCCGGAACGCTGTTGATCAATACTGGTCGGGGCACCTGCATAGATACCATGGCTCTGCGTCAGCGCCTCGAGGAGCGGGCGGATCTGAGCACCGTGCTCGACGTATGGAAAAACGAGCCCGCCATCGACCAAGTCCTCTATGATCTGGTGGATATCGCCACGCCACACATTGCCGGCTATAGCCTGGATGGCAAGATGCTGGGTACCGAACGGGTCTATCAAGCCATGATGCGCCATTTCGGCTTGCCGGCGCGGCGCAAGCTCGGCCAGATCAAACCCGAAAACTGGCTGCGCAAGATCGTGCTGTCGGGTTCAGCGCCGCCCATGGAGGCCTTGTCGTTATGTGTCCGGGCCTGCTATGACGTGCGTCGCGACATGCTCGGGTTTGATCGTTATCGCAGACGGCTGGGCCTGACCCAGGCCTTCGATCGTTATCGTGCCGAATATCCGGTGCGCCGCGAGTTTTCGACCCTGAGAGTGGAATTGAAGAAAAACAGCGGTGATCTACGCGATGCCATCGAAGGCTTTGGCTTCAAGCCCAAGCTCGCCAGCAAGTGATGGCGCGTTATAACCTTGAAGATCGTCATCCATGAGCAGGAAAGCGTCCAATGCCCTCCAATAGGTTGCACCTGTCAGCTCTCTATCGCTATCCGATCAAATCCACTGCCGGTGAGTCGCTGGAGCGTACCGCCGTGGATGAAGAGGGGCTTGAGGGTGATCGACGCTTCATGCTGGCAAGACCCGACGGCGTTTTTCTCACCGCCCGCTCTCATCCGCAGCTGGTGACGATTCGTGGAGAGTTGAACGATGCAGGGATCGTGCTGTATCACCCGGCCCTTAAGCCCCTGGCGCTCGCCTTCGACGCCTTCGAAAAAGCGTCCTTTGCGACTCAAGTATGGAATGACAGTTTCCGGGCATTGACCACCACACCCGAAGCGGATCGCTGGTGCGAGCAGGCGATCGGCGAGCCGGCGCGTTTCCTATGGCTGGGCGAGCGTTCGCCGCGTTATCGCCAGGCGATCGGTAAACGACTCAGTTTCGCCGATGGCTTTCCCTTGATGATGATCGGTGAAGCCTCTCTCGAGGATCTTAATCAACGTGCCCCGGGCGATCACGTCATGGCCCAGTTCCGACCCAATTTGGTGGTGTCCGGTGATCTACCCTTTGCCGAAGATCAGTGGCATCTGCTGCGCATCGGCGAGACGGAACTCGCGGTGCGCAAACCCTGTACCCGCTGCGCCATGATCACCGTCGATCCGCAGACCGGTACCTTCATCGATCAACGCGAGCCCCTGCGCACCCTGGCAGGGTACCGGCGTGGTCTGACCGGACAAGTCGAATTCGGTCAGAATCTGGTCGTGCTGACCGGTGGGGAACTGGAGGTGGGCATGCCGGTCGAGGTGCTTGGTTAAGAAGTCGTTTGTTCGCGTATTTACCCTTGTTTGCAGACCGGCCAGCGATATTGCTGGCCGGTCATGAAATAGGCTCACAGCCGATCCAGTGCCAGCAAGGCATTATCCCCAAGCCATACCCGGCGAAACTCGCGCTCTGTCTGCCTGGCGGAGGCGTCGCCGGCTTGTTGCTGCGCCTGCAGTAGTCCCCATAGCGCCCAGCCGTTTTTCGGCTGTTTCGTCAGCGCCTGGTGGAAGGTCGAGATCGCTTCTTGGGCGCGGCCGTTCTGAAGCTGAACCGCCGCGAGAGTCTGGCGGATGGGGTAGTACCAGTAGGGCGGTTCCATGTAGGCAATCGTATCTTCCAGGGCAATCGCTTCCTGCAGGTGGTGCTCGGCAGCCGAGTAGTCTTGCCGGGCCTGTTCGACTCGCGCTTCCACCACGTGCTTGGCGATCTCGAGCAGGGTGCGCGCCGGGACGTACTGTGCCTCTAATCCGTCCAGATCCGCGTTGGTGTATAGCTCGTTCAGTGCCCTCGCTTCCGCCAAAGCCTCGTCGATCCGGTCTAGCCGGGCGAAGGCTACGCCACGGGCATAGTGCCAATAGCCCTTGACGAAGGGGAAGCGGTCGCCGGGGTCAGCCAGCGCCAGGATGGCTTCCGGTTCCGCGAACTGGGCGTGGGCGGAATAGGGCGCGGTCTTGATCGCCTGCGCCCAGCCGAGCTCGGCGGAAACCTCATCCGAGGTGATGGCGTCGAGCTTCTCGGCGGATGCCAGCACGTCCTCCTTGGCCCCGGACAGTTGGGCGGCCACCATCAGGAAATGCACGTTATGCGGATAATAGCCGAAGCGGTAGAGCGGGCTAGCGGCATCGCCCATCGCCTCCAGCATTCGCTCGTCTGCGGCGATGGCGTCCCGGTTGACGGCCAGCGAATCCTTGTAGCGACCGACCCGGCTATAGATATGCGCCGGCATGTGCGTCAGATGACCGGCTCCCGGCATCGTGCCGCGCAGGGCGTCCGCATGAGACTCCGCGCGTTCCGGGGTCGCGGAGGCTTCCACGGCGTGAATATAGAGGTGCGCCGCCGCCGGATGCCCCGGCGCGGTGACAAGCGCACGCTCCAGGGTGGCGACGATATCCGCCGCATACCCCTTGGGGGTGACGCCGTCCGCTTCCCAGTAATCCCAGGGTTGCAGGTTCATCATGGCGTCGGCGTAGAGCACCTGGATATCCGCATCCTGCGGATAGCGCTGGGCGACCGTCCGGATGGCGTCCGCCCACGCCTGATCCAACGCCACGCGATCCGCGTTTGAGTCCGCAGCGTAGCGCTTGGCCAGGGCCTCGATCAGTGCCCGCTCCCTGGAAGTCGCAGTGCTCTTTAATGCCATCGCCTGGCTGATCGCCTCGAAGGCCGGGGCGATGGCCTCATCGTGCATGGCATCGTTGATATTGGAACCTAGCACGAAGGCCTCGCCCCAGAAGCACATGGCACAGCTCGGATCGAGCCGCTGGGCCTCGCGGAAGGCGCGGCGCGCCTCGGCGTGGTTAAAGCCCCAGGCGAGCTTCAAGCCTTGATCGAAATATGCCTGGGCTCGTGGGCTACGGGTGGTGATCTTGTAGCTGCGGCTGCCGAGCCCGGTATACAGCGGCACCCGAGCGGCAGGATTCGCCGTCGGCTCGGCGCGCTCGCCGGCGAAGCCGACGCCGGGCTTGAACAGCTCCGTCTTGCGCGCGTCATCGTGGGCGAGGGAAGCGCTACTGATCGCGGTGACGAGCACTGCCGCGGCAGTCAGGGTGAATGTCTTCATTTTCATGATTAAGTCTCCTGTCGTCGTGTGGTCGTTGTCGGCCAGTTCCAGGTTGTTGGCCGGCTTAGCTCGCCATGGCGTCGTCCGAGTTGAAGGCATTGACGATCGCACTGACATGGCGCAGGTCCGTGCCGCAGCAGCCGCCGAGCACGTTGATCCAGGGCATCCTGGCGACCAGTGCGCGATAGAGGGACGCCAGCTCCCGGGGGTTGCCCGCATCGAGTTCCTCCGCAGCATCCAGTTCGGCGTGGCTGCAGCGCGAGGCGTTGCAGCGCAACCCCTTGATGCGGCGCGTCCAGCTTTCGTCGGTGATGGCATCGAGGAAATGCTCCGGATGCGCGCAGTTGATCATGAAGTAGGACGCGGCCTGCCGGGTCGCTGCATCTACCTCCTGGATGGCCTCGCCCAGGGGCTGACCAGTGGGCAGTCGGCCATCGGTCTCCACAGTGAAGGAGACGACGATGGGCAGATCGGCCTTGTGCGCCGCCTTGACGATGCCGGTGGCCTCCTCGGCCTGGGTGAAGGTGAGCGCCGAGACCATCTCCACTTCGCTGTCGACCAGCCAACCGATCTGCTGGGCGTGATACTCCTCGGCCTCGGCGGCGTTCAGCAGGGTTTCCGGTGCGTAGGCGTCGCCCTTGGGGCCGATGACCGCATTGAGCACGACGGGCCCTTTGTTGCCGACAAACTCATCTCGCAACGTCGCGATGAAGTTCACGGCTTCAAGATTCGCCGCGTGCAGCTCGCTTTCCGAGGCGCCGAGATCCTGCGCCCAGTGGCCATGAGCCTTCCAGGTCGGAGCGTCGAGGATAAAGCCGGTCCCGCATTCTCGGGCGAGGGACAGGAATCCGCGAAAATACTCGGCCAAGGCATGGCGGCCCGCTGCGCTGGAAAGCAGGGTGTGGGCGGCGAATTCGCGAATCTCGACGCCGCGGTTGAAGATCAGATCCGTCTCCAGGCCGCCATCGGTCAGAAACAATTCGCCGGAGGCCTGGGGTAGAACTTTTGTACGATAGGTCATGCTGGTGTACCTCTTTTGGCCACGGCCCTGTGCCGAGCCTTGCCACATGAAATTTATGTGCCTGTCGTGGTAGCCAGCGTTGTAACCAGCGTGGAATTTTCGCAAAAAGCCGTCGAAACTGTAGGTGATGAAGCCACTTCGTGGGCGCGCAACGATGCCTAAGCTGGCGATTCGAACCCTGGGAGAACTGACGGTAAGCCAGGATGGCGTGACTATGCCTTTGCCGGCGTCGAAGAAGACCCGTGCCCTGTTGGCCTATCTCGCTTTGACCGCGCGTCCCCAGCGTCGCGATCGGCTATGTGAGATGTTCTGGGACATACCCGACGATCCACGCGCCGCCTTGCGCTGGTCCTTGAGCAAGCTGCGCTCGGTGGTCAACGATGCCGCCACCGAACGGCTGGTAGCGGATCGCGAACGGGTGACCTTCGCACCACATCAGGCCGAGATCGATATCCGCCGCCTGGCAACAGGGCTCGAGCAGGAGGGGCTTACAGTCGTACCATTGCGCGAGATGGCGGATCGCTTGGCCGAACCGCTGCTCGAAGGTCTCGATCTGCCCAACCAGGAGTCCTTTCAGCGCTGGCTGACCGCCGAGCGTCAGGAGGTACAGCGCCTACAGGTGTGCGTACTGCAACGGCTGGCCACTCATAGTAATTTGACTCCCGATCAAGCGCTGCCCTGGAGCAAGGCTTGGCTGGAAGCGGATCCGTTCAACCGAGAGGCGGCCTCACGTCTCTTGGTTTGCCTTCGTCAAGTGGCGCTTTCCCAGGAAGCCGAATCCTTGTCCCGCGAGTTGGAGCGGCGTTTTCGCGGCGCCGGACTAGAATGGCCGCTAGAACCGCTCTCGGAGCAGCCTATCGTCAAGTCGGATAGCGAACATCCTCGCCAGTTGTTGGCGCGCCAGAAGATTCACTTCTGCACCGCGAAGGATGGAGTGCGCATCGCCTATGCCTGTGTCGGCGAGGGTCCGCCCTTGGTCAAGGCCGCCAACTGGCTGACCCATCTGGAGCTCGACTGGGACGCGCCAATCTGGAGCCCGCTGTTTCGCGAACTCGCCAGCGAGCATTTGCTGGTACGCTACGACGAGCGTGGCAACGGGCTCTCGGACTGGGACATCGGCGAGATTTCTTTCGATGTTTTCATCACGGATCTCGAGACGGTGATCGATGCGCTCGGCCTCGAGCGCTTCGCGCTGCTGGGCATCTCTCAAGGCGCCGCGGTGTCGATCGAGTACGCGGTGCGCCACCCCGAGCGGGTATCGCAGCTTATTCTATTCGGCGCCTATGCCGCCGGTTGGCGAATCGATGCCTCGCCGCAAATGCTCAAGGAGCGCGAGGCTATTCTCACCTTGACGAAAGCCGGCTGGGGGCAGGACAACCCGGCGTATCGACAGATCTTTTCCTCGACCTTCATGCCCAGCGCCACCCATGAGGAACTTACTTGGTTCAATGAATTCCAGCGGCGCACCACCTCGCCGGAGAACGCGGCGCGCTTTCTTTCGGCCTTCGGAGATATCGACGTGCGTCACCGGCTCGGCCTGGTGCGCGCACCCACCCTGGTCATTCACTCGCTGCGCGATGGCCGCATTCCGATCGATTCAGGGCGCGAGATCGCTGCCTCAATTCCCAACGCGGAGTTCACGAGTCTTGATAGCGATGGCCACCTGCTGCTGGGCCGCGAGCCGGCGGCACAGGAATTCATCGATGCGGTGAGGCGATTCGTGGCAGGGTAGGGCGACAACTTCTGCAGCTCAGGCTTGCACAATCATCTCGAAATCGCCATAAACCCATCGACGTAATTCATCATCGTTGTCCCTCTATGAAATTTGATGGACCTATCAACAGCTAGTCGTTTGATGGTGCCAAGAATCAACAACACGGAGAAAACCCTTTCTCGTGTAGTGCAACGCAATCGTGTTGTGGAGGCGTCAGCGTCACCGACAAGCCTTTCCCCGACGAACTCCCTAGCGTTGATGTTGTAATCCTGGCTTCGCTGTGCTGTATCCGGGCTATGCACTACATTTATCTGATTGAGTTACGTCGATTCCGTGATGCGTCATTCGACGAGTCCATGTAGTCCTCGTTAACCGAGGTTTTCAGATGCAATGCTGAAAAAACTGCTCTTCGCCGCCATCGGCGTGGCTATTGTGGTCGGTGCTCTCGTCTATGCCAAGTTCGGTCAATTCGGGGCGATGGGTGAGGCTGCCAAAAACATGGTGCAACCGCCCGAGACCGTCACTGCCATGACCGTTGACAAGGCAACCTGGGAGCAGGCCATCGCTGCCACGGCCACCGTGTCCGCCGTACAGGGTGTGACGGTGAGCGCCGAGGCCAATGGCCGTGTGGAGCGGATCGCCTTTGAGTCCGGCGCCGTCGTTGAAAAGGGTGACATGCTGGTGCAGCTCGATACAGCGAGCGAAAACGCCCAGCTCGCCTCGGCGGAGGCAACCGCCGCGTTGGCTAGGGCGGATGTCACACGGGCACGCGAGTTGGGCAAGAAAAACATGGTCTCGCGAGAGGCCGTCGATAGCGCCGAGGCCAAGTTCAAGGAGACCGCTGCCCAGGTCGACAACATGCGCGCGCTGATCGCGAAGAAGACGGTGCGCGCGCCGTTTGCTGGCCATCTGGGGCTGCGTCTGGTCAATCTCGGCCAGATTCTGCGCGAAGGCGACCCCATCGTCTCGCTACAAACGCTGGATCCGATTCATGTGGATTTCTCGGTGCCTCAGCAGCAGATCCTGCAACTGAAGCCGGGCATGAGCGTGCGCGTAACCACCGACGCCGCACCGGGGGATATCTTTTCCGGTGAGGTCATCGCGGTGAATCCAGAGGTCGACCCGGTAACGCGCAACGTGCGAGTGCGGGCACTGGTTGTTAATCCCGAGGAGAAACTGCGTTCAGGCATGTTTGCCCAGGTCGAGGTGCTGCAGCCGGACAGGCAATCAGTGTTGCCGGTGGTCGCGACCGCAGTGCTGTACGCGCCCTTCGGCGACTCGGTGTTCGTGGTTGAAAAACACCAGGATGAGAAAACCGGGGAAAGCGAGCAACTGCTGCGTCAGCAATTCGTCCAACTGGGACGGGCGCGCGGTGATTTCGTCGACGTAGTCGATGGCCTGAAAGCCGGCGAAACCGTGGTGACTAGCGGTGTGTTCAAATTGCGCTCCGGTATGCAGGTGGTCGTCGATAATACGCTGGCACCCAACGCCAGTCTCGACCCCCATCCGCCGGAATCCTGAGGCATCGCTCCGTGCAGAACTTTACCGATATCTTCATTCGTCGCCCAGTGCTGGCGATCGTGGTCAATCTCATCATCCTTATCGCCGGCCTCAGTGCCTGGCATTCGCTGAGTGTGCGCCAGTATCCCCTGAGTGAAAATGCATCGGTGCAGATCTCGACAGTGTATGTCGGCGCCAGCGCGGAATTGGTGCGTGGCTTCATCACTACGCCGTTGGAGCGTGCCATCGGGGCGGCGGAAGGCATCGATTACATCGAATCGAAGAGCCTGCAGGGCATCTCGATCATCACCGCCCGGCTCAAGCTCAACTACGACTCGACCAAGGCACTGGCCGACATCTCGTCGAAGGTCGATCAGGTACGCAGCGACCTGCCCGCCGAGGCCCAGGTGCCAGCCATCAGCGTGCAATCGGCGGACTCGGAGTTCGCCGCGGCCTATCTGAGCTTTTCTTCCAACATCCTGACGCCGGAGCAGATCACCGATTATCTGACCCGGGTGGTGCAGCCGCGCCTCTCGTCGGTCACCGGCGTGCAGCGGATCGAGATCTTCGGCGCACGTACCTTCGCCATGCGCGTCTGGCTCAAGCCCGAGCGCATGGCGGCGCTGCATATCAGTCCCTTGCAGGTACGCGAGGCGCTGGCAGCCAACAACTATCTGGCCGCCATCGGTAATACCAAGGGTGCGCTGGTGCAGACCAAGCTCGCGGCGAACACCGATCTGCACAGCCCGGAGGACTTTCGCCGCCTGGTCATCTATCAGCAGGACGACACCATCGTGCGTCTGGAGGACATCGCCGATGTGGAGCTGGGTGCCGAGGATTATGACACCCTGGTGCGCTATTCGGGACAGACGGCGGTGTTTGCCGGCGTGTTCCCACAGCCCAACGCCAACATCATCGAGGTGATCGACGGCGTGCGCGCGGAGCTCGAGCGGATCAAGGAGGATATGCCAGCCGGGTTGGAGGCCAGCATCGGCTATGACGCCTCGGAGTATGTCAGTAACGCCATCGACGAGGTGACCGGCACGCTCACCGACACCCTGTTGATCGTGATCGCGGTGATCTTTCTGTTCCTCGGCTCGGTGCGTTCGGTACTGGTACCGGTGATGGCGATTCCGGTATCGCTGATCGGCGGCATCTTTCTGATGCAGTTGTTCGGCTTCACCCTCAACTTGTTGACGCTGCTTGCCATCGTGCTCTCGGTCGGCCTGGTGGTCGATGATGCCATCGTGGTGGTGGAGAACGTGGAGCGGCATTTGCGCGAGGGACGCACCCCGCGTGAAGCCGCCTTGCTCGGCGCTCGGGAGCTGGTCGCACCGATCATCGCCATGACCGTCACCTTGGTCGCTGTGTATATACCGATCGGCCTGCAGGGCGGCTTGACCGGTGCGCTGTTCCGAGAGTTCGCCTTCACCCTGGCGGGTGCGGTAGCGATTTCCGGCGTGGTCGCGCTGACGCTTTCGCCGACCATGGCCGCGACGCTGCTGCGCAGTGCCAAGGACGAAGAGCGCGGTCTGAGCGGTTGGCTCAATCATCGTTTCGATCGCCTGCGCGAGGCCTATGGCCGCACGCTCGGCGCCACGCTCAAGGCGAGGCCTGCGGTCTATCTGGTATGGATTCTGGTAAGTCTGTGCACTATCCCGATGTTCCTGTTCTCGCCCAAGGAGTTGGCGCCGACCGAGGATCAGAGCGTGCTGTTCGGCATCATCAATACCGCCGCCAACGCGACCACCGACCAGAACGCGGTCTACGCCAAGGCAGCCGAACAAGTCATGCTGGACGTTCCGGAGGCCGCGTTGACCTTTCAATTGCTGTTTCCACCTTCGATCGGTGCGACGATTGGCGCGGACGGCTTCAGTGGCGTGGTGGTGAAGCCCTGGGGCGAGCGTACCCGAACGGTGACCCAGATCCTGCCGGAGGTGCAGGCCGAGGTGTCGAAGATACCGGGGATTCAGGTGTTCATGACCACGCCGCCGGCGCTGCCCGGCGGCAGCAACTTCCCGGTGGAGTTTCTCATCACCTCCACCGCCGATGCCGAGCGTCTGTTCGAGTTTGCCCAGGAGTTGCAGAGGAGGGCGATGCAGAGCGGACTGTTTTTCTTTCCCCCCGACATCGATATGAAGCTCGATCAGCCCCAGGCGACGCTAGTGTTCGACCGCGACAAGGTGGCGACGCTGGGGTTGCGACTATCCCAGGTTGGTGCAGACCTCGCAGTGGCCACCGGCGGCGATTTCGTCAACCGCTTCAATATGGATGGCCGCAGCTATAAGGTGATCCCGCAGATTCGACGCAATGATCGCCTCAACAGCGAGCAACTGCGTAATATCTATATCACTGGCCCTGATGATCAGATGGTGCCGCTGTCCACGGTCGCCCATATCGAGCACTCGGTCGTGGCTCGCTCGCTCAACCGTTTTCAGCAGCTCAACGCGGTAAAGCTCTCCGGCGTGAGCGCCCGCACCCTGGACGAGGCCCTCGGCTTTCTTGAAGATACTGCTCGCGAGATCCTGCCACCGGGCTACAGCTTCGACTACACCGGCGAGTCGCGCCAGTTGCGCACCGAGGGCAACAAGTTCCTGCCGGCGTTCTCGCTGGCCGTGCTGATGATCTTTCTGGTGCTGGCGGTTCAGTTCAATTCGTTCCGCGACCCCTTAGTGATCCTCGCCGGCTCGGTGCCGCTGGCGATGTTCGGTGCGCTGATCTTCACCGTGCTGAAGATGCCCGATCCCAACATGCCGTACTGGACCAACGGTTGGACCACGACCATGAACATCTATGCCCAGGTCGGCATGGTCACCCTGGTCGGATTGATCGCCAAGAACGGTATCCTCATCGTCGAATTCGCCAATAAGCTGCAGCAACAGGGCGCCAGCAAACTCGACGCCGTACACGAGGCGGCAATGATCCGCCTGCGCCCGGTACTGATGACCAGCATCGCCACCATCGCCGGCCACTTTCCGCTGGTGCTGGTGACCGGCGCCGGGGCTGCGGCACGCAACTCCATCGGCCTGGTGCTGGTGGGTGGCATGGCGATCGGCACATTGTTCACCCTGTTCGTGGTGCCCTCGCTGTATGTGCTGATCGCGAAGAATCGGCATAAGGATGAAGCCAAGATTTCCACTTCCATGCCGTCAGAGGGGGCATCCGGTCATTTGGGTCAGGGGCAACCACGCTGAAACCGGTAGATCACCATCGGCAACTGGGCCGGCGTTTTCTCCCATCGGTCTCTAATCGATCGAAGCCTGCCTACCCATTCCGGTCAACCCGTCCATCAGTCGGCGATGCAAGGCGGCATCGGCGGTCACGCAATAGATCGCCTCGTTTTCGGCACGTGGGTCCGCCGGGCGCTCCGCCGTGCCTCCTACCTGAAGGGCCACGGGATCGTAGAACCAGACATTGCTCAGCCGTTCATCCTTGCCGACCCAGGCATCGGCTGCGGCGCAATCGAAGAGATACGAATCGAGGGCATAAGCCGCAGCCAGAAGATCGAATGGATGGAAGCCGTCCTGGCCGATCTCTTCCTGCCAGAACTCGAGCCAGCCCTGGGCGCGGGATGAGATCCATGCTCCGGTCACTCCTGAGCGCGCGATCTGGTCAAGATCGGGGCCCGTCAAGCTGACCTCGCGTGCCACATCATAAGGAATCAAGGATAGAGGCAGCCCCATGGCAAGCACCTTTGTGGCGGCCTCCCGATCCTTGTCGAAATTCAGGTCGCGAAAAATGGGGCCATGGCCGAAAAGCACGCCCTCGCCATTGCCTTCGGAGGGATGAAAGATATGCCCCGGTCTGCGGCCCATGACGGCCACGATTCGCACGACGTTCGCCTGCAGGTCAGGCCGCCCTTCAAGCGCGGCGGCGATGTTCGTTAGCGGTCCGAGGGCAATGAGGGTCAGGGGGCCATCGGCAAGCGCGCGCCTCAGCGCGTCCTGCGCCGGTGCCGACGAAGCACTCGGCGCATCGGCTCCGCGCCGCACCGCCGGTACTCGGGCGCCGTCCTCACGCAGTTTGCTTGCTAGCCTGCGAGTCGTCCGGTCTGTCATATCGAGCTCGGCATTCCCGAATACGGTGGAGATGCCTACGATCTCGATATCCGGCGTGCGGGCCAACAGCATGAGTGCGAGGCAGTCGTCGGGGTCCGCACGACGCGCGATACCGCAGGCCGCGTCGGTATCGATCCAGATGCGTTCCGGCGCTTCGATCTTCGGCCCGTTCTCGACAACCGGGAGGGGCGGCGCCGGAAGCCGCCCGGTGCGCCAGGCAGGCACCGGCAGGGCCAGCGAAACCGCAAATAGAACCGAAATCGCCGCCGCAACAACGGCGAGCCATATGAGCGCTTTACCGGTCCTCGACACGGGTCGCCTCTCAATGCCAATGTTTCCAGGCAAGATAGCTGATCATCACGAAGGCTATGGCGAAGATGGTGAGCACTTCCGGTTCCATAAGCTACCTTGTGTTCATTCAATGCGGTATCCGGGCCGGGTCAGATTGAATCCGAAAAGGCCCCGGCTTACCCGTGACCGTTCGCGAGCCATATTGCGATGATCGAACATAGGGTGGAGATCAGAGTCGCGATCGAACGCAGGTGATTCCAGCGCACCCAGGTCACGAGATATATCGCCCATGCCGCCGAGCCTTCCTCGCTGTCGGGATCAGCTGAGGCGAGGCGATCGTTCAGGGGCACGTTGAAGGCCAGGGTGACGCCGATACCGCCGATCAGATAGGCCGCACCGCCGGCGATCGCCCAGGCGAGCGAGGCGGAGTCGAGTTGCCGCCATCCGAGGAGGACGGCCAGTGCGAAGGCGACGCCGGTACCGAAGAATGCGACGAGAAACGCCGGATTCACGATGGCCCGGTTGATTGCCTGCATGGCGGCGATGCCGGTCGGTGTCGGAATCCACGCCAGAGCCCGCATCATGAAGTTCGAGAAGACACAGAACAGCCCGGCGATCAGGCCGCTGCCGAGTGTGGCCAAGAGGAGGAGGGAGGGCACAAGGGCTGTCATGGCGTCTGAATCCTCCTTTGGTGGAGGCAGCCAGGGGGCGATGCGCCGCTATCGAGAGTCCGTGCTAGGCGCTCGATGACCTTATCTAATCGCGCAGGCTCCTCGAAGGGCGGATTGTGCGCCGAGTGCTCGAACCAAATCAGTCGCTTTTCTGGTGCCTCGAGCACCTTGAAGTAATGCGCGGCGATGGCCGAGCCCGCATGATGATCGTAGCGCCCGAGAAGAAAGAACACTGGCACCGCGATTCGCGGCACTGAACGCGTGAGATCGAGAGTGAGGAGTTCGGGGGTCATCGCGTCTAGCGATACCCGGTTGGCGCGGAGGAAGCGCGGAATCTCCCAAGGCGTCACGAGCCTGCGGAACACGCCGGCCACCAGTACCCAGAAGCGGTTGGGCTGGCGGTGAAAGACGGCGCCGTACCGGCCCGCCAGCGACTCTATTGCCAGCACCTGGTCCGCCGTTTCATAGGGCGGTGGCCCGATCTCGCACAGGCGTGCCAGAACGGCCTCGTCCTGTCGCCGTGTCGCCTCGCCGAGGATGAATGCGTGTTCCTGCCGCTGGGATTCAAGTGGCGCGATCAGCGGCGCCACCGCAATAAGGGCGGCCACCTTCTCGGGATGGCGTTGAGCATAGAGGAGGCCGAGCATGCTGCCCCAGGAATGGCCGACGAGGATGATCTTGTCGCGGCCAAACTGGTAGCGCAGATGATCGACGACGACATCCAGGTCGGTGAGATGGCGCGCTACGGTCAAGCGCCGCGGATCGGCCTGCAGATCGAAGGAGCGGCCCGCGCCGCGCTGATCCCAGTAGGCGACCACTAAGTGCTTTTCCAGATCACCGTTATAGTAACGAAACAGCGGGCGCTCCGCGCCGCCTGGCCCACCATGCAGCCACAGTAGGATCGGTCTGCGTCGATCCTCGCCACGGATCATGAGGAAGAGTCCGGCGCCATCCACGGTCAAGTACTCGGCGCGATGGATTGAAGCGAGCCGCGCCGCAGTCTCGGTCGAGGATGCGGCTGGCCCATTCGAGCATCCAGCGAGCAAGGCCAATATCCCGATTAGCATTGCCCGGTAAAACCCGCGAAGCGGATTTGCTTCGGTTGCGGGCCGCAGGTTGTCAACCGGAAGGTTCACTGTCGCCCTTTAGCAATTGTGTATAGCGGCGCTGCATCTCGTCGTTGTGGACATCCTCGATGTGATGGCCAATCAACCAACGATGACCGAAGGGGTCTCGAACGACGCCGGAGCGCTCGCCGAAGAACTGATCTTCGGGGGCGCGCTCAAGGACTGCTCCGGCCTGGACCGCATGTGCTATCACGGCATCGGCATCGTCCACATGCAGATGGATCGTGACGGGTGTATCACCGATGGTCGAAGCCGAGTGGATGTCGTATCCGGGAAACTCGTCGGAGAGCATTAGCGTCATGGGGCCGAACGCCAGCTCGGCATGGCCGATGCGTCCAGTCGGTTCGGTGAGGCGGCTGGTTTCGGTCACATCGAACGCGCGCTGGTAGAAATCGATGGCGGCAGCTGCGTTTGTGACGCAAAGGTAGGGAAACACCTCTTCGATTTTCATCAGACTTTCTCCTTTGAGTGCCTGACAGTTAGGGTCGTCGCCGTTTTACCGTACACGCCGCCGCCCGCGCCAACAGCAGGGCCCGTTCCCGGCCATTGCGGGTGAGGGTGGCGGCGCGTTCGAACTCTGCGCGGGCCTCGGGGATGCGGTCGAGTCTGGCGAGTAGGTCGCCGCGCACGCTGGGCAGTAGATGGTAGTGTGCCAGTGTTGGCTCCGCGAGCAGGCCATCGACAAGCTCCAGCCCGGCCGCCGGGCCGAAGGCCATGCCGACGGCGACGGCACGGTTGAGTGTGATGACCGGGGATGGGGCGATTACAGCGAGTGCGTCGTAGAGCGCCGTGATGCGCGGCCAGTCGGTATCTTCAAGGGTCGCGGCACGCGCGTGGCAGGCGGCAATCGCTGCTTGCAGCGTGTAGGGACCAAACGCGCCGGGCAGTGCTTCGGCGCGGGCGAGTGCGGCCAGGCCACGGCGGATCAGTAGATGATCCCAATGACTTCGGTCCTGGTCCGGCAGCAGGATAGGATCGCCGTTTGCATCGACTCGAGCGGGCAGGCGCGAGGCTTGTATCTCCATCAATGCCGCCAGGCCGTGAACCTCAGACGCCTGCGGCATGAGTTCGGCCAGCGCCCGGCCCAGGCGCAGTGCCTCGTCACATAGCGTCGGTCGCATCCAGTCATCGCCGGCGGTGGCCGCATAGCCTTCGTTGAAGATCAGGTAGATGATCTGGAGCACCGAGGCGAGTCGCGGTGTGAGCGCCGCGCCGCGCGGCACCTCGAAAGGCACGTGCGCCTCGGTCAGGGTGCGCTTGGCGCGCACGATGCGTTGCGCGATGGTTGGTTCAGACTTGAGATAGGCCCGGGCGATCTCCTCCGTGGTGAGGCCGCCGACCACCTTCAGCGTCAGGGCGGCGCGTGCATCGGGTGAGAGAACCGGATGGCAGGCGGTAAAGAGCAAGCGCAAGACGTCGTCGTCGATGTCGCCATCGAGGGTGGCATCAATCCGCTCGGTCAAAGCCTGTTCGAACAAGGCGTGGCGGGCATCCAACTCCCGGGCGAGTTCCACATGCTTGGATGCGGCCATGCTCTGGTGGCGCAGGCGATCGAGGGCGCGGCGCTTGGCTGTAGCCATCAACCAGGCGCCGGGATTATCGGGGATGCCCGTGCTGGGCCAAGTCTCCAGTGCGGCGACCAGGGCGTCCTGGGCAAAGTCCTCCGCCAGGCCTAGGTCGTGAGTCAGGCGCGCGAGGCCGGCAACGACTCTTGCCGATTCGATGCGCCAGATCGCCTCGATGGTTGCGACAAGCTCCTGGTTCGTCACGCCGTGCTCCCGGGTGCTCCCGTCATGTGCACCAGCTCCCAGATATGACCGTCGAGATCCTGGAAGCCGTAGCCATACATGAAACCGTGATCCTGAGGTTCATTATAGGTCGCACCGCCGGCGGCGAGCGCCTCGCGCACCATGGCATCCACCGCCTCGCGGCTCTCCAGCGCGAGCGCCACCAGCACCTCGGTGACCGCGTGGGCATCGCTCACCGGCAGCGGGGTGAACTCGGCGAAGCGCTCGCGGGTGAGCAGCATCACGAAGATATTGTCGCCGACGATCATGCAGGTGGCCGTATCGTCGGTGAATTCGGGGTTGAAGGTGAATCCCAGCCGAGTGAAGAAGGCGATCGACGCCTCGAGATCGGCGACCGGTAGGTTGACGAAGATCTGGCTAACCATGGCGGTCTCCTCATGCTTCGGGGCAAGCATTTTTCATAGCGGCCTGGATCTCTTCCGAGCTGAGGTCGCGGAGGTGGGTGGCCACCGACCACTCGTGGCCGAAGGGGTCGACGAGCTTGCCGTAGCGGTCACCCCAGAACATGTCTTCGGCGGGCATGGTGACGCGTGCGCCGGCGGCCACCGCCTGGGCGATCGTTGCATCGACATCCTCCACGTACAGATGCACGGTGACCGGCGAACCGTCCAGCGACAGCGGGCTCGACATGCCCCAGTCCGGATTCTCGTCGACCAGCATCAGCGCCGAATCGCCGATACGCAGCATGCCGTGCATCAGTTTGTCGTCGGGCCCTGGCAGGCGACCCTCGTCCGTGGCGCCGAAAGCCTGAATATAAAAGTCCATCGCCGCATTGGCACCGCGGCAGACGAGGTGCGGGGTGAGACTGTGCATGCCTTCGGGGATGGGTTTGACGTGAGTGCTCATGGTTAACTCCTCGAATGTCGGGTTCGTCGCTTGGGTGGGCTCGTCTCGACGACGAACGACGTGAGGCGAAATCGACATCCGAGCCAGACGTCAGGCCGATTTCTTGCTGCCGCTGATGGCGATATCGAAGTGCAGGACATCTTCGCGCTTTCCCAGCTTCGTGTATAACGCGATGGTAGGCGCGTTCTCGACGCCGGTATCGGCCTGCACGAATATGACATGGGCGCCGCGCTCCTGCTCGAACTTCCTGAGTTGGTAGGCCGCGATATCGCCAGTCACCGCGCTGCCCTTCAAGGCAGCCAACGCAATGAAGGAATCGCCACCAAGCAAGCGCCGTAGGTAAGTCTCGCTGGGGCGATGTGCGGTATAGATGGCATGTCGTCGAAGGCCTCACCAAAGGTCGTCAATAACGTTTCCATCAGCGGGGCGTCATTTGACGTGAGGTGGTGAGTAGTTACCGACATGAGCTGTCCTCGCTCAACCGACATAGCAGGGCGCGCATTCACGCACCTCGACTGTGGCGAAACGCGCGGCCGGGCATTGCTCGGCGATCGCAATGGCCTCATCTTGATCGGCGCAGTCTATCAGGAAGAAGCCGCCGATCATTTCCTTCGACTCGGCGAAGGGGCCGTCCAGCAGCGTCGGTTTGCCACCGGCTTGTTGAAGCCGCACGCCATGCTTGTCCGGACGCAGCGAGCGGCTGGCCAACAGCTTGCCGCGAGTGGCGAGATCTTCACCAAAGCGCACCATCTCGTCATACAGCGCCCGGCCTTCATCTTCACTGCGGGTCTCTCGATCCCCGCGCGCCTCGACGATCAGCAGTAGATACTCCATGGTGTTCTCCGTAGCGATGATTGATCAACGCATCGAATGCAGACCGATCATGTTGCCTTCGGTATCGATGACCAGGGCGATATGTCCATACTCCTCGATGGAACACTTTTCGCGTTGCAGCTGGCCGCCCGCCTCGACGACACGCGCCGCTTCCACGGCGCAATCCTCGCAGTCGAAATATACCAGTGTGCTGTTGCCGCCAGGCGCCATGCCTTCCATTTTTACCAACGCGCCACCGGCACCGACCGATTGCTGATCCATGGGAAACGCCCAGAGCTCAAGCTCGGGTAAGGGGGAGTCGAGGCGCTCGAGCGTTTGTTCAAGCACGGTTTCGTAAAAGCGTTTCGCCCGCGCCATATCGGCCACGTATATTTCGAACCAGACGACAGGATTTGTCATTTGTATTTCCTTCAATCGAATCAAGAACAGTTCAAGAGGTAGGGTCAGGACTACGACTCGTTGCGATTATCTAGCGTTTGAAAGCGGTCGACCGCCTCAGACTCACCGAAATCCTCAAGTTCGAACAGGCGGCGCACCTCGATCTCCGCCTCGCCACCGTCAATCGCTGGATTTGGAAAGCGCCGCACCCACTCTGCCGCCTCTTCGCGGCTCCTGACCTGGATGAGCGTATAGCCGGTGATCAGTTCCATGCTTTCGGTGAACGGCCCGTCGATCAACGTGCGCTTGTCGCCGTCATAACGCACCCGCCAACCGGTCGAGCTGGGAAGCAGACCCGATCCATCCAGTAATACGCCGGCCTTGGCCAATTCTTCATGATAGGCGGCCATGCGAGCGAGCAAGTCCTCGCCGGGCATCACGCCGGCCTCGGAATCCTGAGTGGCCTTGACGATAATCATGTAGCGCATGCCTTTCTCCTCGAATCGGGCCGGCGTCTAAACCCCGGCGTCACGATGACGACGAACGACACGGCCACAAATCGACCAGGCACTTGGCGTCGGCTAAGCAGGTCGGAGGCGCTCCACCGAAAAGCAGAAAGCCGCTGGAGGCGATCGCATAGGCGCTCGCGACCGATTGCAGCGTCTGGGCGGAATAGCCGAGGTCTCGGGCGATCTGCGGAAGCGTGACGACGATATACTGATCGAGCGATGCTATCAGCATGCAAAAGAGAGCAGAAACAGAATCGCCTCGCGACGCTCGTCTCCGTGTTTGGCTTTAAGTGCCGCGTAACTCGCTCTCAAATCGAAGCCTCCTTGGACTCAAAGGAACGACGAACGGCCAGGCGCGAGATCGGCAGGCGCCCATGGCGAAGGGCTTACGTTTCGCCGTTGCGTCAATCACATCCATCGTCGCTCAGTCCTTGTCATACTCATCGTGGCGGCGCCACCAGACACCTTTCTCGTTGCGACCCTTGGGAGCGCGGTCGAGCCACTGGTACATGCCCCAGAGACCGTCCAGCCCGCGCGCATAGGTGGAGTAGTTGTGATAGACGATGCCGTCCTCGAGCACGAAGGCGCTCATGCCCGGTCGCTCGCGCGTGTAGGTAGCCACGTCCGTTCCGCTCATGGCAGCGCCGATAGCGTCCCCGTCGGGTATCCCGCGCGACGGTATTTCGGCGAGAGGCTCCTCGCGCCGGTAGTTATATTCAATACCTCCCTCGTGCTGTTGAGATTCGCTGAACGCGACGCTGAAGTCGGCGTTGAAGTCGCCGCCCAGCGAGGACGCCCAAGGGAAGGTCCAGCCCATTCGCCGCTTGTACGCCCGCAGCTTTGCGAGCGGCGCCCGAGAGATCGCCCAGAGCATGACGTCGTGGTGGGCCAGATGGGCGACGACGCCGTCGAAGCCGTCGGCAATCGCCGAGCAGGAAGGGCAGCCGGCCGTGTAGTCGGGCCCGAACATGAAGTGATAAACGAGCAGCTGCGAGCGGCCGCGGAAGAGGTCGACCAGCGAGGCGGTGCCGTCGTCGGTTTCGAAGCGATACGCCTTGTCGACTAGCACCCAGGGCAGTGCCTGCCGCTGGCGCGCCAGTTCGTCGCTGCGCCGCGTGAGCGCCTTCTCCTCCTCGAGCAGCGCGAGTCGCGCCGCCAGCCATTCTTCGCGTGTTCCGATCTTGTGCGTGGTCATCGTGCATCCTCCTGAGAGCCAAGGGGCATGAGGTAGACTAGGCGACAGGTATCGCATCCCGGGAGTAACAACTGTGGCGGGATTTGGGTGGGCGGACGCGCTGATCGCGGCCGCGGCACGGGCGCTGGCGGCGGGTGATCCCCTCGGCGCCCTCAACCGGGTCGCCCTGCGCGACGATGCTCCGGGACTGGCGCTGCGCGGCATCGCGATGGCGCAGCTCGGCGACTTCGTGCGTGCGAGGGCCCTGCTGCGTAGTGCCGCGCGTGCATTCGGTCCCAGGGAAGCGGTGGCCCGTGCGCGGTGTATCATCGCCGAGGCCGAGATCGCCCTGGTCTCGCGCGATCTGGGTTGGCCCGCGAAAGCACTAGCCACGGCGCGAGCGACCCTGGAGACATACGGCGATCGGGTGAACGCCGCGCATACGCGCTACCTGCAGGCCCGGCACCTGCTGCTGATCGGCCGCCTCGACGAGGCCGAACATACGCTCGCCGGTCTCGATTTCGCTGTCCTGCGGCCCGCCTCGAGGACTGCCTGCGAGCTGGTGGTCGCGGGGATCGCGATGCGCCGCCTGCGCACGAAGACAGCGCGCGCGGCCCTGGCACGAGCCAAGCAGGCCGCGCACGACGCCGCTATCCCCGCCCTGATGGCGGAAGTCGAGAGCGTCGCTTGCGCCCTGGAAAAGCCTGCGGCGCGTCTAATTGCGCTAGGTGAGGAACGGCCCCTGCGGCTCGAGGAGGTCGAGGCGCTGCTAGCCTCGGAGGCGCTGGTCGTCGATGCCTGCCGTCATGTCGTGCGTGACACCCGCAGGGTGATCGCGCTCGGCCGTCGCCCGGTGCTGTTCACCCTGGCCCGTGCGCTGGGCGAGGCCTGGCCCGACGACGTACCGAGGCACACCCTCATCGCCCGCGCCTTCCGGGCGAAGCGCCCCGATGAATCACATCGCGCGCGATTGCGGGTCGAGATCGGGCGGCTGCGCCATGCGCTCGGTACCCTGGCCGGGGTGAGCGCGACGTCGCGAGGGTTCGTGCTGGCACCCCATGGCCGCCGCGAAGTCGTGGTGCTGGCGCCGCCCGTCGAGGAGGCGCATGCGAGGCTGCTGGCCCTGCTTGCCGACGGCGAGGCCTGGTCGAGTTCGGCCTTGGCGCTGGCGCTCGACACCAGCCAGCGCACCGTGCAGCGAGCCCTCGACGCGCTGGCTGCCGCTGGCAGGGTACAGCCATTCGGTTGCGGGCGGGCGCGGCGTTGGGTGATACCCTCCGTGCCGGGATTCCCGACAACCTTGTTACTCCCCGCTCCCCTGCCAAGTGACTAGGCTTGATGCATGAAGCCACCACATCAGGAGAACATCATGAAGCGATCAACGGCCGAAATCCTCCGTGAGCATGGCCCCTTCCCGGGTGTCGAGGGCGTGCATGGGGTCAGTTATGACGGTCGGCACATCTGGTTCGCCACCGACGGCAAACTCACGGCTCTCGATCCGGCGAGCGGTGAGCTACTGCGTTCGCTCGACGTCGCCGCCGATGCCGGCACGGCCTTCGACGGTCGGCACCTGTTTCAGATAGCCGGGGATCGCATCCAGAAGATCGATCCGGACACCGGCCGTGTGCTGGCCACGCTCCCGGCTCCTCCTGGCGACGGTAACTCGGGGCTCGCCTGGGCCGAAGGGTCGCTGTGGGTCGGCCAGTATCGGGACCGCCGGATCCAGCAGGTCGATCCCGAGACGGGCGCGGTCCTGCGCACCATCGCGTCCGAGCGCTTCGTCACGGGGGTCACCTGGATCGACGGCGAACTCTGGCACGGCACCTGGCAGGACGATCAGAGTGACCTGCGGCGGCTCGATCCGCAGACGGGGGAGCTCCTGGAATGGATCGAGATGCCGCCGGGTGTGGGCGTGTCGGGGCTCGAGTCCGACGGCGGCGATCGCTTCTTCTGCGGCGGCGGCAACAGCGGAGTGGTGAGAGTCATCCGCCGTCCCAGGCGAGGCACCCCAGCTGGTTGAGGCAAGCTTCGGGGCAGGCCATGGCGCAGCCCCAGCTCGACTTGCTGATGCACCGCCGGGTCTCGCCTCGTCTGGGAGCGGAAGAATCGGCCAACCGTTCAGCGATCAACCAGGATCTCGAATCCGCCATAGATCAGGCGTTTGCCATCGAAAGGCATGGGGTTCGTCTCAAGCTGCAGGCGGGGATCGGCCATGACCTTATCCATACCCTGATTCCTGACTTCTCGGGAGGGCCAGGTAATCCACGAGAAAACAACGGTTTCGTTCGGCTTGAGCTTTACCGCCATGGGGAAGGAGGAAACCTCCCCGTCGGGGACCTCGTCTCCCCAGCATTCGATCACCTGTAGAGCGCCGTACTCCTTGAACACCTCCGCCGCCTGTTCGGCATGTTGTCTGAACGCTTCTTTATTCTCGTTGGGCACCGCGGCAACGAATCCGTCGACGTAAGTCATTCTTGTTTCTCCTTCAATGAATTGAGTGAATGATCGCAGCAGGAGCGTTTCCATCACTGGCCGCTTGATGCCATACGGCAGATCAGTTGCGCGTATCTGTGCATTCCTACGACGGATGATCCGGTCATGAATCGACAAGCGTTGCAGAAGTCAGTGTCGATAAATCCGCCGCTCATTCGTCATCAGGATAGGAAGATAAAAAAACTCTGGAGAGAAACGGTGAGAAAGATCCGGATCATCGAACACATCTCGCTGGACGGCGTGATCCAGGCGCCCGGCGGACCGGATCCTTTTCCGATCCGACGAAATGAGCCGACCCCCAAGATTCAGGGAGAATCGCTATGACCAACCTCGTCACCTGCCTGTGGTTCGACCACGGCGAAGCAAGCAAGGCGGCGGCGTTCTACGCCGCCACTTTTCCCCATAGCCATGTCGACCGTGTGAACGCGGCCGCGACCGACTACCCAGGCGGACGGGAAGGCAACGAACTGACCGTCGAGTTCACCGTGCTCGGCCGGCGGTTCCTGGGACTGAATGGTGGCCCCGTCTTCACGCCGAACGAGGCCGTCAGCTTCATGGTGCTGACCGATGACCAAGAGGAGACCGATCGCTACTGGAACGCGATTGTCGGGAACGGCGGCAGGGAGAGCGACTGCGGCTGGTGCAAGGACCGCTGGGATTTCTCCTGGCAGATCACGCCGAAACGGCTGATGGAACTGACGACCAGCTCCGACCGCGACAAGGCCAAACGCGCGATGGAGGCAATGATGACGATGAAGAAGATCGACATCGCAGCACTCGAAGCCGCGGTCAGATCAGCCTGAGAGGGACACGGCCCTCCTCCGAAACGCTCGCCTATCTTCTGCAAGCGTTGTTCACCGCCCCCCGAGCGAATTGGCTATGCTGTCAGCTCGGCGGGCGGTGAACAACACAATAGGCGGTTACAAATCCTCCGCCCTAGGCGGCTCTCCCACGGTGACCTTGTTGATATGCTCACTGGTCAAGCCGCGGTACAGCGCGATCATCATGACGAATGCCAGAATGAAGATCGGTAGGCCAATGACGGTGATCACCTGCTGTAAGGCGAGCAGGCCGGTTTCTCCGGCGAGCACGATCAGCATGGCCGCCAGCACCCCTTCGGAAATCCCCCAGAACAAACGCTGATGCACGGGCCCCGGCTCCGGCGTGCCGGTGCACAGCATATCCACTACCAGGGAGGCCGAGTCCGAGGAAGTGGCAAAGAAGATCGCCACGATGATGACCGCCAACCCCTTGATGATGGTGGCGAAGGGGAAATGCTCGAAGAAGGCGAACATCGCCAGGGGTACGCTTTCCGCCACTGCCGCGGAGAGCGCGCCGGCCTGATCGCCAAGGGCGGCACGAGCGTCTTCCCCGATACCGTCGATCTGCATCGCCGACCAGCCGAAGATCGAGAACCAGATCAGAGTGAAGATCGAAGGCGCAAAGAGAACGCCGAGGACGAACTCGCGAATGGTGCGCCCGCGGGAGATGCGCGCCACGAAGATGCCGATGAACGGCGACCAGGTCACAGTCCAGGCCCAGTAGAAGACGGTCCAGTTGCCTTGCCAGCCCCAGCCGCCTTTCTCGTGGGTGTACTGCGCCAGGGTGTCATTCCAGAAGGCCATGGGCACGATATTGTAGATATAAAGACCAAGGGTCTCGATGGTCGCGCGCAGCAAAAATACCGTGGATCCGGTGAACAGCACGAAGAGCATCAGGCCAACCGCCATGCCGATATTGATGTTGGACAGCAGTTTTACGCCGGAATCCAGCCCGGCAACGATGGAGCTCACGGCAACAGTGGTCAGGACAGCGATGATGATGACCTTGGGGGTGACGGCATTCGGAATGCCGAGAAGCTCGGTAAGACCGGCATTGATCTGCTGGGTGCCCAGACCAATGGATACCGCGACGCCGAACAAGGTGCCGAGAACGGCAAAGACATCCAGCGTCTTGCCCAGCGGCCCGTAGATGCGATCGCCGATCAGCGGATAGAACACCGAGCTGTAGCGCATGGGCAGATCATAGCGATAGATGAAATAGGCGAAGGCCAGCCCAGGCAGGGTGAAGATCGCCCAGGTATGGAGCCCCAGATGGTAGATCGCAAAGCCAATGGCATCGTCGGCGGCTTCCACGGTGAAAGGTTCGACCTCGGGATGCGGAGGGTTGGAGAAGTGGGAGATCGGCTCGGCCACGCCCCAGAACATCAGAACGGTGCCGATGCCGCCGGCGAACAGCATGGTGAACCAGGAAACGTTGCCATAGTCCGGCGTAGCGTTATTGCCACCGAGACGAATCGTGCCATAGCGGCTTATCGCCACCCATAAAAGAAAGATCACCCAGCTGGTGACGCCGAAGATGAAAAACCAACCGAGGTTGGTAACGATCCAGGAGCGTCCGGCGCCAAAGGCCTGCTCGATGGTTTCCGGGATCAGAAGCAAGGTGATAAGAAATACCACCATGATGCCTGCTGAAACGAAGAATATGATTGGATCGGTCTGTAGTCGAAGTTTTCGTGCTAGCTTTTCCATCGACGATTTTCCTTGTGCATTATTATCGTTTCCTTAGTAACCGTAGAAGTAGATAGAGTCGGCGTCGAATGGGATTGCTGCACTAACGCCATATTGCAAGGTTGTTGTTCAACCGCTTTGCTCTCTTTAATTCCTGAATCCGTGATGCCGGCGTCGACACTTCCCCTATCACCGCCAGCGAGCATTTTCTGACCGCCGATTCCGTCTCACCCGCTGAACGCATACCGGGGAGGACCAACCATGGCGACGCT
>NZ_JBNCAN010000015.1:0-106276 GCF_049808615.1 Halomonas sp. GXIMD04776 | reverse complement strand
CGTCGCCATGGTTGGTCCTCCCCGGTATGCGTTCAGCGGGTGAGACGGAATCGGCGGTCAGAAAATGCTCGCTGGCGGTGATAGGGGAAGTGTCGACGCCGGCATCACGGATTCAGGTTTATTATTACTTCATTAGCATCGCTGCGGCTCAGTCCTGGAATGGCTGTAGACTTTTCTAGTCTGTTCAAGTTAGCAAAGCTAAGCAGGTATTTTAAATACTTTGCATTTGTGCCAGAGGGTACTTGAGAAAAGTAAACAGTATCGATGGGCCAGCAATTTTTTGTTTCAAGATATATGCTGCCAACAGCACCTTTTCGCCCAATGATCAAGCTAGGCTCTGTGGTTAGCGGGGCGTCATGATAGCCAACAATACCGCTAGAGCCATAAACAGGAGTTTTTCCATAGTCATTCCTGTCTGTTTTCTTAAGAGCCTTACCATAATTGAGCTGAATTATTTCTTTTAGTTTGCATGATGCCCACCCCATAGGCAGTTCTTGGGCTTCTGTATTGTTTGTAATAGTTAAATACTGCGCCGAAACCTCATTAACTACATCATCCATAGCTCTAATATTTACCTTATACTGCCCGGCGATTACGCCGCCAGAGCATCATTGATTTCATCGATTACCCGGTCCATCTCGTCGCCGAATAGCTGATACATCTTTCCCACGCCGCCTTGGGCGTCGAAGGGGTGATAATCGAAATCGTCGAGCTCGATATGCAGGCTGACGGCGATATGGTCGCGGATCATTTCCAGCCAGGCTTGCTGCTGGGGCGTGAACTTGGGCTGGTTGCCGGCGTGCTTGGCGAATATCCAGCGCTTGAAGTTGGCGCGCACGGTATCCGCATAGGGGGTGAGCCTGTCGTCCCAGCCGCAGGCCCGGCGTACCAGGGCGACGATCTGCGTCAGTTCGCTTTCGGGGCGGGTAACGTTGACTTCATCCAGCGCCGCGTAGGCGTCCCATACCTTGACCGGGGCCAGGGTGGGTTTTTCCTGCTTGAGCCGTTCCAGTAGTTCGGTGATCGTCCGCTGGGTGATATCCGCCCGGCGCTGGGGCTGGGCGTAATAGATGGTCAGGGCGGTGATTTCGTCTCGGTGGCTTGCCAGCCACTGTTCGAACTCCTGGCGCAGGTGCGCGCGCTGGGCGTCGAGATCGCTGTCCCAGCCGCTATAGGTGACGCTATCGAGATTGGTGGCGTCCAGGGTCTGCTCCTGGCGCTCGCGAATGTCCTCGAGCAGAGTGGTCAGCTTGCCGGTAATGGGGGCGCAGGCGGCCTGGGCACGCTGGTTGCGCACCTGCTCCCGCTGCACGCTGGTGATCGTCTCGCCGGGCCCCAGTTCAAACTGCTTTCTAGCCTCGGTATCGATGGCATCCGGGTCGTCCACGGCGAGCAGGCCGCCGGCCAGGTCGTTGAGGCTGGCGCCGCCGGTCAACTCCTTGACCTGGCGCTGCTGCTCGGCGTTCAGGCGCTTGGCGAAACGCGCGAAGCGCCCGGCCAGGGAGCTTAAAGTCGGCTCGTCGCGAACCCCCATCACCACGCCGGTCATCAGTGCTTTCTGTGACAGGCTCGGCGCCTTCTCCAGACTGCCGGTGTCCTTCTTCTCGGAGTCCTTGACGCCGATGGCATCCACCAGGATGAACTCCCGCTTGGGGCCCCGGGCGGCGTTGCTGACCACCGCCAGACCGTCCGCGTCGAGGCTGCGAGTGCCGCGGCCGACCATCTGCATGTAGTAGTTGCGGCTTTTCACGTCGCGCATGAACAGCAGGCATTCCAGGGGTTTGACGTCGGTGCCGGTGGCGATCATGTCCACGGTCACGGCGATGCGCGGATGGTAGTCGTTGCGAAAACTCGCCAGCACGCTCTTGGGGTCTTCCTCGGTGCGGTAGGTGACCTTCTTGCAGAAGTCGTTGCCCTCGGCGAACTCCTCGCGAACGATGCGGATGATGTCGTCCGCGTGGCTGTCGGTCTTGGCGAAGATCAGGGTCTTGGGCACTTGGAAGGTGTTTGTCTCCGTATAGCGCTCCGGGAACATCCGCGGCAGGCCGTCGCGAAAGGCGCGGATGACCTGGCGAATCTGCGACTCGTTGACCACGGAGCGATCGAGCTGGGTGCCCTGGTAAGTGACTTCCTCGTCGAGCTGTTCCCAGCGTTTCTTGCGACTCAGGCGCTCGCGCTTTTCCACCAGCTCCCGGGCTTCTAGCTGGCCACCGCCTTGGGTGATCTCGGTAGCGATGCGCCAGACGCGGTGATCGACGTTGACGCCATCCGCCACGGATTGCTCCAGGGTGTATTCGCTGACCACGTTCTGCTGGAAGAAGCCGTAGGTACGCTTGTCCGGCGTGGCGGTCAGGCCGATCAGAAAGCTGTCGAAGTATTCCAGCACCTGACGCCACAGGTTGTAGATGGAGCGATGGCACTCGTCGATGACCATGAACTCGAAGAATTCCGGCGGAATGCGCGGGTTGTAGACCACCGGCAGCGGCGGCTTGCGCAGCGTGACAAGGTCGTCCGGTACGGTTTCTTCCGCCGTCTCGTCCAGCGGTTCGCCCTTGAGGATCGAGTACAGACGCTGAATGGTGCAGATGATGACCTGGGCATCCTGGGGGATATGGCTGCTGGTCAAGCGGCAGACGGTATAGAGCTCGGTGAACTTGCGGTTGTCGTCCTGGGGAATGTACTGGTAGAACTCGCCTTCCGCCTGCTCGCCAAGGTTCTTGGTATCCACCAGAAACAACACCCGCTTGGCATCGGCGAATTTCAGCAGCCGATAGATCGAGGTGATGGCGGTAAACGTCTTGCCGGCGCCGGTGGCCATCTGGATCAATGCGCGGGGGCGGTTGTTCGCCAGCGATGCTTCCAGGTTGCCGATGGCGCGGAACTGACAGTCGCGCAGGCCTTGTGCTTGTAGCTCGGGAAAGCGGGTCAGCCGGGTACGCAGGGTATCCGGCTCGGAAAGACGCTGGGCCAAGGTTTCGGGTCGGGGAAACTGGAAGATCTCCCGTGCTCGCGGCTTGGGGTCGCGGCTGTCCGTGTAGCGGGTGATTGCGCCGGTCGCTTCGTGAATGAAGCGCAGCGGCACCTGGCCCAGGTGATGGAGGTTGGCGGTAGCGTAGCGCGTCGATTGCAGTTCGACGGTGTTCAGGCGATGGCCCTCCTCGTCGCGCTTGGCCTCGATGACGCCGCAGGCCTTACCCTCCACCACTAGCAGATAGTCCATGGGGCCGCTGTCGGTCGGATATTCGCGTATCGCCACGCCGTGTCCGGCGCCGGGATCGAGTTCGCTCATCGATTGCACGAGCCAGCCGGCCTGTTCGAGCTGGGCGTCGATACACTGGCGGGCTTGCTGCTCAGGAGTTAATACGCTCATATGTTCTTTCGCTCTGCACTTTCCACTACTATCAGCATTACTACCAGCCTGCGTCTTTTTTCTCACCCAGAGATTACATGGGCGAAAGGGCCGTATCACTCTTTTACCTTAGAAAAACAAAGCCCCCGGCAATTGCCGAGGGCTTTGGGAATACGCGATCTTCACTCAACTATCGAAGTTGGCATCCGAATAAAGCGCGCGGATGCGCAGAGTGTGCTCGACCTGCTTGAGCGCTTCCAACGCCTGGGGGCCGTAGGCCTTGTCCACGTCGATGACCACGTAGCCGACCTTGTCGTTGGTCTGCAGATACTGGGCAGCGATGTTGATGTCGTTTTCCGACAGTACACGGTTGATCTCGGAGAGCACGCCGGGCACGTTGTCATGAATGTGCAGCAGACGGTGCTTGTCCGGATGCGCCGGCAGCGAGACTTCGGGGAAGTTGACCGAGGTGATGGTGGTGCCGTTATCGGAGTAGGTGACCAGTTTCTCCGCCACTTCGACGCCGATGTTCTCTTGGGCTTCCAGGGTCGAGCCGCCGACGTGCGGGGTCAGGATCACGTTCTCCAGACCACGCAGCGGCGAGACGAACTCTTCGTTGTTGCCTTTGGGTTCGACCGGGAAGACGTCGATGGCGGCCCCCAGCAGCTTGCCATTCTTCAGCGCCTCGGCAAGCTCGTCGATGACCACCACGCTGCCCCGCGAGGCGTTGATCAGGATGCCGCCTTGCTTCATCAGGGCGATCTGCTCCTTGCCGATCATCCAGCGCGTGGAGGGCACGTCCGGCACGTGCAGGGTGACCACGTCGGCGCGGGCCAGCAACTCCTGCAGGCTGCCGACTTGACGGGCATTACCCATGGCGAGCTTGGTGACCGCATCGTAGTAGATCACATCGAGGCCGACGGATTCGGCGAGCACCGAGAGCTGGGCGCCGATGCTGCCGTAACCGATAATGCCTAGGGTCTTGCCCCGCGCCTCGTGAGAATTCTTGGCCGTCTTGAGCCAGCCCCCCTGATGAGCACGGGCGCTCTTCTCCGGGATGCCGCGTAACAGCATGATGGTTTCCGCGAGTACCAGTTCCGCCACCGAGCGGGTGTTGGAATAGGGGGCGTTGAATACCGGAACGCCCCGAGTGAGTGCGGCATTCAGATCGACCTGATTGGTGCCGATGCAGAAACAGCCCACTGCGGTAAGCTTTTCGGCGGCGGCGAAGACGCGCTCGTTGAGTTGGGTACGCGAGCGAATGCCCATAAAGTGGACATCGCCGATCTTGTCGATCAGTGCCTGTTCGTCCAGCGACGTATGCAGATGCTCGATGTTGGTGTAACCCGCATTCAGGAAGCTGTCCACTGCAGACTGATGGATGCCCTCGAGCAGCAGTATCTTGATCTTGCTTTTGTCCAGGGAGGTCTTGGCCATTCTCGAATCAATCCTCACGTTGGTTTGGGCCGCGTTTTCAGCAGGTAACTGGGAGTGCATTGACAGGGGCGCTATCGTAGCACAGCCGCAATCGAGCAAAGTGAAATTGCCGTGCCTTGAACATGAACCGTCTCGATCATGAGCCGTTTGCCGCTGGTCGAGCTAACCAAAGGCATCTTCAGGGCGAGTACGAGCATGTATACTGTGCCTCCAGGCTGCCGCGGCGGCGATATTTGATCAATGAGCCCGTTAAAGGCGAGTAGTGTCATGGCGGATACGCAGGACGATGTACAAAACAGATCACCCGATGACTTTGCCTCCACGCTGGAGCAGCTTGAGTCGTTGGTGAACCAGCTTGAATCCGGCGATCTTTCCCTGGAAGCCTCGCTTACTGCTTTTGAACGGGGCATTCGGCTGACACGGGAGGCGCAGCGGCGCCTTGGCGAAGCCGAGTTGAAAGTACGCACACTGGTCGAGCAACCTGACGGCTCCATCGACGAGGTTTCTTTCGATAGTACGTCGAGTGCTGCGTCTAGCGGCGCCGCAATGCACTGGGAGGTCGACAATGAGTAGTGACGTGGCCGAGTTGCCGTTGCGTCTGGATGCCGACCGAGCTCGGGTCAATGCCGTGTTGGCAACGCTTTTCGACAAGCGTCACGCGATTGCGCCGCGCCTGGAGGAGGCCATGGCCTATGGCGTACTCGGCAATGGCAAGCGGTTGCGTCCACTACTGGTTTATGCTGCTGGGCGTACGGTAGGGGCCGAGGATGACGATCTCGATCCTGCTGCTGCTGCCATCGAACTGATCCATGCCTATTCGCTGGTACACGACGATTTACCTGCCATGGATGACGACGATCTGCGGCGGGGGCAACCCACCGTGCATCGCGCCTTCGATGAGGCCAGTGCGATTCTGGCCGGCGATGCACTGCAAACCCTGGCGTTCGAGCTGCTTGCCGATGCCGCGCATCCGCGTCTGGCGGCGATGGTACGTACCCTGGCCGGGGCTTCCGGTCGTGACGGCATGGCTGCCGGGCAGGCGCTGGATCTGTTGTCGGTGGGTGATCGTCTGGACGTGGAGGCACTGGCCAATGTGCATCGGCACAAGACCGGCGCATTGATGCGTGCTGCTCTCCGGCTAGGCGGGCTGACCGGTGTCACCGAGACCGACCCTCGGTTGATCGCGCTGGACGATTACGGCGCCGCCATCGGCCTGGCGTTTCAGATTCAAGACGATATCCTCGACGTGGTGGGCGACACCCAGACCCTGGGCAAGGCCAGTGGTGCCGACGCGGCCCGCGACAAACCAACGTACCCGTCGTTGCTTGGGCTTGATGGTGCACGGGCCAAGACCCAGAGCCTTCTCGAACAAGCCCTCGATGCCCTGGTTCCGTTGGGCGATACCGCCACGCCGCTGGCGGAGATTGCCTGTTACATGATCGAGCGCGATTACTGAAAGAGCCTTTATGAAGCTGTTCGACGAGATACCGGTCGAGCGTCCGGCGACGCCGCTGCTCGATACCATCGATACGCCCGTGGCATTACGTGCCTTCAGCATGGCCCAATTGCTTGAACTGGCCGACGAGTTGCGTGCCTATCTGCTTTACAGTGTTGGCTGTAGTGGCGGTCATTTCGGTGCGGGGTTGGGGGTGGTCGAACTGACCGTGGCCCTGCATCAGGCGTTGGATACGCCCCATGACCGCCTGGTGTGGGATGTCGGTCATCAAGCCTACCCGCACAAGATTCTTTGTGGGCGTCGAGAGACGATGACCTCGATTCGCCAATATGGAGGATTGGCTGCCTTCCCACGACGCTGCGAATCGGAATACGACACCTTCGGTGTAGGGCATTCCAGCACCTCGATCAGCGCTGCTCTGGGCATGGCATTGGCGGCCCGCACCCAGGGCCAGCAGCGTCGCGTGTGTGCCGTGATTGGCGATGGCGCCCTGACAGCCGGCATCGCCTTCGAGGCGTTGGCCCATGCCGGTCATGTCGATGCCAACCTGCTGGTGATTCTCAACGACAATGAAATGTCGATCTCCGAGAATGTCGGCGGCATGGCCAGCTACCTGGCGAAGGTCTTCGCCAGCCGCACCTACACCACGGTTCGCGAAGGCGGCAAGAAGGTGCTGGCGCACTTGCCCGGCGCGCTGCAGATTGCGCGACGCACCGAGGAACACATGAAAGGCATGGTCAGCCCGGCGACCTTGTTCGAGGAGATGGGGTTCAACTACATTGGTCCCGTTGATGGCCACGATCTGCCTCGACTGATTCATACACTGCGGACTCTGCGCGATCTGGATGGTCCGCAGTTTCTGCACGTGCGAACCAGCAAGGGCAAGGGCTTTCGTCCCGCCGAGGCCGACCCGATCGGCTATCACGCCATCACCAAGCTCGAGAAGGGCATTGCCAGTGTGGCACCCAAGGCGCCTGCTCAGGCCCCGGCCGGCCAGCCCCCCGTCACGCCCAGGGTTAAACCCCGCAAGTATTGCAATGTGTTCGGCGACTGGCTGTGCGACATGGCCGCCGCCGACAAGCGGTTGATCGGCATTACCCCGGCGATGCGCGAAGGCTCCGATCTGATCCGTTTTTCCCAGGAGTTCCCGGCGCGCTATTACGATGTGGCCATCGCCGAGCAGCACGCGGTGACCCTGGCCGCCGGCATGGCCTGCGAGAACATGAAACCGGTGGTGGCAATCTATTCGACCTTCCTGCAGCGCGGCTATGATCAGCTCATTCACGATGTTGCCGTGCAACACCTGGATGTGACCTTCGCCATCGATCGCGCCGGGCTGGTGGGCGAAGATGGCCCCACGCACCATGGCTCGCTGGATCTTTCCTATCTGCGCTGTGTGCCGGGTATGGTGATCATGGCGCCTGCGGATGAGGCCGAATGCCGGGCAATGCTGAGCGCCGCTTATCATCATGCCGGGCCTGCCGCGGTACGTTACCCACGTGGGACCGGCCCGGGCGTCGCCATCCCCGAGCATCTCGAACCCTTGGCCATCGGCCAGGCTGAGACTCGTCGGCGTGGTCAACGTATCGCACTGCTCGCCTTTGGTAGCCTGAATACGCCGGCCACCGAGGTCGCCGAACGTCTGGATGCCACGCATCTCAACATGCGCTCGATCAAGCCGCTGGATCGGGACGCCGTGCTCGAGGCGGCGCGTAGTCATGAGTTGCTGGTGACGTTGGAAGACAACGTGATCGCCGGAGGAGCGGGGAGCGCCGTCAATGAGCTGCTGGTGAAGGAAAAGTTGCCAACCAGCATCCTCAATCTCGGCCTGCCGGATGTGTTCATCGAACACGGCAAGCCCGAGGAGCTGCTTAGTGAGTGTGGGCTCGATGCAAGTGGTATCGAGGCCACTATCCGTAAACGTCTCGAGGCAGGACAAGCCTCGTGAGTGTGTTCAAAATTTCCTGCTAAAACGAGAGCATCATGCTGATAGCCATCATAATTGGCGGCGTGCTGGGGTATCTGATCGGCGATTTCCTCGGCATGCTGATCGGCGCGGGACTGGCCTACTGGCTGGTTCGTCGCCTGCGTCGAAGTCTGCTGGGCAAGCTGGTACAGACGCAACGACAGTTTCTGGATTCCACCTTTGCGGTGATGGGCTGCCTGTGCAAGGCCGATGGCCAGGTCACTCAGGACGAGCTCGAGGTCTCCAGAAAGCTATGGGAGCGCTTGCGCCTCAACGAAACCCAGCGTGAGCGCGCCAGAGCGTCCTTCACCCGCGGCAAATCGTCGGACTTCGATCTGGATGCGGAGCTTGAAACCCTGCGTCAGGTGACCAAGGGACAACGCGTCCTGCTGCAAATGTTTCTGCAGGTTCAACTGGCGGCCATCACCGCCGATGGCGCCGTGCACCCGGCGGAACACGAGATGTTCCTGCGGATCGCCCGTGGCCTGGGCTGCTCCGAGGCGGAGATCCAACAGATCGAGGCCATGCTGCGTGGCGGCGGGGCGCAGGCTCCGGGGGCAACGTCCGGGTTGTCGTTGGAAGACGCCTATCGGGTGCTGGGCGTTGATGCTAGTGCCAGCGATGCCGAAGTCAAACGCGCGTATCGACGTCTCATGAGTCAGAATCATCCCGACAAACTGGCCGGCAAGGGGCTGCCCGAGAATATGCGTGAAATGGCCGAACAGCGTACCCGCGAAATAGGCAATGCCTACGATCTGATCAAGAAGACCCGCGATCACCAGCCTGCCTAGTGCGCGATTTCCATGCCTGGCTCTCAAACCAGGCATGGAAAACCCAAAGTATAGGATTCCGTGTATCGATAGCGCCGGCTAATCGAAGTTATTGGCAATATTTGTTAGCAAACTAATTAGTCTGTTAGTAAGATGATCGCCAACACATAGACATCAACCGACACGAGAGGATGATCATGAAACTACAGACAACCGTTGCCGCCCTGGCTATTGCTCTACTGCCCGTTGCTGCTCATGCCAGCCTGGCATCCGAAAGAGCCATGCAGGCCAACAGTGAGCAGTTGCAAAAGAGCAGTATGAACGACAAGGCGGCGAATACCTCCTTCACGCAGCGCTACAGTGGTAAAAGTGCTGCAGCCGCAGAGCATGCTCGCTTCATTGCGAATCATACCGATTACCGGACTCAGTTCACCGACACCAATGATTACATCGGCGCCGAAGAGCCAGAAGTAGGCCACGCTGTCGATTGGTAATAAAAGTAGTCATACTGCGAATTCAAAAAAGGCCCAATGGATGGGCCTTTTTTGTGTCTGCTTTAGCGTAAACATTTCGCTACCGGCTACACTACGGACATTATTGCATAGCCGGAGCACGCGATGATCACCCTCTACTCCTATCCCAACAGCCGCTCGCTGCGGGTCGCCTGGACCCTCGAGGAATTAGGCCTCGATTATACCTGCCAATATGTCGATCTGGCCTCCGGCGAAGGCCAGGGCGCGGAGTACCTGGCCCGCCATCCGGACGGCAAGGTGCCGGCGCTGGAGGATGGCGAACTGACGCTGTTCGAGTCGGCGGCAATCTGTCGCTATCTGGCCGAGCGTTATGGTCAGGGTTTATTGATACCCAGCGATTCCATACAGCGAGCGCTGCTCGATCAGTGGCTGTTCTTCATCGTCAGCGAACTGGAGCAGCCGCTCTGGACGCTAGGCAAACACAAGTTTGCCCTGCCTCAGGAGCGCCGCGTCCCCGCCGTGATTCCCACCGCCGCCTGGGAGTTTCAGCGTGCCCTGGCGGCACTGCAGCGTGAGTTCGATGGCCAAGGCTGGTTGGTGGGTGATGAGTTCACCATCGGCGATATTCTGCTGGGGCATACCCTGAGTTGGGCGCGGGGAGCCAAGCAGCCATTGCCCGATGCGCTGGAGGCGTATCGCCAACGCTGTAACGCAAGACCGGCTAGAGACGCCGCGCAGCAGCGCGAACAAGAAGCCCAGGAAGCAGAGGCATAGCGATATGCAGTTCGAACTTCTTTCCTTGTTGCCGCCCTTGTTGGCGATTCTTCTAGCGCTGCTTACCCGGAACGTCATTCCCGCGCTGTTCTGCGGTGTCTGGCTAGGGGCCACCATGCTCAACGGCTGGAACCCCGCGACGGGGCTGTACGCCAGTTTCGGCGACTTCATCATTCCCAGTGTAGGGGATGAATGGAGTGCCACCGTGCTGATCTACTGCGGCCTGTTCGGGGTGTTGATCACCATACTGCAGCGCACCGGCGGGGCCGACGCCATTGCCCGTAGCATCTCGACGAAGGTGAAGTCCGCTCGCGGCGCACAAGGCGCCACCCTGGGGTTCGGCGTGCTGATCTTCTTCGAGGATTACTTCAATGCGCTCACGGTGGGTAGCGTCATGCGTCCGATCACGGATCGCATGCGCGTTTCCCGGGAGAAACTCGCCTATATCGTCGATTCCACCTCCGCCCCCATGTGTTTGCTGGGGCCTGTGTCTACCTGGGTGGTCTTCGTGATGGGACTGATTGGCACCCAGCTCAACGCAATGGAGATCACCGGCTCCGAATATCTGATGTATCTGACCTCGATACCACTGAATTTCTACGCCTGGCTAACCCTGCTGATGATCCTGCTGGTAGTGATTACTCAATGGGACTTCGGCCCCATGGCCCGAGCTGAACATCGCGCGCGCAGTACCGGTAAACTGATGGCGGATGGCGCCCAGCCGCCCTCGGACGAGGAGGTTCGAGAGATGGCCGACACCTCCGGTCAGCCCTCTCGCAAGCGCAACATGTTGGTGCCCATCGCCGTATTGGTGGGCCTGATCCCGCCGCTGTTTCTGTGGTCCGGTAATTTTCCCGAAAACGATCTGGTGACCGCCGTAGGCGAAGCCGAGGGAGGCAAGTCGATCCTGATCGCGACCTTTTTGGCGTCAATAGTGGGCCTTACCATGGGCATGCAGCAGAAACGCTTCAATTTCCGCGAGGCAATGGAGATCGTGGTCACCGGCTTCAAGAGCATGACGCTGGTCTACATCATCCTTACTCTGGCCTGGTCGATCGGCAGCGTTACCTCGGAACTTGGCACCGCGGATTATATCGTGACCCTGGCTCAGCAGGGCATCGCGCCGAGCCTGATCCCTGTGCTGCTGTTTCTGATCGGTGCCGTGGTGGCCTTTACCACCGGCACCTCCTACGGCACCTTTGCCATCATGATCCCCATCGCCATGCCGGTGGCGGCGGCCCTCGATCTGCCCTTGGCGCTGACCATCGCCGCGGTACTCAGCGGGGGTATCTTCGGCGATCACTGCTCGCCGATTTCCGATACCACCATCCTCTCCTCGGCCGGATCATCCTGTGACCATATCGACCATGTGCGTACCCAGTTACCCTATGCAGTGACCGCAGGGACATCCGCCATCGTCGCCTTCTTTGTCGCCGGCCTGACCGGATCGACACTTGCGGCGCTCGGAGCTGGCGTGATCACGCTATTGCTGTTGGCCTATCTACTCAGCCGACTGTGGGGTAGTAATCCAATCGGTCGCGACGTTCCTGCTAGCTGACACAAGCCAAAACCAAATGAAATGTCGAAGAGCCGAGAAGACTAAAATCACTGAAAAAACCAAGAATAGTTAGAGAACGACAAGGTTTCTCTTCATTTTCTCTAGCTTTCGCCGAAGTACTATTTCAGGACAATAAAAAAACGGGTCACTGATCTGTGGGTAGCAACGTGTCTTCTTCTCTCCCTGGGAACCATGTTTGATGACCGATTTCTATTCTTCTTACAACCTGGCGCTGGTGGCGTTGTCTTTTGGAGTGGCCGCCATCGCATCGCTTACCGCGCTCGACCTTGCTGGACGAGTACGTGCCAGTAAGGGGGCGGCGGGTCATGCCTGGCTGATCGGCGGTGCCTTCGCCATGGGCACGGGGATATGGGCGATGCATTTCATTGGCATGCTGGCGATGGAAATGCATGCAAACGTCGGATACGGAACGACGCTGACCGTTATCTCGCTGATCGCGGCCATTCTGTCATCTGCGCTGGCTCTGGCCATTGTGCAGACGGGCAACTTGACCAATTATCGCCTCGCTTTTGGTTCGCTGGTCATGGGGATTGGCATTTGCTTCATGCATTACGTTGGCATGGAGGCCATGCAGACCGCTGGAACCATAAGCTATCGACCATCGCTTTTTCTGGTATCGGTTGTGATCTCCGTTTCCGCCTCGGCACTGTCACTATGGCTGGCGTTTCGTCTGAATCCCAACCACGCCCGCTCCCGCTCACCCTTATGGCATCGCAGCATTGCCGCTTTGGTCATGGCCGTGGGAATTTCCGGCATGCACTATACAGGCATGGCCGCCGCCATGCTGCCTGAGGGGGAAATGCACCAGATGGCAGGAGGCATTTCTCATAACCAGCTGGCCATCGTGATCGCTCTGATCTCTTCGTGCATCATGCTCGCGGCACTGATGATCTCCATCTACGATGCCCATCTTTCCTCGCGCACCGCGCAACTCGCCAATTCCCTTCAGCAGGCCAACCAGGAGCTCAAGGGCATGGTACATAGAGATCCTCTGACGCAACTTCCTAACCGCTTGTTACTGGAGGAGCGGCTGGATAGCTTGATGGCAAGCGCCAACAGTGAGTTCGCGGTTTTCTTCGTAGACCTGGATCGCTTCAAGAACGTCAATGACTCATATGGGCACCACGTTGGGGATGAGCTGATCAAACACGTGGCTTCACGGCTCCAAGCGGCGATACGTGAATCCGATACGGTCGCGAGAGTCGGAGGGGACGAGTTCATGGTGCTTGCCTCAAGTAGTGCCAAGCGTGAGGGGTATGCCGCCTTGGCTAGGCATATTGTCAGCACCCTGGACAAGCCCTTTCAAATCGCCAACAGCATCGTGAAAGTCTCCTCCAGCGTAGGCATAAGCCTCTATCCGGAGCACGGGGACGACAAGCACGACCTGATGATTCATGCCGATGCCGCGATGTATAGTGCCAAAGAACGAGGCAGAAACAACTTCCAGTTTTATGAACACGGCATGTCGTCATTGGCCGAACGTCGCTCTCTATTAGAAAGGCGGCTTCGAATGGCTATCGATGATGACACTCTGTCGCTTGCCTATCAGCCCAAGGTGCACGTCGTCACCGGCGAAATCACCGGTTTAGAAGCCCTTCTGCGCTGGAATGATGAAAAACTCGGCGTAGTGACACCTGATGAAATCATCCCCATCGCCGAGGATACCGGCCTGATTTTGCCCCTCGGGGAATGGGTGCTGCATACCGCCTGTCGGTACAGCGTCGAATCAGCTCGGGACACCAACTCCATTCTGCCCGTGGCCGTCAATATTTCGGCTCTCCAGCTCAATAGTCGCCACTTTGTCACCGTGGTCAAGCGAGTGTTGAGCGAAAGCGGACTGCCACCGGAATGCCTCGAGCTGGAGTTGACCGAGAGTGCTCTCATCCAGGATCCCGATCATGCCTTGCCAATTCTCAACGAACTCCGTGAACTCGGGGTGATGCTATCGATCGACGACTTCGGCACGGGTTACTCAAACCTGGCCCAACTGAAACGCTTCCCCATCCAGCGCCTGAAAATCGACCGTACTTTCATGTCCGATGTCACGACCAATGCCCAGGATGCCGCCATCGTTCAGGCGGTTATCGCGCTAGCACGCAGTCTCGACCTGCAGGTGGTAGCCGAAGGTATCGAAAGCGAGGAACAACTGTCCTTTATTCGCCAGCTACATGGGCATCAATATCAGGGCTACCTGTGCAGCAAAGCGCTTTTCCCCAACGAGCTGGAAGCGTTTCTAGGTAATAAAAAAGATAAAGCCAACACTGAAACGAGCCCCGTTAGTTGTGCCACCTGACAGGCATTTTAAGCTCTGATTCAATTGTGATCAGGCGTCAGGCCTTGAACGGCAGCACCGCGGTGTACACCGCGAAGTAATGGAAGATGCTGCCGCCGAGCACGAACAAATGCCAGATGGCGTGATGGTAGGGAATGGCACGAATGGCGTAGAAGATCACGCCCAGCGTGTAGGTGACGCCGCCGGCGACCAGCAGGGCGATACTGGTGGTGGACAGATACTCGCCCATTTCCCCGGCGGCGAGCAGAATCAACCAGCCCATGATCAGATAGATTGCGACCCGCAGCACACCGAAGCGATGGGGCCAGATCAATTTCAACGCGATACCGCCCAGCGCCAGGCTCCAGATCACGCCGAACAGCGTCCAGCCCAGGGGGCCGCGCATATTGACCAGCAGAAAGGGAGTATAGGTACCGGCGATCAGGCCATAGATGGCACAGTGATCGAGCAGCTTGAAGATGCGTTTGAGCCGGGGATGGCGGATGCCGTGATAGATCGTCGAGGCGGTATAGAGTAGCACCAGAGTGACGCCATAGAGGCTGACACTGACGATGGTCCAAGGATCGACGTGGACCGCCAGGCTTGCCAACACGATCAGCACTACCATACCCGCCAGACTCAGGGCTGCACCGATGCCGTGGCTGATGCTGTGCAGCAGCTCTTCTATAAAGCTGTATTCGCTAGTGTTGGCAACGCTGTTATCGCTAGTACCGTGGTCGGGGTGCGGTCGGCTCATTGTCTGTCCTCTGGGAGCGGAAAGCAGCACCGGGTGTCGGGGTCAGGGTTTACGATGCTTGTCCTCATCCCCGGCCCGGGTGAAATCGTCCAGCGCCATCATATGGCCGAGCTTGCCCGCCTTGGTCGAAAGATACTGTTCGTTGTGTGGGTTTAGACCCGTGGTCAGCGGCAATCGTTCGGTGACGGTCACCCCGTCCCGAGTCAACGCATCGACCTTGCGCGGGTTATTGGTCATCAGCTTGAGCGCGGCGACACCGAGATGCTCGAGCATGGGCACGCATAGATCGTAGCGGCGCAGATCGGCACCGAAGCCCAGATGCTCGTTGGCCTCGACGGTATCGAAGCCCTGATCCTGTAGATGATAGGCGCGAATCTTGTTGAGCAATCCGATGCCGCGTCCTTCCTGACGCAGGTAGAGCAGCACGCCGCGTCCTTCCAGGGCAATGCGCTTGAGGGCTTCCTGCAGTTGATAGCCACAGTCGCAACGCATCGAGAAAAGCGCGTCGCCGGTCAGACACTCCGAGTGCACGCGCCCGAGCACCGGCGTTCCATCGGCTACGTCGCCCAGAGTCAGGGCAATATGGTCCTTGCTGGTGGCCTCGTCCTCGAAGCCATGCATGGTGAAGGTGGCCCAGGGCGTTGGTAGTTGGGAGGCGGCGATGAAGCGAATCGTCACATTGAACCTCGGTAAATGCGCGCGACTCTCGATAGACGCGAGCGCGGTCGCAGAGAAAAGAGTCGTATTATAACAGCCGAGGGCCGCCATCCGTTACAATGGCGGCAAATTCGCGATCTGACGAGACTCCGATGGAACTCAAGAACGACCGTTTTCTTCGCGCCCTGGCCCGCCAGCCGGTGGATCGCACCCCCGTGTGGATGATGCGCCAGGCAGGGCGCTATCTGCCCGAGTATCGCCGGGTGCGTGGCGACGCCGGTAGCTTCATGGATCTGTGCCGAGACACCGCCCGGGCCTGTGAGGTCACCTTGCAGCCGCTGGAACGCTATCCGCTGGATGCCGCCATCCTGTTCTCGGACATCCTGACCATTCCGGATGCCATGGGGTTGGGGCTTTATTTCGAGACCGGCGAAGGCCCCAAGTTTCGCAAGCCGGTGCGCAGCGCTGCGGCAGTCGACGCTCTTGATCTGCCGGATGCGGAGCGTGATCTGGATTATGTCATGAACGCGGTCAGCACGATCCGCCGCGAGCTCAACGGCCGGGTGCCGTTGATTGGCTTTTCAGGCAGCCCCTGGACCCTGGCGACCTACATGGTCGAAGGCGCCTCGAGCAAGGACTTCCGCTACGTCAAGACGATGCTCTACGACGACCCGGACACCATGCACAAGCTGCTGGATCTGCTGGCCCGAGCGGTCACCGACTATCTCAACGCCCAGATTCGCGCCGGTGCCCAGGTGGTGCAGATCTTCGATACCTGGGGCGGGGCGCTGTCGACACCGGCCTACCTGCAGTTCTCCCTGCGCTATATGAAGCAGATCGTCGAGGGCCTGATTCGCGAGCAGGAAGGCCGTCGGGTGCCGGTGATCCTGTTTACCAAGAACGGCGGACAGTGGCTCGAGCACATCGTCGAGGCGGGCAGCGATGCGATCGGCCTCGACTGGTCCACGGAGCTTGACGATGCCCGGTCCCGGGTGGGCGACCGGGTGGCGCTGCAGGGCAATCTCGATCCCAGCGTGCTGTTCGCCAATCCAGCGGCGATCAAGGCCGAAGTGGCGCGTGTTCTGGCCAGTTATGGTGCCGGCCCGGGGCACATCTTCAATCTTGGTCACGGCATCAGTCAGTTCACCGATCCGGACCATGTCACCGCCTTCATGGGCGCGCTACATGAATTGAGTCCGGCATACCATCAGCGTTGACATGATGATCCGGTATTGGCTCGAAAAGCGATGGCTCTGGACATCGCTGGCCCTGGCCGCCGCCTTGGCCATCGCGTTGGGTAGTCTCGCTCCCGGCGACGAGATGCCCAAAAACCTGCCCTGGGACAAGCTCAACCACTTCCTCGGCTATGGGGTGCTCGGCCTCTTGACCGGGCTTGCCGGGCTGCGGTCGTGGCTCGCCTGGCTGGTGGTGTCTGGTTATGGCGTGATCATCGAATATGCTCAGATCATCGTCCCGGGACGGTACGGGGGCGATCCCCAGGACATGCTGGCCAATGCGCTGGGCGCGGCGCTGGCAGTGCTGCTGCTCGCGGCCCTTCGCCATTTTCTGAACGACCGTCTCCCTTCAAAGAACTATTTCTAAAGCGCTATCTTTAAAGAGCTATTTTTAAAGAACTACCGCAAGGACATCCTATGAGCGAACGACTCGACGACAGCTGGTTCACGGAAATATTTTCAAGCGAAGGCAGCGCCTTCTCGCTCAAGGTCACCGAGAAATTGCACGATGTGCAGAGCGCCTATCAGCACCTCGAGGTCTATGCCACCGAAACCTTCGGCAATTTGATGCTGCTCGATGGCTGCGTGATGCTCACCGATCGCGACAACTTTCTCTATCACGAGATGATGGCGCATCCGGCGCTGTTTACTCACGCCGACCCGAAGCGGGTGGTGATCATCGGCGGCGGTGATTGCGGCACCCTGCGCGAGGTGTTGAAGCATTCCGGAGTGGAGAAGGTCACCCAGATCGACATCGATGAAGAGGTCACCAAGGCATCCGAGCGTTTCTTTCCCGCATTGACCGCCTCCAATGGCGATCCGCGCGCCGAGCTGCTGTTTGAAGACGGTGTCAAGTGGGTGGATGCGGCCTCAGAGGGTAGCGTCGATGTGATCATCATCGACTCCACCGATCCGGTCGGCCCCGCCGAAGGGCTGTTCAAGGTCGATTTTCTGGCCAAATGCCACCGTCTGCTCCGCGAAGGCGGAGTGATGGTGCAGCAGAGCGAGTCGCCGCTCTATCACAGCGGCAGCATCATCCGTGAACTGCGCGAAGATATGAAGAAAGCCGGTTTTACCAGCGTCGCCACGCTGCCGTTTCCGCAGCCGGTCTATCCCTCGGGCTGGTGGAGCGCCACCCTGGCCGGCAAGGGAGTCGACGTGAATGCCTTCCGTGAAGACGCCACCGGTGGCGCCGATTTCGCCCTCGATTACTACAGTGCCGGCATCCATCGCGGCGCGCTGAGCCTGCCGCCGTTCATGCATCGTCTTTTGAAAGATTGATGGTTTTCTAATTACGTTGATAAAGCGTCGGTCTTGTCTGGGCTATTAACCCTAAGGAGCATGTCGCTACCCGTCATCTCTTTGCTAAGGTCTTGTCAGTGGATACAAACTCATAACAATCCCATACGCTAGGAGCTTCATAGATGAACAAAAACAAGCGTCTATTCCTCATGTCGGCAGCGGTACTACTCGCAAGTGCTACCACCACCGCCCAGGCGGATATCCTCGGCGACGTCAAGAATCGCGGCAGTCTCAATTGCGGTGTCAACGTGGGTTTGACCGGTTTCTCAGCCCCGGACTCAAAGGGCGAGTGGCAGGGATTGGACGTCGAGGTGTGTCGTGGCATAGCCTCGGCGGTTCTTGGCGACCCGGAAAAGGTGGAATTCACGCCGCTGACTGCCAAGGAGCGTTTCACCGCCCTGCAATCCGGCGAGATCGATGTGCTCTCGCGCAATACCACCTGGACCGCCACCCGGGACAACTCCTTGGGGCTCAACTTCACCGCGACGACATTTTATGACGGCCAAGGCTTCATGATTGCCAAGGACCTTGGTGTCGACAGCCTCGAACAGCTCGACGGCGCCTCCATCTGCATCCAGTCCGGCACCACTCACGAACTCAATCTCGCTGATTACTTCCCGTCCCGGGATATCAATATCGATACCGTCACCTTCGATACGCCTGACCAGACGGTACAAGGCTTCGCTAGCGGTCGCTGCGACGTGCTCACCTCCGACACCTCGCAGCTAAGCGCACTACGCCTGCAATTGCCCGAGCCTGATAGCGTCAAGGTATTACCGACCCTGATCTCCAAGGAGCCGCTAGGTCCGGTGGTGCGTCAAGGCGATGACAAATGGTTCGACATCGTCAAGTGGTCACTGTTTGCCATGCTCAACGCCGAAGAGATGGGGATCACTCAGGATAACGTTGACGACATGAAGAGCAATCCGCCCAACCCCGGGGTAGCGCGCCTGCTCGGAGTGGAAGGCAAATACGGTGAACAGCTTGGCCTTTCCAATGACTGGGCCTACAACATCATCAAACATGTGGGCAACTACGGCGAGGTGTTCGCGCGCACCGTGGGCGAGGACTCCCGGCTCAAGATCGAGCGCGGCCTGAACGCCTTGTGGACCGAAGGTGGGATTCAGTACGCGCCGCCCGTGCGCTGAGCCACTGAATTGAACCCATGCCCGTCTTGTGCCGATCGGCGCAGGACGGGTAATCCCTAGGCTCAAGCGAGACACTCGATGGCGCGTTCCTCTTCTCGACGACGCGAGCGCGGACCGCTGTGGCGCGATCCGGCGTTTCGTGCGCTGCTGGTGCAAGCCGTGCTGCTGCTGGCGCTGGCCGCGTTGATTGCCGTACTTGTGCAGAACACTCTGTCCAACCTCGAAGCGCGAGGCATCAGCACCGGTTTCGGCTTTCTGAACAACCGGGCGGGATTTTCAATCCCGCAGACATTGATCGAGTATACCGGCGATAGCAGCTACGCGCGTACCTTCCTGGTCGGGCTGCTCAATACCCTGCTGGTCTCTGCACTCGGAATCGTTGCGGCAACCATTATCGGCTTTACGGTGGGGATCGCGCGGCTGTCGCCCAACTGGTTGCTGGCCAAGCTGGCGGCGGCCTATGTTGAGATATTTCGCAATATCCCGCTGCTCCTGCAGATTCTGTTCTGGTATTTCGCGGTGCTGCGCAGCCTGCCATCGCCGCGTCAAAGCATGTCTCTGCTCGAAACGTTCTTTCTCAATGTGCGGGGAATGATAATCCCGGCACCGGAGCCCCAGCCAGGCTTTGCCACCGTCCCTCTGGCGCTGGTAGTGGGCATCGTGTTGGCTTGGCTCTTGGTGCGCTACGCCCGACGTCGCCAAGCCCGAAGCGGCAAGACGCTGCCTAGCGGCTGGCTCAGTGCGGCGTTGATTCTGGGCTTGCCACTGGCAACGTATTGGGCGGCCGGTTCACCGCTGACCTGGTCGCTCCCAGAACTCACCGGCTTCAACTTTCGGGGCGGCGTCAATATCCTGCCGGAACTCATGGCCTTGTGGCTGGCGCTGTCGATCTATACCGCGGCATTCATCGCGGAGATCGTGCGCTCGGGCATTCAGTCCGTACCCCAGGGGCAGGTCGAGGCGGCACGAGCCTTGAGTCTGCCGGGGGGAATCACGCTGCGCAAGGTGGTCATTCCCCAGGCCATGCGCGTCATCATTCCGCAATTGACCAGCCAATATCTCAATTTGATCAAGAACTCCTCGTTGGCCACCGCCATCGGTTATCCCGATCTGGTCGCGGTATTCTCCGGCACGGCGCTCAATCAGACCGGCCAAGCCATCGAGATCATCGCCATGACCATGGCGGTCTACCTGACCATCAGCCTGATCGTGTCGTTCTTCATGAATCTGTATAACGCACGCACGCTGCTCAAGGAGCGCTGATTATGAGTTCGCATATGCCTCCGATCCCTGCACGACAGCCACCGCGTCTGGAACAGGGCATCGTGGGCTGGCTGCGTGCCAATCTGTTTTCCGGCCCGCTCAACAGCCTGGTTTCGGTGGCGATCATCGTTATGCTGGGATATCTGCTGTGGCCTTTGATCCAATGGGCGTTGATCAATGCCGACTGGGTCGGGGACTCCCGGGAGGCTTGTAGCAGTGAAGGCGCCTGCTGGGTGTTCATATCGGCTCGCCTGGAAACCATTGTCTATGGCTTTTACCCGCAAGCAGCGCGTTGGCGGGTGGACCTGGTGTTCGCCCTGCTGGCGGCGCTGATCGCCTGGTTGGCGATACCCCGCCTGCCGATCAAACGCTGGGTGTGCCTCTTCGCCCTGTTCGGCTTTCCGATCATTGCTTATGTATTGTTGTCGGGCGGTCACTTCGGCCTGATGCCAGTGTCTACCCGCGACTGGGGCGGTTTGATGCTGACACTGACTATCGCCGTGGTGGGTATCGTCGGCTCGTTGCCCATCGGCGTGTTGCTGGCCCTGGGACGCCGTTCGACGATGCCATTGGTGCGTGGCGTCAGTGTGGTATTCATCGAGTTCTGGCGCGGTGTGCCGTTGATCACGGTATTGTTCATGGCCTCGGTGATGCTGCCGCTGTTCGTGCCTTCCGAGGTCGATTTCGACAAGCTGCTGCGTGCCCTGGTGGGCATCATGCTGTTCTGGAGTGCCTATATGGCGGAGGTGGTTCGTGGCGGGCTGCAGGCGATCCCTTCTGGGCAGGAGGAGGCCGGCAAGGCCCTGGGCCTGAGCTATTGGCAGCGTATGGGGTTGATCGTATTGCCTCAGGCGCTCAAGACGGTGATTCCGGGGATCGTCAATACCTTCATTGCCCTATTCAAGGATACCTCGCTGGTGTTGGTCATCGGCCTGCTGGATCTATTGTCGATCATTCAGGCGGGACTGACGGATCCGGATTGGCTGGGTTTCGCCATCGAGGGATATGTCTTTGCGGCGCTGGTGTATTGGGTCTTCTGTTTCAGCATGTCGCGCTACAGCCAGTACGTGGAAAGACGCCTGGATACCGGGCATCGCAACTGAGACCGGGTTCTGAATTCGATAACAAAGAGGGCGCTGCGCCAATGAACGACGCCATGGCGAAAGACAATAAGGCACCGATGATCGAGATGCGCCGGCTCAACAAGTGGTTCGGCGACTTTCATGTGCTGCGAGACATTGACCTGACAGTGGCACGGGGCGAACGCATCGTCATCTGTGGCCCCTCCGGCTCGGGCAAATCCACCCTGATACGTTGCATCAATCACCTCGAAGCGCATCAGGAAGGCGAGATCGTCGTTGACGGCATCACCATGACTCAGGATATCAAACGCATCGAGCAGATTCGTCGCCGGGTAGGCATGGTCTTTCAGCATTTCAATCTATTCCCGCATCTGACGGTGCTGGAGAATTGCTGTTTGTCCCAGACCTGGGTACAGAAAAAGCCGCGCCGTGAGGCCGAAGCAAGGGCCATGGAATATCTGGAGCGGGTGCAGATCGCCGAACAGGCCAAGAAGTACCCCGGGCAGCTTTCCGGCGGACAGCAGCAGCGAGTGGCGATCGCTCGCTCGCTATGCATGCATCCGGAAGTGATGCTCTTCGATGAGCCGACTTCGGCACTCGACCCGGAGATGATCAAGGAGGTGCTCGACGTCATGATCGAACTGGCCCGTGAAGGCATGACCATGCTTTGCGTGACCCATGAGATGGGCTTCGCCAAGACCGTGGCTGATCGCGTGATCTTCATGGATCAAGGGCAGATCATTGAAGAGAACGCCCCTCAGGAGTTCTTCAATAATCCTCGCTCGGAGCGTACTAAAACGTTCCTCAGTCAGATCCTCGGCCATTAAAGGCTAAAGGCTCGTTCCCTGGCGATGCGTGTCTCGAGCTGTCTCCCTGTCTCGTGGCGTCAACTTGCGGCGTGGCTCCAACACTCGGGCATCGCCAACCACGCCTTCATCTTCCGGTATCGGCTTGACTTCGTTGACCCAGGCGTCGGCTGGATCGTGCATGCCCGGACGTCGCTCGAAGGAGCGAGTGACGACCGAGCCGGGCAAAAGCCCTTGAAGCTGATGTCTCACATGATGAGGCAGCATCAAAAGCTCGCCGACCAGGCGAGTTCCGACCATGGCCAGCAACACCACGCCGGCGCCGAATGCCAATGTCGGCCAGGCATCCAACCAGCTCAAAGAGGTCATCCAGGGGCTACGGCGGAGCAGCCAGGCGATCCCGCCCAGCAGCCAGCCCAGCTGAGCCACGCCGTGACAAAACATCAAGGTGCGTCGCGGCAAAGGGTGACGCAACGAAAAGAGGGTGCCCATCGGCAGTACTCCCGAATAGTCGATAGGGTCGATGATGACTCGGTTGTGTCGGCATCCTTATCAGAAACGGGATACTACCAGTTTCCAAGGTGCAGGAAACGACTGATTGTCCTCAGCAATATCCATCACTTTTTCGCAGCCTGTATTTGAGTCTGGCGCGGCTATCAGCCATCCTGAAGAGGCGATGAGAAGCGAATACCCCTTGACGGGCTTGAAAAAGAAACGGTTCGCCAGATATTTAATGTGTTCGATACTATGAGCCAGTAATGACGACCCAATGGAAAAGGAGATGCCATGACCACCTATATCGTGGTTTCCGATGCGGCCCGCGCTCGTGTATTTGCCCATGCGGCGGGCAATACCCGTGAAATCGACAACCTGGTGCACCCTGAGAGCCGGGAGCATACCGGTGATCTGCGTACCGGTGGGGAAGGCGCCGCCACCAACGCGGGTGGTCAACAGCGCCAGACCGGCGATGATGACGCCACCTCGGAAAAGCACGCCATGTTCTTCGCCAAGGAAGTGGCGGATTACTTGAAGAATGCTCGCTCTCAGGGCAAGGCGGACAGCTTCGTCATCGCTGCAGCGCCGCAGTTTCTGGGGCATCTGCGCGAAAAGATGGATTCCAATACCCGCGACATGGTGGTGAAGGAAGTCGATAAGGACTATTCCAAGGCGAGTCTCGACGATATCACCGAAAAGCTCGCCAAACCCTACGCACAATGATCCTGCCGGCCGCGCCTTCATCGGGCGCGGCCATCTTTCTCGGCATATAAGTGTCGATTGAATCATATTGAAATGCGCTTACTTTTCCCCGCTTATTCGCCTTGCATTTTCAGATAAGACTAAAGTTTTAACTCTGGAGGGCGATAGGGCGCTAAACACCGTGTGTACGTCATCACATGTCAATGCGGTGGATAAAACTAGAACGGGGAAATATCGATTATGCATTTCAAATCCATTCGCACCTTTATTGCGGCGCTGGTTGGCGCCTGTTTGCTGCTCGTCGTGGCGGCACTAGTGATTTATGCGATCTTCACGGCATCGCAAACACAGGACACGGTAGAAACCCGTACTCAGACGCTTCTAAAAGAGGCCATCGACGAGCGTTTGACGGCGCTTGGGCAGGCCCAGGCCGGGCAGATCCAGCGCCGCTTGGACATACCCATGACGGTAGCCTCGATGCTGGCGAAAACCAATGAATTGATGGGAGAAATAGGCCCAAATGGAACGCCCCAGCTATGGATGAACCGTGATGAGCTATCGAATCTGATTGCCGAAACACTACGCGAGCATCCGCAGTTGGATGCATTGTATATCGGTTGGGAACCCAATGCCTTTGATGTCGACCAGTTCTTTACCGGCCGTGAAATGGATGGCTATTTTGCCAATGGACGCTTCGCGCCCTGGTGGTATCGCACCGAGGAAGGAAATATCGAAGTCGACATGCTCGATGACATCAACAGCGACGAGATCATCGCGCTTGGCGTACGGGAAAACGAGTATTACGAATGCCCCAAGCAAACCCTGAGCCCCTGTATCATTGATCCGGTACCCCTGGAATTCGACGATGATGCGTTTGAATCCGCCACCTCATTCAATGTACCGGTCATTGTCGAGGGTGAGTTTCGTGGTGTAGCCGGTGCCGATCTTGGGACAGGATTCATCCAGCAAAGCCTGATCAAAGCCAATGAAGCTCTTTATGATGGTGCCGGCAGCATGGCATTGATCGCCCCGAGAGGCGGTCTGGTAGGGTACACACCGGATGACAAACGCCTGGGCACCCTGGCCTCGGACGTGTTCGAGGCGGAAACGATCGAACATCTGGCCGAACTGAAAAACAATCAGCCGATGACACACTGGGATGCAGAAGCGGGGCAAGTGGAGCTGTATCTGCCCTTCGAGATCGCCAATTCCGGGGTGTACTGGACCTTATTGGTGCAATTGCCTGATGCCGTGGTAATGGCCGACCTGCAGGCGTTCAAGGGCGACCTGCGTAGCCAAAGCACCAACAGTATCATCGGCATGCTGTTGGTTGGCTTGCTGGTCGCTGTCGTAGGATTGGTCGCCATCTGGTTCGTCGGCTCCAGCATCGCGCGCACGCTGCGCCGACTGGCGGATCGCATGCGCGATATCGCCTCCGGTGGCGGCGATCTGACCCAGCGCCTGCCGGTCAAAGGGCGCAACGAAACCGCGGAGCTGGCGACCCAGTTCAATGCCTTTGCTGACAAGATCAACGACGTATTGCTGGACGTGCGCGAGAGCAGCGAGTCGGTGCGGGTCGCCGCCTCGGAAATCGCCATGGGCGGAGAGGACTTGTCCAGCCGTACCGAGACCGCGGCCTCGAACATACAGGAAACCTCGGCGTCCATGGAGCAGTTGACCAGTACCTTCGAACACACCGCCCAGTCCTCGCGCCAGGCCAATCAGCTTTCCGAATCCGCGTCTGAAGTCGCGACTCGTGGCGGGCAAGTGGTCGCCAACGTGGTGCAGACCATGGACGACATTGACGCCTCTTCGAAGCAGATCGCCGAGATCGTCACGGTGATGGACAGCATCGCCTTCCAGACCAATCTGCTGGCGCTCAACGCCTCGGTAGAGGCGGCCCGGGCCGGCGAGCAGGGACGTGGTTTTGCGGTGGTGGCCTCTGAGGTGCGTCAACTGGCAGGGCGCAGTGCCGATGCTGCGCAGCAGATCAAGGAGTTGATCGATAACTCCTCGAACAAGACCCGGGCCGGTGCGGAACTGGTACGCAATGCCGGGGCGACCATGGACGAGATCGTGGCCAGCGTGGCCCGAGTCACCGACGTGCTGGGTGAGATCAGCGCCGCCACCAACGAGCAGAGCCAGGGCATCGGTCAGGTCAATGAAGCCGTTGCCGAGTTGGATCGCATGACTCAGGAGAACGCCGCCATGGTCGAGGAATCCACGACTGCCGCCGGTCATTTGCAGGAGCAGTCCCAACGCCTGGCCCAGATCGTGGGGGCGTTTACTCTGGCCGCACGACATGATGGCAAGGCACCGCTAGCACTGCCTTCTAAAGCAAAGAAAACGGCTGACTATCAGGAGAGCGAACGGGCCTGATATCGAACCCGATAAGCGAAGCGGCCCGGGTAATTGCTCGGGCCGTTTTTGTTTCACGGAGGCATAGGCATACGTCTTTTTTTAATAATATTAGATAAACATTAAATTATAGGAACAACAGCCGATAGCTATCGAATACCAGACCAGTCTTATCGACTATTGGTGCACATGCATATCCGATAAACGATTCAATAAGCAGAGGCCTATTCTATGTTGTCTTCCTTGAAACGTCGTATACAAGTTGCCTGTGTGGCTATCATCGCACTAGCCATGTTATTGGTTACAGCGGTCGGCTATTTCACCGTCGAGTCACATTACGAAAAGACGATCGTAAAAAATCTGAATTCTGTGGTAGAGGGCAATGCTTCAGCGATCAAGGAGTGGATCTCTTCGCGCACAAGCATGATCGAAGCGGCGCGCACTCCAGTTGTCGAGCAGCCTCCCATGAGCGCATTGATTCAGTTGGCCGAGTCTGGCGGGTTTATTGCAGCATTCTTGGGCAAGCCAGACGGTAGCATGATCTCATCCGATGGCTGGGAGCCACCCGCAGATTATGATGCTAGCCAGCGCGACTGGTATCTAAATGCTGTCGAACAAGGTAAGACCGTCGTTACAATGCCCTATGTCGATGCGGATTCAGGACAGATGGTAGTTACCTTCGCAACCCCTGTTGAGCGTAACGGAACGCTGGCTGGGGTAGTCGGTGGTGATGTCTTCATCGACACTGTGGTTGCAGATGTTGCAGCGATTCAGACTACACCCTCGAGCTTTGCCTTTCTTAGTACAGGTGGGAAAACCTTGATTGCCCACCCCAACCCCGATCTCACGTTAAAGCCTTTGAATACACTTAACGACCAATTGACGCCGTCGGCCACTGCCGCCTTGAGCGAGAGCGGCGGCTGGCAGGAGATCGTTATTAATAACCGTATCAAACGGCTTGCCATGGCCCCGATCCCAGGTAGCGAGTGGGAATTGGGTGTTGCACTCGATGAACAAGAGGCGACTGCCGCGCTTGGCGCCATTATCCAGTCGTCATTGATTGCGTTGCTGGTGATCACGCTCACTGCTTCTGTACTGCTTGGTCTGTGGCTCAAGCGCACCTTAGGTGGGTTGGTGCATGTTAGCGATGCGCTTGAGAATATTGCCAGTGGCGATGGCGATCTTTCCCGTCGCTTGCCGGTTGCGGGTCGTGATGAGGTAGCGAAGATTGCGGATGCTTTCAATCGCTTCGCCGACAAGATCAACGACGTATTGCTGGACGTGCGTGAGAGCAGCGAGTCGGTGCGGGTCGCCGCCTCGGAAATCGCCATGGGTGGGCAGGATCTGTCCAGCCGTACCGAGACCGCGGCCTCGAACATACAGGAAACCTCGGCGTCCATGGAGCAGTTGACCAGCACTGTCGAGCACACCGCCCAGTCCTCGCGCCAGGCCAATCAGCTCTCCGAATCCGCGTCTGAAGTCGCGACTCGCGGTGGCCAGGTGGTCGCCAACGTGGTGCAGACCATGGACGACATCGATGCCTCCTCGAAGCAGATCGCCGAGATCGTGACGGTGATGGACAGCATCGCCTTCCAGACCAATCTGCTGGCGCTCAACGCCTCGGTAGAGGCGGCCCGGGCCGGCGAGCAGGGACGTGGTTTTGCGGTGGTGGCCTCTGAGGTGCGTCAACTGGCAGGGCGCAGTGCCGATGCTGCGCAGCAGATCAAGGAGTTGATCGATAACTCCTCGAACAAGACCCGGGCCGGTGCGGAACTGGTACGCAATGCCGGGGCGACCATGGACGAGATCGTGGCCAGCGTGGCCCGAGTCACCGACGTGCTGGGTGAGATCAGCGCCGCCACCAACGAGCAGAGCCAAGGCATCGGTCAGGTCAATGAAGCCGTTGCCGAGTTGGATCGCATGACTCAGGAAAATGCCGCCATGGTCGAGGAGTCCACGACTGCCGCGGGACAGCTGCAAGAGCAGTCCCAGCGCCTCGCTCAAATTGTAGGAGCCTTTACGCTAGTAACGCGGCAAGATGGTAAGACACTATTGACGCCACTCCCGGCAGCACATGAGGCCGCTGTTCACCCGGAGAGCGAACGGGCCTGATATCGAACCCGATAAGCGAAGCTGCCCGGGTAATTGCTCGGGCCGTCCCATTCAGGGCACCCGGGGCAACTCGATCTCATCGATACGCTGAATGTCCTCGGTCATCTGCTGACACAGGCGCAGAAATTCGCGGATGCCCGTGGTCAAGTATTTATGACGATGCCAGATGAAGGTGAACTGGCGGCGAAGATCGAGTTCCGGTGTCGCCACCGGTACCAGACTGCCTCGGCGAAAGGCATCGCGGAGCGCCAGCCGGGACACACAGCCGATGCCCAGGCCGGATTCCACCGCGCGTTTGATGCCCTCGGTATGTTCCAGTTCCAGCAGGATATCGAAGCGTCCGCGACGATGGCGTGTCGCCTGTTCCAGGGTCAAGCGCGTGCCCGAGCCCTGCTCGCGCATGATCCAGGTTTCACGCAGCAGCCTGTCCAGGCTTACCGCGCCGGTCTTGGCCAGCGGGTGAGAGGGGGCGCAGAAGACAGTCAAGGCGTCTTCTACCCAGGGCTGCATGACGACATCCTGATGCTGACAATCGCCTTCGATTAGACCCAGATCAAGCTCGTGCTGAACGATATGCTCGATAATCATCGCAGTATTGCGTACCTGCAAACGCACCCTGCTGCCTGGATGGCGTTTTATGAAGTCACTAATGAGCAGGGTCGCCAGATAATTGCCGATGGTCAGGGTGGCGCCGATGTCCAACGAACCCACGCCGCGCTGCCCACTCAGCAGTTCTTCGATTTCCTCGGCGCGGTCAAGTAGCGCCACGGCCTTGGGCAGCACCTGAAAGCCCAGGGCGTTGAGCTTCAGGCGTTTGCCGATACGGTCGAGCAACAGGCAGTCGAACTGGCGCTCGAACTCCGCCAGGGCGGTGCTGGCCGCGGATTGAGAGAGCGCCAATGATTGGGCGGCTCGTGAGACGCTCTCGTGTTGGGCGATGGCAACGAAGACCTCGAGTTGGCGCAGGCTGTAGCGCATGACGGATATCCAGGATACGCATTGATATCTGCATTATAGATAAGGGTTATCCATATAAACCATTTAACAGATATTTGTTTGCAGAATATAATTTAAAGATGGTATTGAAGAGCTTTATATAATTTAAAGCTATATACATTGGAGATATTATGAGCAAGTTCGCACTTGAGGATGTGCTTAGCGTTCATCACTGGAATGACTCGTTATTTACCTTTCGCACCACTCGAGAGCGCAGTCTTCGCTTCAAGAATGGTCAGTTCGTGATGATCGGTTTGGAAGTGCAGGGCAAGCCGCTGATGCGTGCCTATTCGATTGCCAGCCCCAACTACGAGGATCATCTCGAATTCTTCAGCATCAAGGTGCAGGATGGCCCCTTGACCTCACGTCTGCAGCACCTGAAGGTCGGCGATCAGATCATGGTCAGCCGTAAGCCGACGGGCACCTTGGTTACTGACGATCTACTCCCCGGACGCAATCTTTACCTGCTGTCCACCGGTACCGGTCTGGCGCCGTTCATGAGCCTGATCCAGGATCCGGAGGTCTACGAGCGTTTTGAGAAGATCGTGTTGGTACACGGCGTGCGCCATGTCAATGAACTGGCCTATGCGGACTTCATCAGCAAGACGCTGCCGGATCATGAGTATCTGGGTGATGAGATCCGCGACAAGCTGATTTATTACCCGACCGTGACCCGGGAAGAGTTCCATACCATGGGGCGGCTGACCGACCATATCAGCACCGGAAAATTGTTCGAAGATGTCGGTGTTCCCACTCTCGATCCGCGTCAGGATCGCGCGATGATCTGCGGTAGCCCGGCGATGCTGGTCGATACCAGCGCGCTGCTCGACAGCCTCGGCTTCAAGATTTCTCCCCGTATGGGCGAGCCCGGTGACTACGTCATCGAGCGCGCTTTCGTGGAGAAATAATGCTGTCGGCCATAAAGGCCATTACACTGCATCCTTGCCGGTTTCGCCGGTGCGGATGCGGATGACCTGCTCCAGCGCCGAGACGAAGATCTTGCCATCGCCGATCTTGCTGAAGTAAAGAGAGCCACCTGAGCGCTTGGTGTATCAGACTGCATCCTTGCCGGTTTCGCCGGTGCGGATGCGGATGACCTGCTCCAGCGCCGAGACGAAGATCTTGCCATCGCCGATCTTGCTGAAGTAAAGAGAGCCACCTGAGCGCTTGGTGTATCAGACTGCATCTTTGCCGGTTTCGCCGGTGCGGATGCGGATGACCTGCTCCAGCGCCGAGACGAAGATCTTGCCATCGCCGATCTTGCCCGTATTAGCCACCTCAGTGATCGCATCGATGACCTGTTCGGCCATGTTATCGTCCACGGCGACTTCCAGCTTGACCTTGGGTAGAAAGTCGACGACATATTCCGCACCGCGGTACAACTCGGTATGGCCTTTCTGTCGGCCGAATCCCTTGACCTCGGTTACAGTGATACCCTGCACGCCGATCTCGGAAAGAGATTCGCGGACGTCGTCGAGTTTGAAGGGCTTGATGATAGCGGTCACCAGTTTCATGGGGGGTATTCCTCGCGTCCTTTGAACAGCCTGCCCGGGTGCGTGATGACTACCGGGGGGTCGAGTTTGCAGCATTGATGGACATAAAGCATACACCGCCATCCCCATGAATAAAAAAGACCCTCCGAAGAGGGCCAGTAGGAGCACGCCAGCTCACCGGTGTGTCGAGGCTCATCGATTGCCGCCGACCATGAACTCGGGATAGGCCTCTAGTCCGCACTCGACCAGATCGACCCCCTCATATTCTTCCTCTTCACTGACACGGATGCCTATGATCGCCTTGAGGATCAACCACACGATCAGGCTGGCAATGAACACCCAGGAGAAGATAGCGACGGTACCGATCAACTGGGGGCCGAAGCTCGCGTCGCTGTTAGTGAAAGGCACCACCATCACACCCCAGATGCCGGCGATACCGTGAGCCGATATGGCGCCTACTGGATCATCGATCCTGAGTTTGTCCAGTGTGACGATGCCCACCAGCACGATGGCCCCGCCGATGGCCCCGATGAGTGTTGCGCCTAGTCCGGTGGGAGAGAGAGGATCCGCGGTGATCGCGACCAGCCCTCCGATAGCGCCATTCAGGATCATGGTCAGGTCCGCCTTGCGAAACCATAGCTTGGCCAGGATCAAGGCGCCGATCACCCCTCCGGCGGCCGCGGCGTTGGTGTTGAGCAGCACCTGGGCCACGTTATTGGCAGAGCCGATATCGGACACCTTGAGCTCCGAGCCGCCATTGAAACCGAACCAGCCCATCCACAGGATGAAGGTACCCAGCGTCGCCAAGGGCATGTTGGCTCCAGGAATGGCGTAGATGGCGCCATTCCTGCCGTATTTACCCCGGCGTGGACCCAGTACCAGCACCCCGGCAAGCGCGGCGGAAGCGCCGGCCAGATGCACGATGCCGGACCCGGCATAATCCGAGTAACCGAGCTCCGAGAGCCAGCCACCGCCCCAGGTCCAGAAACCGGATACCGGATAGATCAAGGCGGTCATGACCACCGCGAAGGCCAGAAAAGCCCAGAGTTTCATGCGTTCGGCCACGGCGCCTGAAACGATGGACATGGCGGTGGCAACGAAGACCACCTGGAAAAAGAAATCCGCCCGGGCAGAGTAGTAGGGCGCATCGTCGCCGCCGGCGAGCACTGCATCGACGCTATTTTCCTCGCCGATCAGAAAGCCCAGGCTGGGAAGGAAGCCCCCCGCACTACTGGCATACATGAGGGTGTAGCCGATCAGTAGATACATTGTGCAAGCGATGGCGAATAGCACGATGTTTTTGGTCAGGATCTCCGCGGTGTTCTTCGAGCGCACCAGGCCAGCTTCCAGCATCGCGAAGCCGGCGGCCATCCACATGACCAGCACGCCGCAGATGAGAAAGTAGAATGTATCAAGCGCGTAATTGAGTTCTGGCATTGTTGTCGTCTCCTAGACTGCGTCGGGCCCGCGTTCACCGGTTCGAATGCGGATGACATCCTCCAAGGGGGTGACGAAAAGCTTGCCGTCACCAATGCGCCCGCTATTGGCTGATTGCACGATGGCGTCGAGCACGCCTTCGACCCGGTCGTCGTCCACGGCAATCTCGATCTTTACCTTGGGCAGAAAGTCGATGACATACTCCGCCCCCCGATAGAGCTCGGTGTGCCCTTTCTGACGGCCAAAGCCCTTGACCTCGGTGACGGTGATGCCTTGTACACCGTTGTCGGCCAGGGCCTCGCGGACATCATCGAGCTTGAAGGGCTTGATGATGGCGGTGATGAGTTTCATTTCTCGTGTCTCCTGATGGCGTCTCGGATAACAGAATGCGTGCTGCATGCCGGCATTAGACTTTTCCTTTCAGATCAAACGCTAAAACGCATTTCCGGAAGGATTGAAATAGTCGGGCGCTAGAGTGGAAGATGGTTTGTGCACTGCAAGATATCGTGTCGTCAACACGCTGCACCAATCTGGCGCATGCGTATCAGGGCATCCTTGCGTATGCTTGGAGACTAAGAGTGGGCACAGTTCATCGAGTAAAGGAGCGTCATATGGCAGGCAACGATCCGATTAGCCGGCTGGCACAGCAAGTGGGCGAGCGGTTGCAGAATGCATCCCATGCCCCGGAAGAGATTCAGCGCAGCGTGCAAGGGGCCATGCGCAGTGCTTTTGAGCGCATGGAACTGGTGACCCGGGAAGATTTCGACATTCTCATGGATGTACTGCAGCGCACCCGCAGCCGGGTCGAAGCCCTCGAAAAACAGGTCGCCACGTTGGAGGCCACCCTAGACGACAAGGCTGGCGCGGCAGCCTCGCCGGGGATGGTGGCTGCTGATACGGCGGCACCTCCAGCACCGAAGGCATCGGGCAATATCGTTAAAGGTGAGAGCGAGAGCACGACAAAAAGTACTGACGGTGGCGATAAACCTGCCGACGACGGTGCAAAGAATTAATCGCACTGACCGCGGTGATGCGCTCATCGACACAGTGCTCAGAATCCTTCATGCCATGGCCTCTCGTTGATCGTTCGATCGATGAGGGGCCGTAACCTGCTGGATCGATGCAGCTACAGCTTTATTCCCATCTGCCGATCTATCTGGTATCCAGATGAGTAGTCGAGTATCGGATTCGGGCGATGTTCGAGTTCATCCTGGAGGGTGTCCTGCCTTGTAATGCCTAGCCCAGCCAGTCATATGCCGGCTGCTTGACGATCGCGTCCCTTCACCGGCAATCGATGGGTGCTATCAGCATGAACAGTTACTATGTTGCTATAAACAAGTATAAAGCCTTATGGGTGGCACTCTTCCTGCTTACCGCCGGACTTCCCTCACAGGTGGCGGCAACGGAGCTGACGTTCCTCAATTGGCAGGATTACATGGATCCGAAGATTCTCGTGGAGTTCGAAGAGCGCACCGGCATCAAAGTGGCACAACGCTATTTCGATTCCGATACCGCCCGGGATGAGTTGTTGCTCGAAACCGAGGGTAAGGGCTTCGATGTGGCGCTCATCAATGGCGCCTCGATTCGGATTCTGGCTAAACGTGGCTGGCTTGAGCCCATCAGTGAAACGGATATTCCCAATCTGAAGCATATCGATCCGCGCTGGCGCACCGAGCATGAAAAAGCCGAAGACTATGGGGTGCCTTATTTCTGGGGCACGGTCGGTATTATCTATCGCAAGGATCTCGTTCCCTTCACTGTTTCAAGCTGGATGGACCTGTTGCGACCGTCTGAGGCGCTGCATGGCAAGATAAGCATGATTGGCGATAGCTCGGATATGATCGGTGCGGCATTGAAGGCGCTTGGATACTCGCTCAACAGTACCGATCCGGGGGAGCTCGAGGAAGCGGAGGCGCTACTTCAATCCCAGGCACCTGCAGTCAAGACCTACCGATACCTTTCCTTGAACGAAGACTCCGCTCTGCTGACCGGGCAGGTTGCCATGAGCATGATGTATAACGGCGATACCCTGATGTTGCAGGAATACAATGACAATATTGCCTTCGTACTCCCCAAGGAAGGCGGCAACATCTGGACCGACTACCTGAGCGTGCTGAGCGCCTCCACCAAGAAGGCCGCCGCCAAGAAGTTCATCGATTTCCTCAACGAGCCAGAGATCGCTGCGCGGCTTGCGCAATACGTCTATTACGCCACGCCCAATCTGGCCGCCGAAGAACTTCTGCCGGCAGAGTTCAAGAGCGATCCAATCATCTATCCGAGCAAGGAGGCGCTGGAAAGATCGGAGACTTATCGTCGCTTGCCTCCTCGGGCGCAAAAAAACCGCTCGGCGATCTTCTCACGCATTGTCTACTGAGCATTGAAATTCGCCGTTTTATGGCCCTTGCTGATCGTTCTATCAGCAAGGGCCGCGTCCTGCCTCGCCGATGCCGCTCAAGCTTTGTTCCCATGTGCCGATCCAACTGATATTCGGGCAAGCAATCGATGAATTCCACCAAAATGAACAAGTACAAAGCCGGCATGAACAAATGCAACGCCTTATGGGTGGCGCCCTTTTTTCTCATGGTCGGGCTTCCTGCCCAGGCGGTGGAGTCGACGGAGCTTTTGTTCCTCAACTGGTCGAATTACATGGATCCGGAGATCCTGACAGAGTTCGAGCAGCGCACCGGCATCAGGGTGAAGCAAAGTTATTTCGATTCCGATACTTCTCGAAATGAACTCCTGCTCGAGACCGAGGGTAAGGGCTTCGATGTGGCGCTCATCAATGGCGCCTCGATTCGGATTCTAGCCAAGCGCGGCTGGCTCGAGCCCCTGGATGAAACGGGTATTCCCAATCTGACGCATATCGAACCGCGCTGGCGTACCACTTATGAGGAGGCCGATGCATACGGTGTGCCTTATTCCTGGGGGTCGGTGGGTATCGCGTATCGCCAGGATCTCGTTCCTTTCACCGTTTCCAGCTGGATGGATCTGTTTCAGCCACCACAAATGCTGCAGGGTAAGGTGAGCATGATCAGTGATAGTTCGGAACTCATTGGCGCGGCTCTCAAAGCGCTCGGGCACTCGCTCAACAGTACCGACGTGGAGGAGCTAAAGGAAGCCGAGGCGCTCTTGAAGACGCAGGCACCCGCGGTCAAGACCTATAAATACCTTTCTCTGGATGAAAACTCCGCCCTGGTAAGCGGCCAGATTGCCATGGGCATCATGTATAGCGGTGACGCCTTGATGGTGCAGGGGCATCACGAGGATATAGTCTTCGTACTCCCGGAGGAGGGCGGTAATGTCTGGGTCGACTATCTGAGCGTTCTCAGTGCCTCGACGGAGAAGGCCGCCGCTAAGCGGTTCATCGACTTCCTCAACGAGCCAGATATCGCCGCACGAAACGCTCAATATATTCATTACGCCACGCCCAATCGGGCCGCCGAAGAACTCCTGCCGGCAGAATTCAAGAATGACCCGGTCGTCTACCCCAGCGCACAGGCATTGGAAAAATCGGAAACCTACCACCGCTTGCCTGCACGGACGCAGAAACGTCGCTCGGCCATATTCTCGCGCATCGTCTACTAAGATAGGAATCAGATGTCTCAAGATTCCAGGCGGATCGCTCGATTGGTGAGAAGCCATGATCTGTCTCATCAATGCTGCTAAAGCTTTATTCCTATTGGCCGATTCATCTGATATCCGGATAAACAATCGAGTACCGAGCTATAGCGGTATCCGATGTCGTCCTGGGGCTTGCTTGGCCCAGCCGATCACACTCCGGTTGCTTGACAAACGTCACGACCAAAAGACCGAGAAGATCGCAGAGTCGAGGGTTAGTCTAATTGAAGTGATCTCGACGATACGGGATAGGTGCTATCACGATGAACAAATACAACGCCTCGTGGGCGGCGCTCTTCCTGCTCATGGCCGGGCTTCCTGTTCAGGCGACGGAGTCGACGGAACTGACGTTCCTCAATTGGACGGATTACATGGATCCCGAGATCCTGACAGAGTTCGAACAGCGCACCGGGATCACAGTGAAACAAACCTATTTTGAGTCCGATGCCGCTCGGGATGAGCTTCTCGTCGAGACCGAGGGTAGAGGCTTCGATGTGGCGCTCATCGATGGCACCTCGATTCGGATTCTGGCTAAACGTGGCTGGCTCGAGCCCCTCGATGAAGCGGCTATTCCCAACCTGAAGCATATCGACCCGCGCTGGCGCACCATCCATGAGGAGGCGGAAGTGTATAGCGTGCCCTATTTCTGGGGGACGCTCGGTATCGCCTACCGTCAGGATCTCGTGCCCTTCACCGTTTCAAGCTGGATGGATCTGTTGCAGCCAACGGAGGCGCTGCATGGCAGGGTGAGCATGAATAGCGATACTAGAGACTTGATCGGTGCGGCACTCAAGGCGCTCGGTTACTCGCTCAACAGCACCGATTCGCAGGAACTCAAGCAAGCCGAGGCGCTGCTTCAGGCGCAGGCACCCGCGGTCAAAACTTATAAGTACATCTCCCTGAATGAAAATTCAGCCTTGGTAAACGGTCAGGTCGCCATGAGCATGATGTACAACGGTGATGCCATGATGGTGCAGGAGCATCATGATGAGATTGCCTTCGTCCTCCCCAAGGAGGGTGGCAATATCTGGGTCGACTATTTGAGTATTCTCAGTGCCTCGACGGAGAAGGCTGCCGCTAAACAGTTCATCGATTTCCTCAACGAGCCGGAGATCGCCGCACGGCTTGCAGAGTACGTCTATTACGCCACGCCCGACCGGGCCGCCGAAGAATTACTTCCGGCAGAGTTCAAGAGCGATCCGGTCATCTACCCGAGTGAAGAGGCGCTGGAAAAATCGGAAACCTACCATCGCTTGCCTGCACGGACGCAAAAAAACCGTGCGGCAATTTTCTCGCGCATCGTCTACTGAGCCTGGGTCATACTTATGCGGCTACATGCCAAGGTTCTAATGGTCGTCGTTCCCTTAGCAGTCATCCCGTTACTGATGCTGGGGTGGCTTGCCTATGATCAACTGCGCTCAACGGGTGTAGAGCGAACCTCCAGTCAGATGACGACCCTGATGGACCAGCTGGCACGCAACTTCCAGATGCATCAGGAGGTCGCCGAGGCCAATATTCAGCTGTTTGCCGATGCTTCCCTGATGCGCTCCTACGCGCTGACCGAAGATGAGGAAGAGCGTTATGTATTGATGCTTCCCTCTCTATTGAAGCTCTTTACCAGCTATCTACGCGCGTATCCTGATTACACTGAAATCCGTTTTTTGTTACCGGATGGGTACGAGGATGCTCGCGCTACCCTGACACCGATACCGAATGCCATGGAAGAGGAGGGTGAAACTCCTTTCTTCAAAGCCCTAGAGCAGTTTGAAGGCGAGACATTGAGTCGTGTCTCGATTCGTCCTGATATCGATACGGTGTCGCTGCAGGTGGCGCGCCCCATCAGGCTTATCAACTTGGCGATGGAAGACCCACTGAGTGCCAAACCTACGCTGCGTGGTTATCTAGTCGTCACCATGGCGCTGGATTTCATGGCGGAACAGATGGCTGCAAGTCAGATCGGCGAGAGCGGTCAAACCTTCATCGTCAACAGCAAAGGCGAGATCTTGTTACATCAAGATCCTTCTCAGGCAGGCAAGCATCTCTCGGCACAACTTTTAGAGACCGTTTGGAGTACGGATGGCAGTCAGCGGCTGTTGCATGCTTTTTATCAAGGAGAGCCAGGACTCCTGGCCACCCGTCGGTTGCACGAGGGTCTATTGCTGATCGGTGTGCTACCGGAATCGGAGCTATTAGGAGAAAGTCAGCGTCTGGAAAAAGTCATCGCCTGGATCGTTCTTGGCACCGTGGTGCTGATGATTATCGCCCTGCTGATTGCCATGAATTTCATCATGGTCAGACCGCTGAAACAGTTGATGCGCGCGGTTCGCGAGATTGGTAGCGGCAACTTGACGCCGCAGCTTTCGCTGTCTTCCAAAGATGAGCTTGGCCAACTGGCGTTGAGCTTTCAGGAGATGGGACGTCATCTACAAACGTCGCGGCACAAGATCGAGCGCCTGGCGTATCACGACAGCCTGACCGGCCTGCCCAATCGGCTCATGTTTCATGAATATCTACAGCATATGGTTGCGCTTGCCCGCCGTGAGGACACGGAAATGGCGATACTGTTCCTCGATCTGGATAACTTCAAGCGAATCAATGACACGCTAGGACACCAGGTAGGTGATCAGCTTCTCAAGGAAATGGCGACCCGCCTGACAGCGGTTCTTCGCCTGGAAGACTTTATCTACCATGAGGCATCTCCGAATACCTCCGAGGTGATCGCTCGCCTGGGAGGGGATGAATTCATTATCCTGTTGCCGAAAATCAAAGGGGCCAGAGACGCAGCCAAGATCGCCACGCGTATTCTCAAAGTAATAAAAGATCCGGTTTATCTGGATGGGCATGAGCTATGTATTGGTACCAGCATTGGCATCTCGCTATTCCCCAGCGACAGCGAAGAGGTGAATGACCTGATCAAGTATGCGGATGCCGCCATGTATCATGCCAAGGAGCAGGGGCGTAACAACTTTCAGTTTTATTCCGCTTCCCAGAACCTGGTGACCACAGAGCTTTTATCACTGGAGAGCAGGTTACGACGAGCACTTTCGAACAATGAGTTCGAGCTTCATTATCAACCTCAAATACGCACTGAAACAGGTGAAATAACCGGTGTCGAAGCGCTGCTACGCTGGAATGATCCCGACCAAGGACTCGTCTCACCGGATCAGTTCATTCCGATTGCCGAGGCTTGTGGTCTAATATTGCCGATCGGCGAATGGGTGCTGCACGAGGCCTGTCGTCAAAGTAGCGCCTGGAAAGCCGCAGGGCTTCCTCAAGTAAGGGTCTCGGTGAACGTTTCCGGTATTCAATTGCAACGCCAGGAGCTTCCCTTGATCGTCGATTGGGTGCTGGCGGATACTGGGCTCCAAGCGGAATTTCTCGAACTGGAAATTACCGAAACCACCTTGATGAAGGTCAATGCCGAGGTCATCGAACACCTGAGCATCATGCAGCGTAAAGGCATTACCATCTCCCTGGACGACTTCGGCACGGGCTACTCATCATTGAACCTTCTACGGGAGCTGCCGATCGGCAAGCTCAAGATTGATAAGTGTTTCGTACAGGGTATGCTGACGGACCCCCAGGATGCAGCGATCGTATCGGCAATTCTGTTCATCGCGAGAAGCCTGGGTCTTGAGGCGACCGCAGAGGGAGTCGAAACGCGGGAGCAGGCAATACGGCTTGCCGGGGAAAAATGTAACCAGCTTCAAGGCTATCTATTGAGTAAGCCGTTGCCGGCGGATGACGTCGCCAAGCTGCTTCTCGAGGGCATCGATGCCGACGTATTCGGCCTTAAAACCGATAATGTCTATTGATCGTGATTCAGACATGACCCCGTGATCACAAGGGTGACGTTCCAAGCGCCTGTTCACGACGATGTGCTTCTTTCACATTGATGGCGGTGTTCTGAAAACCGTCATGGAAAATAATGACAGTAGGTAATGCACATGGCGCTGGCCATAGTCACTACACGAGCAGGATTGGGCCTCGAAGCGCCGGAAGTACTGGTCGAAGTGCATCTTTCCAATGGATTGCCAGGGCTGACCTTGGTGGGGTTGCCGGAAACCGCCGTGCGCGAAAGCCGCGAGCGGGTACGCAGCGCCTTGCTCAATGCCGGCTTCGACTTTCCGACCACACGGCGCATCACGGTCAATCTGGCGCCGGCGGATTTGCCCAAGGAAGGAGGACGCTTCGACCTGCCCATCGCCTTGGGCATTCTGGTAGCGTCCGAGCAGATACCCGTGTCTGCCTTAGGGGAAATCGAGTGCGTGGGTGAACTGGCGTTGGATGGCCGGTTGCGGCCAATCAGCGGAGCCTTGCCGGTGGCCTTGGCCACCCAGAAAGCGGGGCGATGCCTGCTGCTGCCGGCAAGCAATGCCAACGAGGCGGCTCTGGCCGGTGATCTTGCCGTGTTACCGGTAGAACACCTGAGCCAGGTGGTTGCTCATCTGCTCGGGCACGCAGTCATCGCGCCACATCGGCTCACCATGCCCGCGTTACCGGACAGGTCCAGCGAGGATCTCGCCGAGGTGCGCGGTCAGCATCAGGCACGACGCGCATTGGAAGTCGCCGCAGCCGGCGGACACAACCTGCTGTTCGCTGGCCCGCCCGGCACAGGCAAGACCATGCTTGCCAGTCGCTTGCCGGGTATTTTACCACCGCTTTCTCATGCCGAAGCCCTCGAGGTTGCAGCGATTCGTTCGGTCTGTGGCCTTGGACTGCTGGAACGTTGGGGAGAAAGACCCTTCCGTTCTCCGCATCATACCGCCAGCGGGGTGGCGTTGGTGGGCGGGGGCTCGAAACCCCGCCCCGGCGAGATATCCCTGGCGCATCATGGCGTATTGTTCCTCGATGAATTGCCGCAATTCGACCGTAGCGTGCTTGAGGTGATGCGTGAACCGCTCGAATCGGGACGTATCCATATTGCCCGGGCCAGTCATCAACGCTGCTTTCCAGCCAGTTTTCAGCTGGTTGCGGCGATGAACCCCTGCCCCTGTGGCCATCTCGGCGATCCCCGCCAGACCTGCGTCTGTACACAGGTCCAGATACAGCGCTATCAGTCGCGCTTGTCCGGGCCCTTGCTCGATCGCATCGACTTGCAGGTGGAAGTCCCGGCTCTGCCCGCAGATCAACTGACTTCCCCTGCTACCGGTGAAAGTTCGGCCGCGGTGCGGGAGCGGGTGTTGGCGGCGCGCCAGCGTCAACAGGCACGCGGTGCACTCAATGCCCGTCTTCCGGGACGCGAGCTGGAAGCCGCCTGTGCCCTGGGCAGCGGTGAACGTGCCTGGCTGGCAGAGGTGCTGACCCGGCTCAAGCTCTCGGCCCGTGCCTATCATCGCGTACTGCGCGTCGCCCTGACCCTGGCGGATCTGGCCGCCGAGCCCCGACCAACCCGCGCGCATCTCATGGAAGCCATAGGTTATCGACAGCTCGATCGTTTGCGTGGTACCCACACAACCCCGACAACGAATCAAGAGAGCATTTGATGCTGTCATTTCTGAGTGATATGTCCCTGCTCCTTGCCATTGGCTTGTTCTTGGCATTTGCCGTAGTGATTGGCGTGGTAGGCACGCGCTTGGCCCATATCGTCGACGACCTGGCGGATCGTACCGGACTGGGCGAGGCGATCGCCGGGGCGGTGCTGATGGGCATGGCGACCTCGCTGTCCGGTATTGTGCTCTCGGTGAGTGCGGCGCTGCGTGATCAACCCGAACTGGCGATGAGTAACGCTCTCGGTGGTATCGCGGTACAGACCCTGTTCCTGACCGCGGCGGATGTGGCCCATCGGCGCGCCAATCTTGAACACGCGGCTGCCTCCATCGGCAATCTCATGCAGGGCACGTTGCTGCTCTGTCTGCTGTCTCTACTGCTGATAGGACGCTTCTCACCGGAAGTGACCTTCTGGAATGTGCATCCAATCACGCCGCTGTTGTTCATCGGCTATGTGTATGGACTGCACCTGGTGGGCAAGGCTCAGGCCAACCCCATGTGGCGACCGTCGCGCACCCGGGAGACCCGGGTCGATGAGCCGGACGAGCAGGCCCTGCAGCAGTCGCTGACCTCATTGTGGCTGCTATTCGCGTTCTTGGCTGCCATATTGGGAATCTCCGGTTTCATGCTCGAGCGTAGCGCTTCGGTAATCGCCCAGGAGACAGGGCTCAGTCAGGCCGCTGTGGGGGTGCTGCTGACCTCGGTAGCCACCTCGCTACCGGAGCTGGTCACCACGATCGCTGCCGTGAAACGTGGCGCTCTGACCCTGGCGGTGGCCGGTATCATTGGTGGCAACGCCTTCGACACCCTCTTTGCCGCCGCCTCGGATATCGCCTATCGCGGTGGCTCGATTTACCACGTGGTGCCGGATTCCGTCGCGCTGTGGGTCGCTCTGTCGCTACTCATGACCGGTGTGCTGCTCATGGGGCTGATACGCCGCGAAGAGCAAGGGCCAGGGCGTATCGGCTTCGAGAGCGTGGCGATCATCGGTTGCTATGCCGCCGGCGTGGTAATGATCCTGATCTCGGGTGGCAAGGATTGAGCCGCCCTATCATTGAGTATCCCGCAGCACTTTCTCCAGCGCCGCCAGGTGCCCCGGTACCAGCGCATCTTCCAGGGCGCTGATCCTGAGCACGTGGCCCAATGCAGGATGGGGCGGACGATGAATCAGGCTGCCGGCGTCGAGCAGTTCAGCGTTCACCTGGGCAGCCTGCTCGGCACTCGGCATGCGCAGGGCGACGAAGTTGGTGGCGCTATTCGGCACGTCGCCGCCCAGTCCCCTTAGCCAGGATGCCAGACGCTCCCGGCGATCGATTACGTCGGCGATATGGGCTTGCACCTCGTCGGCATGATCGAGCACGGTCTCGGCAGCCACCTGAGCCAGGGATGAGACCGCGTAGTGAATCCTTACTTTCTGTAGCACCTCGATGCATTCCGGCGTGGCGATGGCATAACCGATGCGCAGCCCAGCCAGACCATGGGCCTTGGAGAAGGTGCGTACCCTCACCACGCCGGGCCATGTCTCGCCACTATCCGGTGCCGCCGCGTCCTGTCGGAAGTCGTGGTAGGCCTCATCCAACAACAGCGTGCAATCCCCGGGCAGGGCGCGCCGCAACGTGGCGATGGCCTGATCGTCATGCAGGTGGCCACCGGGATTGTCCGGGTTGGCCAGATAGACCAGCCGAGCGCGATGGCTGGCGGCGGCGTTGGCCAAGGCGGCGAGATCCGGTGCAAGCACACCCGGGCGGTCCTGGTAGGAGACCTCTAGCACGGCGCACCCCTGGCCTTGCGCAAAATAGCGAAAGGTCGGATAGGTGCCGGCACTGGTGATCACGACACAGCCGGGATCGCATATCGCCCTGAGCACCAGGGCGATCAGGCTGTCGGCACCCGCATCCACCAGTAGGGCGTCGAGCGAGGTGCCTAGGTGTTTCGACAGGCGCCGGCGCACCCCGAGTGCCTCGGCATCGCTATAACTGCGTGCGAGCGCCGCGACCTCATCACCAAGGCGCCTGGACAGCGCCGTATGGGGCATGTCCAGGCCTTCATTGGAACCCAGCCGGTGCGGTATTTCCCGGCCCAGTCGTCGTTCCAGCGCCTTGACGCCGGGGAAGGGGTTATGGGGCCCTTCATGATAAAGATGGTTGGCGTGGCGAGGCATGGCGGCTCCGAGATGAAGTGGATGTGATCGATCATTGTGGTGCCCGGGCTGCGGACTGCCAAGCTACAGCGCGCTGATATCCAGTGCGCCGTCAATGCTCCAGTGCCATCGCGGGGTCGCGTTGCCGGGCCTGTACAGAGCTAGCTCCAGACGATAAGGACGCAATTCGCGATCGGAGAGCGTGATGGCCGGCCCCTCGGCCAACAAACGGGTTTTCAGCAACCATTGATTTTCCGGTGTCGACGCATCCGCCATCGACGGGACCCAATTGAGCACCTGGGGGCCGTCGTTTTGCGCCAGCAAGGCTCGGGTCAAGGTTTCGCGAAAATAGTCGGTATCCACATCGAGCGAGGTCTCGATGTCCGGGCGTGCCAACAGCAGTACGATATCTGCGGCCGTCCAGTCGGGTTCGTTGACAACGGTCTCGGCGGCACGCTCGCCCAGGCCATACAGCGCTTGACGTTGGGGAGGAGTCTGGGGCGCACTGGTGCAACCCGCGAGTAGGCTGATCATCAATACATGACACAATCGTTTCATCGTCATAGCGTGGCAGAGCGAGGTGATCCAGGTGAAGAGGGGGGATGCGCTTGTTCGATCTCGACCAGGAAGTCGTCCAGTTCGGCAAACAGAGATTCGCGGATGCTGTCTGTCTCGTTGACCAGATGATGGCGCGCTTCGGGGTGCCGGCGAACCCGTGCCGCAGGAAACTTGCGGGTCAGCACATCCAGGTTCCATTGCCAATCGACGGTCAAATCCTGTTCACCTTGCAGGATCAGCACCGGGACATCGCTGGCTGGTAGGGTCAGCAGATGCGTCATCCAGCGGCGCATGGCGGTTACCCAGCTCAGAGTAAGCCGATCCGCTTGAAGCGGATCGTTTTCGCGCAGGAAGGCGACGAACTCGGCGTCGGTGGAGTTGGGGCGGTAACTACGAGGAATCGAGTTGATGAAGGGGCTTGCCAGCCAATGCAACCAGTTCGACTGATTCCACCCCCAGGGGCGGACCAGAGGAGCCAGCAGGACCAGTGCCTGCCAAGGCGCATCTTCGCCTCGGGACAAGGCGTCCGTGGCGAGAATCGCTGCACCGGTGCTCTGCCCGATACCGATCCAGGGCCGTGGCGCCAGATCGTTCAGCAGCAGGTGATGCTGCACGGCCTGTAAACATGCGCCATACTCTTGAAAATCGTCGATGGTTGCCCGTGGGCCGCTGGACAAGCCATGACCGGGCAGATCCCACAAGACGACCCGCAGGCCCCGTGCCAGCAGGCACTCCAGTAGATGGCGGTAGAGTCCGAGATGATCGAAGTAGCCATGCACGACAAATGCCGTACCGAGAGGATCCGGGGGTGACCACAACTGCGCCCACAAACGATAATGTCCGGTATCGACGAATCCTGCGTACAGTCCTACGTTGTCGCGTAGCAAGGGTGTCAGCTGGTAGTGATCAAGATAATGAATCAGTGTCGAGGACTGTGGTTCAGTGATCGGAGCCAAGGGCCCCAAGGCTTGCAGTGGTGCGAAGTCGATCATCGAGTTCTCCCTGTACGTTCCCATGCTAGCCCGAATCGTGCAGGAAAACGAAGACGTTCCTCTAAGTCATTGGTCAAGTGAAGCACATCTCGAGTTTGCTTTCAGGTATCATATGGGCGTCATTTTCACAGGCGTCATTGTCATAACGAATTTATCTATCGCTGTTTAAAAGGCGATAGCAATGCAGCAGGAGTGTTTTTTCATGTCCCAACGCATCTCCCGCCATCGTCTCCAGGTGGCTCCTGAACTCGATCGCTTCATCAGCGATGAAGCCCTACCCGGTACCGGAGTTGACGCCGATGCTTTCTGGTCCGGCCTCGACGCCCTGATCCATGAGCTGGCGCCGCACAACCGTGAACTCCTGGCGGAGCGTGAGCGACTCCAGGCAGAACTCGATACCTGGCATCGGGAGCATCCTGGTCCGGTACGCGATCTCGCGGCCTATCGCGCCTTTCTGAAAAAGAGCGGCTATCTGGTCGATGCCCCCGCCAAGGTCGAGGCGAGTACCGCGAACGTCGATGATGAGATCGCCGTTCAGGCCGGCCCTCAGCTCGTGGTTCCGGTAAGCAATGCCCGCTACGCGCTGAATGCCGCCAATGCACGCTGGGGCAGCCTGTATGATGCGCTCTACGGCACCGATGCCATCAGCGAAGAGGATGGTGCTGAGATCGGCGGTGACTATAATCCCAAGCGGGGTGCCAAGGTCATCGCCTATGCGCGCAATGTGCTTGATCAGGCCGCGCCGCTATCCAGTGCTTCCCACCGCGATGCGGTGCACTATGCGCTACGCGATGGCCAGCTCGTGGTCACACTGGAGGATGATCGTGAGACCGGCCTAGAGCGCCCGGATCAGCTGATCGGCTACCAGGGTGATGCCGCCAAGCCCGATACGATCCTGCTGACCCAGCATGGCCTGCATCTGGAGTTGCAGTTCGATGCCGAGCATCCCATCGGCAAGACCGATGCAGCACATCTCAAGGATGTCGTGGTCGAGGCCGCTATCACCACCATCATGGACTGCGAGGATTCGGTGGCCGCGGTCGATGCCGAAGACAAGGTCGGCGTCTATCGCAACTGGCTGGGCCTGATGCGCGGCGATCTCGAAGAGTATATCGACAAAGGGGACAAGAGCTATACGCGCAGCCTGAATGCGGACCGTCGTTATATCCGTCCCGATGGGAGCGATCTGACCCTGCCCGGGCGTTCGTTGATGTTCGTGCGCAACGTCGGACATCTGATGACCACGCCGGCCATGCTCGATGGCGAGGGCAACGAGGTACCCGAAGGCGTCCTCGACGGCGTCCTCACCAGCCTGATTGCCATGCACGACCTGAAGAAGACGCGAGTCTTGGGCGGCGATCCGGGGGCGTCGAAGGGCATCCAGAACAGTCGCACCGGATCGGTCTACATCGTCAAGCCCAAGATGCATGGTCCCAAGGAAGTTGCCTTCGCCAATACCTTGTTCGAACGGGTTGAAGACGTGTTGGGCTTGCCTCGCAATACCCTCAAGATGGGTATCATGGACGAGGAGCGTCGTACCTCCGTCAACCTCAGGGCGTGCATCAATGAGGCCGCCAGTCGGGTCGTGTTCATCAATACCGGCTTCCTGGATCGTACCGGCGACGAGATGCACAGCACCATGGAAGCCGGCCCCATGCTGCGCAAGGGCGATATGAAGGGGGCGACCTGGATCGATGCCTATGAGCGCAACAACGTTCATGTGGGTCTTGATTGCGGTTTGAGAGGACGTGCCCAGATCGGCAAGGGCATGTGGGCGATGCCGGGCCTGATGGCTGCCATGCTCGAGCAGAAGGTCGGTCATCCCAAGGCCGGGGCGAATACCGCCTGGGTGCCATCACCGACCGCCGCGGTGCTTCACGCCTTGCATTATCACCAGGTCGACGTCAATGCCGTGCAGCATGAGCTGAACGATCAGGGCACGGTCGATCTGCTCGATGATCTGCTGACCGTGCCGGTGGTCGAGAAAGCCGAGTGGTCTGCAGAAGAGATCCAGCAGGAACTCGACAACAACTGCCAGGGCATTCTTGGTTACGTGGTGCGCTGGGTCGAGCACGGCGTGGGCTGCTCCAAGGTGCCGGACATCCATGACGTGGGCTTGATGGAGGACCGTGCGACGCTGCGTATCTCCAGTCAGCACATCGCCAACTGGCTCTATCATGGCGTGATCAGCGAAGCCCAGGTCAATCGGACGCTTGAACGCATGGCGGAGGTGGTCGACAAGCAGAACGAAGGCGACCCCGACTACACGCCGATGACCTCGCATCTTGAAGATTCCACGGCCTTCCAGGCAGCGACAGATCTCATCTTCAAGGGTCGCGAACAGCCTTCTGGCTATACCGAGCCGCTACTGCATCACTGGCGGGCGGTGGAAAAGGCGAAATAAGCCGCTGATATCGCTGTAGGGCTTGTCAAACAAGAGGCCCTGTCACTACAGCGTGGCAGGGCTTCTTGCATTACAGAGCCGGGGATCTCAAGCGTTGTCTTCGACCTCATCCAGTGTAACTCAAGCTGTATCGCCTCGCCGGCGGCCTCTTCGGTCCAGGCGGCGCCCAATGTTGCCGTCCCGGGCGATGCGGCGACGTAATGGCCATGTTCCTCGGAGGCGTCGCTGGGATAGCGCTGGATACAGAAAAGACCGAATACCACGATGGCGCCGTGAATCAGCGCCAGGTCCCACATGAAGCCATTGGGGCCCAGCCAATCCATCAGCAGCCCCGCGCTGGCCGGGCCGAGAATGGCGCCGATACCGAGCGCCAACACCAGGCTGCTGCTGGCGGTGACGATCTGGTGAGGTGTCAGGAAATCGTTGGCGCAGGCGAGGAACAGCGAATAGAGCGTGAGGGTCGTGCCACCCAGCAGGATGGCCAGCAAGGTCAGCGCCATGGGTGACCAGTCGGCATGACCCAGCCCGAACAAGGCCAGCAGCATGGCGATAGCGGCCACTGCAACAATCACCCATTGCCGGTCGCTCTTGTCCGATAGCTTGCCGATCGGCCATTGCAGAAGCGCGCCCCCGAGAATGAAGGCGCCCATGAACGTCGCCACTTGATTCACGGTCATGCCGCTGTTGGTGGCGAAGACCGCCCCCATGCCCAGGATGACACCCGTTGAAATGCCGCTCAGTAAACACCCGATCGTGCCCAGTGGGGAGAGTCGGCAAAGGCGTATCAGGCTCATGGACTCGGGCTGGCTGGTATCCGGCTGCGGTGTGTAACTGAGCAGGATTGGCACCAGTGCCAGGGATACAAGGATCGACACCAGCAGGAACAGCAGCACGCCGCCCGGGTCGGCCAGGTTCAACAAAAGTTGGCCGCCTCCCTGGCCCAAATAGCTGATCACCATGTAGAAACCCAGCAAGCGTCCGCGCAGTCGGTTGGAGGCGTAACCGTTCAGCCAGCTCTCCGAGACCACGTACAACCCTGCATAGGCGAATCCGGTCACGAAGCGCATGGCGCCCCACACCCAGGGGTCGACGTACATGACATGCACCAGGATGGCCACTGAGGTGATCGAGGCGAGCGCCGCAAACACGCGTATATGTCCGACATCGCGCAGCTTGTGGGGAGTCAGGGTAGAACCGAGCAGGAAACCGCCAAAATAGGCGGACATGACGATGCCGGTGACAGTATTGCCGAAGCCTTCGCTAGACGCACGGACACCGAGCAGGCTGCCCTGCAAGCCATTGCCCAGCATGAGCAGCCCAACACCCAGCAGTAGGGCCCATAGGCTCCAGGCAGCGCCAAAAGTGGTTGTTCGAGGTGATTCCGCAGCGGAGTCCATGGCGCCCTTTCTTCTTGGGTGTGTTTCTTCATGAAAAGCGACTTTATAGCTAAGCGTTTTTTATATGTTCTTACAATCAAAAGACGCTGTTGACGACGTTTGCGTTGACTGGGTCGAGGAACAGGGGTCCTGCAAAGACTGTGACACCTTATGCGGTTACGCTATCTTGGAACCCTTGGTAAGTTGCCGCCGGGAGAACATCAATGACCGTAATGACCGCTGCCGCCATCGAGGATTTTCTCGATGAGGTCTTTCCCCATCGTCAGGGCACCATCGAGGGCGTTCATGAAATGCGCGCCACCATGAGCCTGGCCATCGAGGACGAGCACCTGCGGCCCGGCGCCTGTGTTTCCGGCCCCAGCATGATGGGCCTGGCGGATGTTTGCCTCTACGTGGCGATTCTCGCTCAGATTGGCCCTGAACCCATGGCGGTGACCACGGATCTCAATTGTCATTTCCTGCGCCGGGCTCGGGGCGATCGCGATCTGATCGCCAACGCACGAGTGATCAAACTGGGGCAGCGACTCGCGGTGGGCGAGGTCGAGCTATTCTCCGCCGGTGACAACGACCCGGTCGCGATCGTGACGGCGACCTATGTGCTGCCCGATCGAGATGATGACTAGCGTTCACTATTTTCAAGATGCTTGGTACGCCAGACCGTATAGGCCAGTGATAACCAGCCTGCCATGAGCAGTACGCCTCCCACGGGGGTGATCATGCCCAATGTACGAATGCCGGTCAGCGTCATCAGATACAGCGAGCCGGAAAACAGCAGCATACCCGCGCCCCACAGTCCCATCACGAGTTTCTGACCGCGTAGTTGCTGCTGCTGACACCAGACCAGCACTACCAGAATCGCCAGAGTATGCCAGGCCTGATAGCGCACCCCGGTTTCGAAGGCCGCGAGTAGGCGCTCACTGACACGACCCTCCAGACCATGAGCGCCGAAGGCGCCGGCCAGTACCACCACGCAGCCACTCAACGCCGTGGCGATCCAGCTAGTACGTTCTCGCATAGCAACACTCCTCGATGTGTCTGTCCATCCTGGGTTTTCCTGTTAAGTACGTGTCGACAAAAACATTTTCTTGGCGGTATTTCGCGATGCCGCTCGCGCCGCTATCCTTTGGATCGGGCCTAGGAAAAATCAGGAGAATAATGCCATGGAAGCCTTACTTTCATTCATCGAACCTTTGCGCGATGGCATCTATGCCGTCATGAACCCGATCAGCGATTTCATCTGGAGCTACATCCTGGTCTACCTGCTGTTGGGGGCCGGACTGTTCTTCACGGTCATGACCCGCGGCATGCAGTTCCGGATGTTCCGGCACATGGCCAAGGTGACGGTGACCGCCCGGGGAGCCAACGGAGGCGTTAGCGGTTTCCAGGCATTCGCCACCTCGATGGCGGCGCGCCTCGGCACCGGCAATCTGGCAGGAGTGGCCATCGCCTTGTGGATCGGCGGGCCCGGGGCGATCTTCTGGATGTGGGTCACCGCCCTGGTGGGCTTCGCCACCGCCTTCATCGAGTCGTCCCTGGCCCAGCTCTACAAGCATGCCAACGAAGACGGCGTGTTTCGTGGCGGCCCCGCCTACTATATCGAACGCGGCCTGGGCTGGCGCTGGCTGGGGGCCCTGTTCGCGGTGTTTCTGATCATCGCCTACGGGCTCGCCTTCAACGCGGCGCAGTCCAATACCATCGCTCAGGCCATGAATGGAGCCTTCGGCGTGCCCAATTGGATCACCGGTTTGGTATTGGTGGTGCTGGTGGCGATCGTCATCTTCGGTGGCCTGAAGTCGGTGGCCCGCACCGCCGAGAAGATCGTGCCGGCTATGGCCATCGCCTATCTGCTCATCGCGCTATGGGTCCTGTTCACCAATTTCACCGCGGTGCCGGACATGTTGACGCTGATCGTCAAGAGCGCCTTCGGCTATGGCCCGGCGGTCGGCGGCGCGGTGGGCTATTCGATCAAGGTAGCCATGGAGAACGGCATCAAGCGCGGACTCTTCTCCAACGAGGCTGGCATGGGCTCCACCCCCAACGCCGCCGCCCAGGCCAGCGTCAAACATCCGGCCGCCCAGGGCCTGGTACAATCTTTCGGCGTGTTCGTGGACACGATCGTGGTGTGTACCTGCACCGCGGTGGTGATCCTGATGTCCGGGGTCTATGACGAGCTGTTGAGCAATGCCGCCGGATCGTCCATCGAAGGCATCAAGCTGACCCAAGACGCCATGGTCGATCATCTCGGCTATTTCGGTGAGATATTCATCGCCATTATCATTCTGTTCTTTGCCTATACTTCGGTACTGGCCAACTACTCCTTCTCCTCGGTCAACATCGAATACCTCTTTCGCGGCCATGCCAGGAAGGCGGATCACATCTTTCGCTGGGTGGTACTGGCCATGGTGATGATCGGCTCGGTGGCCCAGCTCTCCTTCGTGTGGAATTTCGCCGACCTTTCCATGGGCCTGATGGCCACCACCAACCTGATCGCCATTCTACTACTTTCGCCCGTCGGTCTTCTGCTGCTCAAGGACTACGAGCGCCAGCGTCGCGAAGGAAACGATGAGCCGGTCTTCGATCCCAAGGTGCTCAAGAGGCCCGAACTGGTCGATGGCGATGTATGGCCGCCGAATCAGAAGGGTGTCGATAGCACGGTTTGACGGTACACTATTGGCCCGCAATTTTGCGGATTCATCCATCGGCAGCCTGTGCGGAGGTCGTCATGCAAATTCAGCTTAACGGTGAGGCCCGAGCTTTCGAGCGTGCGTCCACGGTAAGCGAGCTGATCAATTCGTTGGGCCTGGCGGGGCGGCGCATTGCCGTCGAGGTCAATGAAGAGATCGTGCCCCGAAGCCAGCATGCCGCGCTTTATCTGAGTGACGGCGATCGTGTTGAGATCGTCCATGCCATTGGTGGTGGCTGATTGTCGCTGCCATACAGGAGGTCATCATGTCAACACAATCAATCGATCAGTCTTGGACCGTCGCTGGTCGCGAGTTCACCTCCCGCCTGCTGGTGGGGACCGGGCGGTACAAGGATTACGACGAGGCCAAGGCCGCCATCGCCGCCAGTGGCACCGAGGTGGTGACCTTTGCGGTGCGCCGCACCAACCTCGGGCAGGACGCGAATGAGCCAAGCCTGCTCGATGCCATACCACCGAAGCGTTATACCCTGCTGCCCAATACCGCCGGCTGCTATAACGCCCGGGAAGCGGTGCGTACCTGCAAGCTGGCTCGGGAACTGCTTGATGGCCACAACCTGGTCAAGCTCGAGGTGCTGGCCGAGGACAGCACGCTCTATCCCAACGTGGTCGAGACCCTCAAGGCCGCCGAGGAGCTGATCCGCGACGGCTTCGATGTCATGGCCTATACCAGCGACGATCCGATCGTGGCCAAGGAGCTCGAGAAGATCGGCTGCTGCGCGGTCATGCCGCTGGGCTCGTTGATCGGTTCCGGTAATGGGCTGCTCAACCCGCACACCCTGGCCATCATTCTCGAGAATGCCGAAGTGCCGATTCTGGTGGATGCGGGTATCGGTACTGCCTCCGATGCGGCGCTGGCCATGGAGATGGGGTGCTCCGGCGTGCTCATGAATTCGGCGATCGCCCACTCCCGCCAGCCGATCGTCATGGCCGGTGCGATGAAAAAAGCTATCGAGGCGGGGCGCGAGGCGTTTCTCGCCGGGCGCATGCCGCGTCGGCAGTACGCCGAGGCATCATCTCCCATGGCCGGGCGTATCAATGCCTGATTCGCAAGAACGTCGTATGAGTGAAGCTGGTTTGAGTGACGCAACGAATAGCAATGCTGAGGTTAATCCACGACCAAAGCGGGGCGTGAAGAGTTATGTGCTTCGCGCCGGGCGTATGACCGCTGCCCAGACGCGCGGCTTGGAAGAGGTCTGGCCACGCTGGGGATTGAGCGTAGAGGAGGGGTTGCAGGATCTGGATCGCCTGTTCGCTCGCTCGGCGCATCGGCGCATAGTGGAGATTGGTTTCGGCATGGGGGCATCGCTGGTCGAACAGGCCGAAGCACATCCTGAAACGGACTTCATCGGCATCGAAGTGCATGCACCCGGCGTCGGCAAGCTGCTCGACGAGGCCGACAAGCGCGGCCTGACCAACCTGCGAGTCTACCGCGACGATGCACTGGAGGTGTTTTCCCGCTGCCTCCCGGAGGCCAGCCTCGATGCGGTACAGCTGTTCTTCCCCGATCCCTGGCCGAAGAAGAAGCACCACAAGCGGCGTATCGTCCAACCGGCCTTCGTCGAACTGGTGCGCACACGGCTGAAACCCGGCGGTGTGCTGCACATGGCAACCGACTGGGAAGCCTACGCCGAATTCATGGCCGAGGTGATGAAAAACGCCCCGGGCTATCGCAACACCGCCGAGGCGCAGACGTCACCTTATGTGTCGCGACCTGAATTTCGCCCATTGACCAAGTTCGAAGCGCGCGGCGAGCGGCTCGGCCACGGCGTCTGGGACTTGATCTTCACCCGCGTCGCATAGCCCTGGGGTGCTGCGGGTTCGCGTCTAGGCGCGCGTATGTTGGCGCCGCTCCGGTTGTGCGGCCGAGCGCGCAGCGCCTGCAGCACGCCTAGCGCCACCACCGCCATACCCGCAAGCCCCAGCAGGCCGGGCAGCTCGCCGAACATCAGCGCCGCCCAGCCCATGGTCACCGCAGGCGTCAGATAGATCAGCGTCGAAAGCCGCGTCACTCCAAAGTGCGAAAGTCCCTTCACGAAAAAGCCGTAACCGCCAAAGGTCGCCAGTACCACCAGAAAAGCAATGATCAAGGCATTGTCCAGGGTCGGGGCTGGCGGCGCCAGATCGCCGCCCTCGAGCAATCCGGCGGCAACAAAGAACAACACCGTGGTGGTGGCCAGCTGCACGGTCAGGCGCGCCGGCAGGGACAGGATGCGCTCATCGGGCCGGGGCGTCATCAGGCTGCCCAGGGTCACCGCGCCCACCGCCAACACCGGCAGTAGATAGGCCCAGGGCGTTGCGCCACCCATGCCCTGAGCATCGTCCAGCACGCAAAGACCGGCGCCCAGGGTCGCCACCAGCATGCCCAGCCACTGGGCGCGGGAGCTCATCTCACGCAGCCACAGGGCGGCCAGCGCCGCCGCTAAAAGAGGCTGCAGGGCGCCGACCAGCGCCGCCACTCCAGCGCTCACACCCTGCTGGATGCCCAGCAACATGGCCAGCAGATAGAACCCCATGGTCAGGCTACCGCTCGCTGCTTCCCGCGTCAGGGCGCGCCAGCCGACGGTCTCGCCGCCGCGACGCAGCGTGCTGAACAGCCACCACAGTCCTGCCAGCGCCGTGGCCAGGGCAAAACGCCAGGCATAGAGCGCCACCGGTGGCGTGTCCACCGCCACCGCCAGACGGCTACCCACGAAGCCACTGCTCCAGCACAGCACGAATCCCGTGGCCACGACGGCACTGGTCAACGGCCACTTGATGGACGATGTTGGCAACGCGAGATGCTGCTCGCGCCGATAAGTGTCTGACATGAACAGCCTCCCTCGTTGATGAATGGTAGCGAGGCAAGTCTGGACCTTATAAAGTATTCAAGGAATCGATATTTATTGCATGGAGCCTTCAATATGTCTGAAGTCTCGTTGGGAGCGTTGGATCTTGAGTCATTGCGCAGTTTCGTGATCGTCACTCAGCTAGGCACTCTGGCGGCGGCGGCGGAACAGCGTCATCGCACCATCAGCGCCATCAGCATGCAGATCAAGCGTCTGGAGGAGCGCCTGGGCACGCGGCTATTGTTTCGTGGTGCCCGCGGCGTTAGCCCCACCCCCACCGGAGAAACATTGCTGCGTGAGGCCCGAGAGCTTTTGCGTCAGCACGATAACCTGCTGGCACGTTTCACCGGGCGCGGCTTGAGTGGCAAGGTGCGTTTTGGGTTGCCGGAAGACTACGCTCGCGAACTGGTGGGCCAGGTGTTACCGGAGTTTCTGGCGACTCACCCGGATGTATTGTTAGAGGCCGTCACGGCGACCAGCGGCGAGCTTACCCATCTGCTCGAGCGAGGCGAGCTGGCGCTGGCGGTATTGCTCGATCGACAAAATCGCTTACGCGGGGGGGAGCCCATGTGGCGTACCGCACCGGTGTGGGCCGCTGCTCGAGAGGCGCGAATCGATGGCGAACAGCCCTTGCCCCTGGCGCTGCACCCGGTGAACTGCCCCTATCGCGCCCTGGGACTCGAAGCGCTGGAAGCGATGGGGCGTTCCTGGTATGCGGTATTCACCTGCACCAGCATTCACGCTCTGGAGACGGCAGTGGAGGCGGGGCTTGCCATCGGCATTCTCGATCGTCAGCGCCTGACCCCGGCGATGCGAGTGCTGGACGAAAATGACGGCCTGCCAACCTTGATCGGCGGCGAAGCCAAGCTCTATTTCGGGCGCAGCATCGCCAAGGACTCGCGGCCTGCGGTCGAGGCCTTGGCGGCGTTACTGCGGGAGCGCTTTCACCAACGCGCGCCCTGGCCCGGTGAGCGGGCGGACAATAGCGCTTTTGCCATTCGCGGTGGCGCCTCAGGGGATCGGCGCAATTGATGGCGTAATTCATGGGATAAAAAAAGCGGCGACTCTATCGGAGTCGCCGCATAAGACCGTGACTAGCATGATGAGGAGATAACCATGGCAAAGAATTCGATACTGTGATCAGCCTTCTCTGCAATGGATAGTGGCGTCTGGCGAACGCCACACCGTCAAGATAATCATTCTCATTTGATGCGTCAAGGAAAATGCGAATCTTTTTTATTTAGCTTGGTGCTGATTATCCCGACAGAGAAAGCCATATAGGAAGCGTGAGCATCGCCAGCAGCGTCTGGCCGGTGATCAGCGCCGCCATCAGTTCCGCATCGCCGCCGAGTTGCCGCGCCAGAATGTATGCCGAGGTGGCTGTCGGCAGGGCAGCGAATAGAAGCGCGATATCGCGACTCACCGGATCGAGTCCCAGAAGCAGGGCCAGCATCAGCACCATGGTGGGCATCAGGATCAGCTTGACCAGGTTGGCGGTCCACACGCCCGCATCCAGGCGCATCAGCGCCTGAGGACGCAATGCGACACCGACGGTCACAAGGCCCAATGGCAAGGCCGCACGACCAAGAAGCGAGACGGTCTTTTCGCTCCAGCCGGGAAGGCCGATACCGCTGACGTTGAGTGCGATACCTCCCAGGCAAGCCAGAATCAACGGATTACGCGCAAGCGCGGCCAGGCTCTTGGTGATGCTCGAAGGTCCCAGGGTGCCGGCGGCGACGAAGCTTCCCACGCAGAGCACATTGACCACCGGCACCATCAGGGCCACCGCAACCGCCGCTGTCGTCGCGCCAGCGTTGCCGTGCAAGGCGGCCGCCCCGGCGACGCCGACATAGGTGTTGAAGCGTAGCGCCCCCTGAAAGACCGAGGTGAACGCGGCGGCATCGAGCTTGAGCCGGGCGCGCAACGCCCACAACAGAATGGCGAATACGACCAAGGTGCCGAGCAGTACCAGTCCCATCTTTGCCACCGGCACCTGGGAGACATCGGTCGTTGCCAGGGTGGCCAGCAGCATGGCGGGAAAGAGCAGGAAATAGATCAAGCGCTCGAGATGTGGCCAGAATGCGTCGCCAGGCCAGCGGCGCCAGCCAAGAAAGGCACCGAGCAGTATCAACAGAAACAGCGGTCCGAGCGCCTCGTCGATGGCGCTCATGGTAGCTGCTCGGTATGTTTGCCCTGCGACATCGAGACATGCTCCTAAATGGGTGAAGCATTGATAAGCTCAGCACTCTTCAACGGCTTGGGTCTCCCTTCATCACCATGCAACAAAGAGTCGACGATCGCGCGCGCTTTCCGCTGCTGCAGGTGTTGATGACCGCGACACTGATCATCCTCGTCATTGCCGTGTGGTATGCACTCAATGAGACGCTACGTGGTGGCGGCAAGGATATCGCATGGTACCCTTCCGAAACATCCTGCGATCTTCATCGCGATGCCTGCCATGCACAGTTAGGCGAACATGGTGATCTACGTCTGGCTCTGGAACGCGAGATCGCCCCGCTCGAGCCAGTGATCATCGACGTGTGGCTGCAGAATATCGAGGCCGAGCGTGTCGTGGTGATGTTCGATGGCCGGGATATGGACATGGGCATCAATCGCTTCGTGCTGGATGACGTGGGTGATGGCCACTTTCGCGGGCTGGGGCAGTTCGGTGTCTGTAGCCTCGAGGTCATGCCCTGGCGCATCAAGGTGTTGGTCGAAAGCGCTCAAGGACGACTGGGGAGCTGGTTCGATATTGACGTACAGCGGAGGTCTTGATGAGTGCTATGAACCGAGGCATGCGTCTGGGTATGGCGTTGGGCGTCGTTGCCCTGATCGCGATAGCGGTATTGATCTGGTTACAACAGCAACAGCGCGAAGATGGCTATGAAGTCCCGCCTGGGGGACCGATTATCCTGACATCCACTCAAGGCGAATTCTCGTTGAGCGATCTTGCGGATGACCAGGTGGCGGTGGTGTTTTTCGGTTACACCCACTGTCCGGATGTCTGCCCCTTGAGCCTGGCGGTTGTGCGTCAGACCCTGGCGCGGCTCGACGATGGTGAACGAAAGCGGGTGGTGCCGTTGATGATTTCCGTGGATCCGGAGCGCGATGATATCGAGCGCTTGAAGGAGTACGTAGGCTTTTTTGGACCCCAGTTCATTGGCGCCACCGGCAATCAAGAGCAGCTCGAGGACATTGCGGAGCGCTACGGGGTGTTCTGGCGCAAGGTGGACACCGATGACTCGGCGATGGGCTACACCGTCGATCACAGCGCGTCGCTGTTCATCGTCGATAACGAGGGTGACATACTCAAGCAGGTCGTCTACTCGCCGGTGCCTCAGGCATTGACCAGCGCCCTGGAACAGGTATTCAGCGAGAGTTGAGAGTATCTCAGGGGCCTCGACCCGTTCAATCAGCGTCGGATCCGGCGATATGCTCCACCATCGCCTTGAGCGCCTGAACCTGCTGACCCTGGCGGCTGTCGTAAGGCGCATCGCGCTGCCAGCTGCTCTCGTCGTACCCCCACCAGTCCCAGCAGGCCTTGGGATTGGGCAGGCTGGGTCTAGCCTGTGGGTAGAGCACCACGAGGCGGTTTTCCGACGCCCACTCGTTGAGCCCGGAATGGCGCACGAACGTTTCGCCGATCTGCTCGGCGCTCATGGAGCAGCCATGCAGGGCGACGGTCAAGGCACAGGGGGCGCCTTCCTCGCAGGTCTTGGGAATGAACACATACCCCGTTTCCGCCAGCCCACCATCGTAGAACATCGTCTGATCGAAGCGCATCAGCATGCCGCGACCATCACCCTGTGGTGGCTGCACGCGCTCCTCATACAGCCATTTCAACGCCTGCCCGGCTCCGTCGAAATCGCAGTCCAACAAATACGGACTGCCGCTTTCAGTGCAGGGGGCTGGTTCGATGGCGTCAGCGGTACTGGCCGTGGCGGTATCGGCTGAGACAGGCCAGCCATGGCCTGCCGTCTCGCTATGTGTCTGCTTGAGCTGCGTCTCTGGGTCAGCCAGCCAGTGGCGATATTGGTCTGCCAATACCCCGATCAACCGAGGATCGACGACGCTATCCTGTTCACCCGACCACAGATAGAGGCGCTGTTCGGCCAGTGCCTTCGACGACCCGACCAGTTCCTTCTCCAGATAGGCATCATAGCGGCCTTGCAAGTCGTCCTGTTCGGGTAAGCCCAGGCGGGTGTTCATGCATTGCGTCAGCGCCAGCGCCAACGCGCCCTGGGCGCATCCCCAGGGACCAGCGGCAAATACCGCCAGCCCCGAGAATTGCTCCGGCCAGGCCACCGCAAGCTGGGCGGCCATGTAACCGCCGGAGGAGACGCCCATCACGCTGATGGTCTCGGGCTCGATATCGAGTACCGCCAGCGGTGACGCCTTGTTCTCTGACCCTTCCCGGAGGGCTTCCTCGGCCAGCGCCGGCAGGGCTGCCAGCGCTAGCGCGAAGACCGCGAGTGCTTTTATCAATGCTTATTCGTCGCTGTCTTGCGAATCAGCGTCGTCGCTATCGTCGCTGTCGCTTTGCACGACATCAAGCAGCTCGACCTTGAAGGTCAGCGTTTCGTTGGGGCCGATGGGGCCGCCGGTACCCGCCTGGCCATAGGCCAAATCGGAGGGGAGATAGATCATCCAGGTGTCCCCGACACTCATCATCTGCAGGGCTTCCTGCCAGCCCTCGATCACCTGGTCGACCTGGAACTCGACCGGCTCGCCACGCTTATAGGAGCTGTCGAAGACGGTGCCATCGAGCAGCTTGCCTTCGTAGTGCACCTTGACGGTGTCCTTGGCATCCGGGGTCGCGCCATCACCGGATTCGAGTTCCTTGTACTGCAGGCCCGAGTCGGTAACCTCGACGCCTTCCTTGTCGGCATTCTCCTCCAGGAACTTCTCGCCTTCGGCGCGGTTGGCCTCGGCGGCCTTCTGGGCTTCTTCCTGCTGTTCTGCCATCTTCTGCTGCTGGAACTGAGTGAGCGCTTCGGCCATCTCTTCATCGCTCATCTTAAGTTCATTGCCGGCGTAGATGTCTTCGAGCGCCTGAGAAAAGGCATCGACATCGAGATCCTCGATATCCTGGGAAAGGCTCTGACCCAGGGTCACGCCGATGCTGTAACTGAGTTTTTCCTGTTCGCTCTCGGGGGCGGCAAGCACAAGCGGTGCAGCGCCGAGAACGGCAGTAAAGGCAGCGGCGGTCACCAATGTTTTCATGAAGGCTCCTTGGAATCCTCGGGTCATATGCCATGACCTGTGCGATGAGTGAGAAAAGTCAGTCAACTGCGACTCTAACAGGGTGCTCCGAGTTCCGCATCCAGCCGATGGATCTACCGGCGTTGAATTCCTGGGCGCTCAAAGTCAAGTAGGCAGCGTCCGCTTTACAAACGATGGCTTGCTTGACATCGGTGACGCTTTGCTCTTCCCTGAAAATACGTCAACAACAAAGGGAACTGCGATGAAATTGCGCAATCTTGCTTTCAGTATCACGGCGATCAGTCTGGCCGGTATGGTGTCTACCGCCAATGCTGACACTTGGCGTTTTGGTCTCGAAGAGATCGAGGGCAGCGTACAGCACGGGTATGCCGAGGAGTTCAAGAAGAAGATCGAAGAGAAGAGTGACGGCGATGTCACTGTCGAGATATTGCCCTACGGCAAGTGGGGATCGGATTACTCGACGCTCTACGACGCGATTCAGAGTGGCTCCATTCCGCTGAGCTTCGGCTCGGGCTTCCTCGGTGGGACCGTTCCGGAAAGCCAACTGATGAGCCTGAACTTCATCATGCCGGCGGACGAGCTCGAAACCGCCAAGATATTGAACTCCGATGCCTTCATGAAAAGCGATGCCTGGCAGCAGGCGTACCGCAATCGCGGCCTGGTGCCGCTGGCCGCCGTGCCGGAAGGTTATCAGGTATGGACTGCCAACCGTGAAATCCATACACCCGACGACATGAAGAACCTGCAGATCCGCGTGATGGACAACAGTCTGCTGCGCGAGACCTATAAGGCCTACGGGGCTTCGCCGATCACCATCTCCTATGGCGAGCTCTATAGCGCACTCCAGCAGGGGCAGGCGGATGGCAATATCCAGCCGGTGTTCGCCCATGAAGAGATGGGCTTCTACGAAGTTCAGGACTACATGATCTTTGCCAAGCAGGCGCAGTTCGTGGGCAACGTCATTGCCAACCAGGACTGGTACGAGGGTCTGTCGGACGAGCAGCGCCAGATGATCGATGAAACCACCGACGAGATGGTCCAGGTCGGTCACGATATCCAGTCCGAGCTCAACGAAACACGTCTGGACACCATCAAGGAAAAGGGTGACATCGAAATCATCGAGCTCAGTGAAGAGGAACGTGATCAGTTCCGTAAGCTCGCTGAACCAGTGCGCCAGACATTCATCGACGAAGTCGGCGAGCTTGGCGAGCAAGCACTCAATACTCTACTCGAGCAGGTCAAGGCCAGCGAGGGTTCCGAGTCACAGTAACTGACCCACTTGTCGCAGGCACTGGCAGTAGTGCTTGCGATAACAAAGAAAACCGAATGGGCCGACAGTCAAGACGCTGTCGGCCCATTTGGTTTTTGGTATTAGTCGCCTCCCAAGGAAGGAAGCAGCAGCGAAATTTCCGGGAAAACGATAAGGATGACCGTGGCCAGCAACAGGATGGCAATGAAGGGCGGCGTGCCGCGAATGACGTCCATGTAGGGCCGACGAAAGACAGCGATGGCGGTGAAGATGTCACAGCCGAACGGTGGGGTGGCGGAGCCGATGGCCGCCTGCAGGGTCACGATGACGCCGACATGGACGGGATCCAGGCCTGCGGATTGCACCAGCGGCTTGAAGATCGGTACCAGAATCAGGATCACCACGATCGGGTCGACGAACATGCAGCCGACGAAGAACGCGGCGGCGATCAGCGCAAGGGCCAGGATCTGGTTGTCGCCGATGCCGTCGATCACCGGACCAAGAATCTGTTCCGGTATCCCCGCGGTGCCGAGGGTCTGTGAAAATGCGGCGCCCACGGCAACGAGAATGAACACCACCGCCGTGATCATGCCGGTGGATAGCGCCAGGCTGCCAAGATCGCGAATCGAGACCTGGCGATAGATCACGACTTCCAGAATCAGCGCGTAGGCCACTGCAACGGCGGAGGCTTCGACCGCGCTGAAAAAGCCCCCATAGATACCGCCGACCACCAGCACAGGAAAGCCGAGGGGCAGGATGACTTTGCGTATCGCCTGTAGCCGCTCGCCCCAGGAAGCGCGGGGCTCCGCCTCGATGCCTTTGATGCGGGCACCGATATAACAGTAGATGGCAAACATCACCAGAATCAGCAGGCCGGGCAGGATGCCGGCGAGAAACAGGTCGCCGATCGAGGTCTTCATGACCACGCCATAGATGATGAAGCCAATGCTGGGCGGAATCAGCAGGGCGATGTCGCTGGCATTGATGATCAGCGCCAGAGCGAAACTGTCCGGGTAGCCCTTGGCCAGCAGGCGCGGTCGCATCGGTCCGCCCATGGCGACCACGGTGGCCTGGGTGGAGCCGGATACGGCGCCGAACAGGGCACAGGATGCCGCCGTCGTGATGGGCAGGCCGCCACGGAAGTGGCGCGTGAAAACGTCGACCAGGTCCAACAGGCGGTTGGCCGTATGGCCTTTGGTCAGGATGTCCGCGGCGAAGATGAACATCGGCACCGCGGCCAGAACCCAGCTGCCTACCCCGCTGATCATCCAGCTAACGGCCTGGTCAGGGCCAAAGAAGGTCATGCCGGTGAACATCATGTACAGCATGCCCACGGCCAGCGGCACCATCATGGGGAACCCGAGCAGCAGAAGCACGAGCATGATCACACCCAGCAAGATCAGCATTCGATTATCCTTATATTCATTGTTGTCGTTCTTACGATCACGGATCAGACTCCGCGATGCTCGTTGGTGTCGTGGGTCTGGTCGGAGTCATCCATGGGGACATCGGAATATTCCTCCTTCTCGTTGAAGGAGCGATAGATGTCGTCGCTTATGAGGTTGCGCGCCGTGGTCAGCAGATACTGGACTCCGGCAAGGGTGAAACCGATGGGGAGCGCGAGGTAGACCATCCACATGGGGATACCCAGCGCCGCGCTGGTTCGACCGCGCTCCTGCAGGGTCAGGACGTAGTCCACCGACTTGTAGGCAAAATAGAACATCAGCACGGCAGTGCCGACACACAGGATGATCAGTAGCAGCTTGCGCAAGCGGCCACCGAGCTGGTCATAGATGGCGGTCATGCTGATATGACGCGCATGCCGGGCCGCGTAGCTGACGCCAATGAAGGTGATCACCACGATGAGCATCTCGGTGACCTCGTAGGTGCCCGGGACGCCCTGCTGAAAAAGTAGGTTGCCCACCACGTGAGCGCTCATCAGCGCGGCCATGGCGAGTACGCAGCCGGCGATCACCACGGACTCGAGCACACCGAGTCCACGATCGATCGCGCCGAGCGCGCGGAATAGGCCGTTGTGCCGATTGGATGCCACAGGGCTGTCGTTGTTATTGGGTTCTTGTTGTTGCGTCATAGCGTTGGTCCACCTAATGGCTGGCCGGTCGCAGGCGAGCGGCAATTGTCTTGAATCAAAGGCCAACGTTTGCCAGGCAGCGGTGGTCCGTCTTGCGTGGTGCTAGTGAGAGAGTGGAGCTGCCTGACTCTCTTATTGAACCTATAGGGTTCGCTAAAACCTTGCCACTCGTCAAGGTTTAGGTGCTGGGGTGCTATCGTTACTTGGTCTGATTGAAGCTGTCGCTACCAGGATGCTCAACGGGTCGCTGACGGCTGAACGTCGGCAGCCTATATGCCGAATAAGGCGAGTGATCAATGCGGCATCGTCTTGGTGCAAGGGACGAACTCCTCGGCCATGTTCTGTCAGCGCTTGTAGCTGCACCAGGGTACCGCGCTCGGCGGCGAGTTCGGCACCCTTGATGGCCGCCCGCCATTCGGCGAGGCGTGAACCGGGTGTGGCCAACGGCTTGAGTTCGCGGCGGCGCTCGCGCAACAAGCGGGTCAGCGTCGTTTGGGAGTCGCGTATCGGCGCCAGGACGGCGGCGGCATGGGCATCCGTGGTCAGCCCGAGACGATCCAACCAGCACAGCCATAAGAGTTCGCATACGTCCGCGCCGGCCTTGTCCTGTAGCGTCAGACACGCATTGGCTACTCCTGGATGCGCATAGAGGGTCAGCGCGTAGTCCCATAATCGTGTCGAAAATTGGGTAGAATGATTGTCCATTTTTGGCTGCGCCATCCAATCCACGCTCGGGAGCTTTCATGATCGCACTGCGTCAACTGGCCTTGCAACGCGGAACGCAACCCCTGTTCGAGGAAGCGGAACTGACGCTGCATTCCGGCCACAAGGCTGGCATCGTCGGTCCCAACGGCGCCGGCAAGTCGAGCCTGTTCAAGCTGCTGTTGGGGGAACTGACCCCGGACAAGGGCCAGGTAGAACTTTCCGATGGGCAGCGCATCGCCCACATGGCCCAGGAAATCGAGGCGCTGGAGCGCTCGATACATGACTACGTGCTCGACGGCGACATCGAGCTGCGCGCTACTCAGGCGGCCCTGCAAACTGCTCAGGCGCACGGCGAGTCCCATCGCGAGGCCGAGCTGCATGGCAAGCTCGAAGCCCTCGACGGTTACAGCGCCCCGGCCCGGGCGGCACAGCTGCTGGTAGGCCTGGGTTTTACCCAAACCCAGCTAGACCAGCCCCTGGCGGCGTTTTCCGGGGGCTGGCGCATGCGTGTCAACCTGGCGCGCACTCTGTTCATGCCTTCCGACCTGTTGTTGCTCGACGAGCCTACCAACCACCTCGATCTCGACGCGCTCTTGTGGCTCGAGCAGTGGCTGATACGCTACCCCGGTACTCTACTGCTGATCTCCCACGACCGCGACTTCCTCGATGCGGTGTGCGACCACATCCTGCATTTCGATCGTCATCGACTGGTGCTCTATCGCGGTAACTACAGCTCTTTCGAGCGCACCCGGGCGGAAAAGCTGGCTCAGCAGCAGGCCGAGGCCGTCAAGCAGCAGGCCCGTCGCGAGGAGATCGAGCGTTTCGTGGCGCGTTTCCGTGCCAAGGCGACCAAGGCGCGCCAAGCCCAGAGCCGCTTGAAGATGCTCGAACGCATGGAAACCATTGCCGTGGCCCATGTCGATTCGCCGTTTCATTTTACGCTGCCCTCCGCGGACAAGACCTCGCATCCGTTGTTGGTGCTGGATCAGGCTCAGTTGGGTTACAAATCGGCGTTATTGAAAGACGTCAAGCTGACGCTGCTCCCCGGCCAGCGCATTGGCCTGCTGGGGCCTAACGGGGCCGGCAAGTCGACGCTGATCAAGTCGCTGACCGGCGAGCTGCCCCTGCTGGAAGGTAAGCGGGTCGCCGGCGAACACCTGGCCATCGGCTACTTCGCTCAGCACCAACTCGAAGGACTCGACCTCACGGTCTCGCCTTTTCTGCATGTGCAGCGTCTTTCACCGACTGCCAGTGAGCAGTCTATCCGTAATTTCCTTGGCGGCTTCGGTTTTCATGGAGATGACATATTCGGCAAGGTGAGGCGTTTCTCCGGGGGCGAGAAGGCGCGCTTGGCGCTGGCCCTGGTCGCCTGGCAAAAACCCAATCTGTTACTCCTTGATGAGCCCACCAACCACCTCGACCTGGAAATGCGCGAAGCGCTGACCGAAGCGCTGGCGGCCTTCGAGGGCACGGTGATCATCGTCTCCCACGACCGCCATCTGCTGCGGGCCACAGTGGATGAGTTCTGGTGCGTGGCGGACGGCAAGGTCGCGCCCTTCGATGGCGACCTGGAGGATTATCGTGCTTGGCTCAAGACGCGGCTCGAAAGCGAACGTCGCGATGCTCGCTCGGAAAAGACCGCCCACGATGCCTCGATACCGGATCGAAAGGCAGCGCGCAAGGCCGCCGCGGAGCTGCGCGAGAAACTTCGCCCGCTCAAGCGTGAACGGGACCGGATTGAGCGCGACATGACCCGTGCGAACGACGAACTTGCCAGGGTAGAGGCGCAGCTGGGTGATACCGAGCTCTATACCGATACCGCACGCAAGGAAGAACTGACCGCACTGCTGGCTCGGCAAGGCGAACTCAAAAGTCGTGCTGAGGCGTTGGAACATGCCTGGCTGGAGGCGGAAGAGGCGCTGGAGCAGCATGAGGCGGCACTGGATGGGTGATACGGCGGGCCGGGCGCAGTTCGTTACGATCGAGAGGCTTGGCCGTCGTCCTGTGCCTTGGGTAGACTGTTTTTGTAGCGTTCAATCAGTGTCAGACAGGAGGTCGACATGCCCTACGACAATCGGGAAGAACTGCCCGACAGCGTAAAGAATGTCTTGCCGCCCAAGGCGCAGACCATCTACAAGGAAGCCTTCAACAGCGCTTGGGACGAGTACGAGAAGCCCGAGGATCGCCGGGGAAATGCCTCTCGCGAGGAAACCGCTCATCGAGTCGCCTGGGCCGCGGTCAAGGAGAAGTACGAAAAGGGCGACGACGACAAGTGGCATCCTAAAAAAGGATAGGCGAGCCTTCAGGTTTCCAGCAGAAAGGTGACCGGGCCATCGTTGATCAGGCTGACCTGCATGTCGGCACCGAACTCGCCGCTGGCAACTTTTGGCCAACGCTTTTCGGCCTGATGTAGCAAGTAGTGGTAGAGCCGTTGCCCTTCGTCCGGTGCCGCGGCGCTGGAGAAACTCGGCCTTAACCCCTTGCGCGTATCCGCCGCCAGGGTGAATTGGGAGACCAGCAACAATCCACCATTGATCTGTTGCAGATCGAGATTCATCTTGCCGGCATCGTCGCCGAACACCCGGTAATGCAATAGCTTGTGTAGCAGCCTGTCGGCGCGGGTCTCGTCGTCATGCTTTTCCACCCCGATCAGCGCCAGCAAGCCCTGATCGATGGCGCCCATGCAATGGCCTTCGACCTCGACGCTGGCGCGCTTGACCCGCTGTATCAATGCCTTCATATCGTACCTGTCATGCTGTTGGCGATATCACTACTTCAAGCAGGGAGAATAACAATATGCTCAAGAAAGCCGGTTGGGTGACGGCGATAGCCGCCGCAGGGATATCCCTTTCCAGTGCCGCGGTTGCCGACATGTGGCGCTTCGCCCTGGAAGAAGTGGAGGGCAGCGTTCAGCACGTCTACGCCCAGGAATTCAAGAAGCGTATCGAGAAGCGCTCCGATGGCGATATTACCATTGAAATATACCCTTACGGGTCGCTAGGGACGTCCCCGCAACTGACTGCGCTGATCAAGCAGGATGCCATACAGTTGGCCTTCGCCTCGGCGGGTCATCTGGGTTCGGTGATTCCGGAGGTTGGCGTGTTCACCCTGCACTTTCTGCTTTCCGACGACAACAAGATCAACGAGCAGGTGCTGGCCACTACCGAGGCTCGCCCGTTGCTGCAAGAAGCCTATCACGAGCAGGACTTGCAGCTATTAGGCATCATTCCTGAAGGCTGGATGGTGTGGACCGCCAACCGTGCCATCGAGTCTCCGACGGATATGGAGGGATTCAAGGTCCGCACCATGACCTCGCCGATTCTGGAGGAGTCCTATCGGGCTTACGGGGCTGATCCGGAGCCGCTGCCTTACGCCGAGGTCTATTCCAATCTACGATCAGGGCAGATCGAGGGCCAGGTCAATCCGATCTTCGCCATTGAGGAGATGAAGTTCTATGAGGTCCAGGACTACCTGATCCAGGCCAAACCGGCGCAGTTCATCACCACCCTGATCGCCGCCCAGGGGTTCTATGAGAATCTGCCTAACGTGCAGAAGACCATGATTGATGACGTCACCGATGAAATGCGCCGCTATATCTTCGACAAGCAGGAAGAGCTCAACCAGCAGCGGCTGGAGACCATCAAGGAGAATGGCGATATCGAGATGATCACCCTCTCCGAGGAGCAGCGCCAGGCTTTCCGGGAGAAAAGCCTGCCGGTGCGTGACGCTTATATCGAGCAAGCGGGGGAGCGCGGCGAGAAGATTCTCGAGATCCTGGACAGGGAACTACGCGCAGAAGAGAAAGAGAAAGGCGGTAGTGCCAAGGAAGATGATAGTGCCAAGGAAGATGATAGTGCCGATGAAGATGATAGTGTCGGAGAAGACTGAGCGCGGTTTTTTGCCGCCTTGACAAGCGCCTGACAAGCCCTTTCAAGACCCGAGTGCTGGGTGTTTCTATAGTCGTTTTCCATGTCCACATCACCACCAGGCATGAAAATGGTGCGCGGGGCCGCACCCTTTGCCTACCCGAAGACGTTCGCTTGCACTCAATGCCTGGCCGAGCCAGGTCTTGGCCTGTTGAACTGCCTCCTGTAGCTCGAGGCCGTGGGCGAGGTGTGCCGTGATCGCCGACGAGAGCGTACAGCCCGTACCATGCAGGTTGTTGGTGTCGACTCGTGTTGCATCGAACCAGTGCATTGCGTGAGACGAGGCCAGGAGGTCGGGGCAGCGATCATTGCGTAGATGTCCTCCCTTGAGCAGGACGTTGGGGGCGCCCAAGGTCATCAAGCGAGGCATGAGTGCCTCCATTCCGGCAACATCCTGCACCACCGCGCCTCCAAGCAGTACCGCGGCCTCCGGAAGATTGGGAGTGATCAGATCCGCCAGGGGCACCAAAATTTCGCGAACCGCACGAATACCGACTTCGTCGACCAGTTTGTCGCCACTCTTCGCGACCATGACGGGATCGAGCACGATCCAGTTCGGGCGTCGGCGCTGGAGAGCATCCCGGATGACAAGGGCGATCTCCTCGCTTGCCACCATGCCGATCTTCACCGCCTCGATATCCACGTCGTCCAGCAGGGTATCGAGCTGCGTGGCGATGAAATCGGTAGGCACTATGTGCACGCCGGTAACACCCTGCGTATTCTGCGCCGTCAGGGCGGTAATCACGCTGGTGCCATAGGCGCCTAGCGCCGAAAAGGTCTTGAGATCCGCCTGGATGCCGGCACCGCCCGAAGGATCGGAGCCCGCGATGGTCAGCACATTGGGAATGAAAGGCGAAGTGGTCATCGCAGAAATAGTCTTGAATGGTTGGAAAGCTCATAGCCTAAAGCAATCGGGTAGGTATAAGCCATGCTGAGTCTGTTTCTGGTCGCGCTGGCGAGCGCCACCCTGCTGCCGGGAGGCTCTGAGGTTTGGCTGGCGCGCCAGTGGTGTGCCGGGGAATCTTCGCTGCTTTTATGGCTGGTGGCAACGGCTGGCAATAGTCTCGGCAGCTTGATCAATGTGGCTCTGGGCCGCTATGCGCGGCGTTTTCAGCAGCGACGCTGGTTTCCCGTGTCGCCAGGCAGTCTGCTTCGGGCCGAGCGGTGGTATCGACGCTTCGGTGGGTGGAGCCTGTTGCTATCCTGGGCGCCGGTCGTAGGTGATGCGCTCGTGGTAGCGGCGGGTGTATTGCGCATGGCCTGGTGGCGGGCGACGCTGTTGATCGTTATTGCCAAAGGCGCGCGCTATGCACTACTGCTAGCGTTGGCCCAGGCCTGGCTACTGCCATTATGCTAAATCGTAGCAGGCTAGGCCTCTGGTAAATTTCTTGTATTCCTCTATACTTATTGCCTGAAATAACCAGCGCCATTCTCTATGCTGCAAAGCAGCGCGATTGACGCGACATGCCATCCAGGCATGATGGTTCAGGCAGTATAAAGTAACGCTTGGTCGAGTGAGGACGTGTCCATGGATCGGAGCATTGCACTAGTTGCCGAGTACTGGGGAGTCGGTTTTTTCATCTTTGCGGTTCTCGCCTTGTGCATGTTCATGATGGGTGCCTCCATGCTGTTGGGCGGTCGAAGCCAAGGGCGCAGCAAGGTCATTCCCTTCGAGGGCGGTATTCTCGGCGCCGGCAGTGCCCGCCAGCCCTTCTCCATCAAGTTCTATCTGGTCGCCATGCTCTTCGTCATCTTCGACATCGAAGCGGTATTTCTTTTTGCCTGGGCCATTTCGGTGCGCGAGGTCGGATGGACCGGCTTTGTCGGGGCGGCAATATTCATCTTCATCTTGCTGGCGGGGTTGATCTACGACAGTCGCGTAGGTGCTCTGGACTGGGCGCCCGCTGGGCGGGGTGGCAAACAACGTCGTAGTGACGGCGCCACATAACGACCTATCGCCCCGCGCTCCGCGGTTTTTCATGCCGGCCCGCTCGCTCATATACTTGTGCTGGATTTTCGCTGGAGGAGTCTAATGGCTTACACCTTGACCCGCGCGACCGATGCGATTGCCACGGATAATTCCCGCTACCCCTTGAACGAACGTCGTCGGGTCGAAGATCCGGTCAAACAGCAGATTCATCGCAACGTGTTTACCGGAAAGCTCGAAGAAGTGCTGCATTCGGCGGTCAACTGGGGACGCAAGAATTCACTGTGGCCCTATAATTTTGGTCTTTCCTGCTGTTACGTGGAGATGACCACAGCGTTTACCGCACCCCACGATATTGCACGCTTTGGCGCCGAGGTCATTCGCGCCTCCCCGCGTCAGGCGGATTTCATGGTCATTGCCGGTACCTGCTTTCTCAAGATGGCGCCGGTCATTCAGCAACTTTACGATCAGATGCTTGAGCCCAAGTGGGTGATCTCGATGGGCTCCTGCGCTAATTCCGGGGGCATGTACGATATCTACTCCGTAGTGCAGGGGGTCGACAAGTTCCTGCCGGTGGATGTCTATATACCGGGCTGCCCGCCTCGCCCCGAGGCGTTCCTGCATGGTTTGCAGCTGTTGCAGGATTCGATCCAGGAGGAGCGCAGGCCGCTTTCCTGGGTGGTCGGCGATCAGGGTGTCTATCGTGCCGAGATGCCCTCACAACGGGAAAAGCATAGGGAGCAGCGCATTCAGGCCACCGAATTGCGTACGCCGGATAGCATCTAAATTGGCGCATTTGCTCCGTTTCATTGCCAAGCCAGGGAAGCTTTCATCTTCATGAGCGTCGTGACATCGTCATCCGACACCTTCAAGACCAGCCCTGATATCTTCGAGGCGCTTAAACGGCGCTTCGGTGAACAATTCGTACTGGAGCAGGCCACCCTGACTGGCTGGCCAGTGATCTGGGTGGCGCGCGATAAACTGACCGACGTGCTCGCGTTTCTGCGCGACAAGACCCAGGCCTTCGAGATGCTCTATGACCTGTCGGCGGTCGACGAGCGTCTGCGTAGTCATCGCCGGGGCCTGCCTGAGGCGGATTTCACCGTCTTTTATCATCTGCTTTCGGCATCGCGTAACCGGGATGTGATTCTCAAGGTGGCGCTCCATGAGGCCGACCTGTCGCTCCCCAGCATCGTATCGCTCTATCCCAACGCCAACTGGTACGAGCGGGAAGTGTGGGACATGTTCGGCATCACCTTTCAGGGACATCCTCATCTGACGCGCATCCTCATGCCGCCGACCTGGAACGGACATCCGCTGCGCAAGGATCATCACGCCCGGGCCACCGAATTCGATCCTTACACGCTGACCGTCGAAGGCCAGGACAAGGAGCAACAGGCGCTCAAGTTCGATCCCGAGGCCTGGGGGATGCGGCGCCGGCACGACGACAGCGAATTCATGTTTCTCAATCTGGGGCCCAACCACCCCTCGGCCCACGGCGCCTTTCGCATCGTGCTGCAGCTCGATGGCGAAGAGATCATCGACTGCGTACCGGACATCGGCTATCACCATCGCGGTGCCGAGAAGATGGCAGAGCGGCAGTCTTGGCACAGTTTCATCCCCTATACCGATCGCATCGACTATACCGGCGGGGTGATGAACAACCTGCCCTACGTGCTGGCAGTGGAGAAACTCGCCGGCATCGAGGTGACGGAACGGGCGAAGACCATTCGCGTGATGATGGCGGAAATGTTCCGCATCACCAGTCATTTGTTGTTTCTGGGCACCTATCTGCAGGATCTCGGCGCCATGTCGCCGGTCTTCTTTACCTTCACCGACCGTCAGAAGGGCTACGAGGTAATCGAGGCGATCACCGGCTTTCGCATGCATCCGGCCTGGTATCGCATCGGCGGCGTGGCGCATGATCTGCCCAAGGGTTGGGAAGGACTGGTCAAGGGGTTCCTGGATTGGATGCCCAAGCGCCTGCGGGAGTACGAGCGAGTGATGATGGAGAACGCCATCGTGCGCGAGCGTACCCGCCACATAGCCGCCCACGATACGAAAGAAGCCTTGGCTTGGGGTATCACCGGCCCCAATCTGCGCGCCACCGGACTCGACTTCGATCTGCGCAAGCAGCGCCCCTATTCGGGGTATGAGAACTTCGATTTCGAGATTCCGACCGGGAACAACGGCGATGCCTTCGATCGTGGCCAGGTGCGTATCGACGAGATGCGTCAGAGCCTGCGTATCATTCAGCAGTGTCTCGATCATATGCCGGCGGGGGATTACAAGGCGGATCATCCCTTGACCACGCCCCCGCCTCGTGAGCGTATGCTGCAACACATCGAGACCTTGATCACGCACTTTCTACAGGTCTCCTGGGGGCCGGTACTGAAGCCCAATGAATCGATGCAAATGATCGAGGCGACCAAGGGCATCAACAGCTACTACCTGACCAGTGACGGCAATACCATGAGTTATCGTACCCGGATTCGCACCCCGAGCTTCCCGCATCTGCAGCATATTCCAGCCTTGATGCGGGGCGGTTTCGTCCCCGATCTGATTGCCCACCTGGGCAGTATCGATTTCGTCATGGCCGACGTGGATCGCTGAATATGAACGACGACGCCTCTCTCAATGTCCATTCCGCAATCGCCAGCGACGGCGATGGATTTGTTCTGCACGATGAGGATCGCACTGCCATCCTGCACGAACGTGACCACTACGAGCAGCCCCAGGCGGCCTGCATCGAGGCACTGAAGATCGTTCAGCGCCGTCATGGCTGGGTACCGGACGGGGCGATTCCCGCCATTGCCGAGGTGCTTGGGGTGGGGACTGCGTCGGTCGAGGGTGTAGCCACGTTCTATAGCCTGATCTTTCGGCAACCGGTGGGGCGACATGTCATCCTGATTTGCGACAGCAGCTCGTGCTTCTTGACCGGATTCGATGAGCTGCGCGATGCCATCACCGCCGAGCTGGGCATCGACTTCGGCCAGACGACCGCGGATGGCCGCTTTACCTTGCTGCCGGTGTGCTGCCTGGGCGCCTGCGATCGTGGGCCGGCCATGATGATCGATGACGATACCTTTGGCCCCGTTCCGTCGGATGCCGTGGCCGAGCTTTTGAAGGAGTATTCATGACCTCATCTCGTGCGTCCCTTCGTTATCATAGCCAATTGCGCCAGAGTGCCTCCGAGCGCCGTGCCGAGTCCCATCCGCTTACCTGGCGACTACGCGAGGATGGCGCGCTGATAGGCCTCGACGAGTACGTCGAGAAGGAAGGCTATGCCGCCGTCAAGAAGGTGCTCGGTGAGCTATCGTCTTCGGATGTAATCGACACCATGAAAGAGGCCAATGTTCGTGGGCGCGGTGGCGGTGGTTTCTCTGCCGGGGTGAAATGGAGCCTGACCATGCAGGGCGGCGACCTGCCTCGTGGTTATATCGTCTGCAATGCCGACGAGATGGAGCCGGGCACCTTCAAGGACCGCCTCTTGCTTGAGCAGCAGCCTCATCTGCTGATCGAGGGCATGATCCTCGGCGCCTACGCCAATAACTCCTGCTACGGCTATATCTTTCTGCGTGGTGAATATATCGAAGCCGCCAACGCCCTGGCCCGAGCGATTGATGAAGCCCGGACCGCGGGCTGGCTGGGCAAGGATATCGCCGGTAGCGGCTTCGATTTCGACATCGCTCTGCATACCGGTGCAGGGCGCTACATCTGTGGTGAAGAAACGGCGCTGATCAATTCTCTGGAAGGCAAGCGCGCCAACCCTCGCAACAAGCCGCCGTTTCCCGGTCAGTCCGGGGCCTGGGGCAAGCCGACGGTGGTCAACAACGTCGAGACCTTGTGCAACGTGCCGGCGGTCATGCAGCACGGTGCTAAATGGTATCAGGGACTCTCCGGTGGCTTGAGCGATGACGGCGGAACCAAACTTTACGGTGTCTCCGGGCGGGTCAATCGCACCGGCTTATGGGAGCTGCCGATCGGGACCAGCGCGGCGGAACTTCTCGATCGCGCTGGGGGCGTGCAGGACGATCGGGCACTCAAGGCCTGGTTGCCTGGCGGCGGCAGTACCGGCTTTCTATTGCCCGAGCACCTCGAATTGGCGCTGGATTTCGATACCATCGGCCAATACGGCAGTCGCCTAGGCACCGGCCTTCTGACCGTGGTGACCGAGGATCAGAGCGTGGTCTCCCTGGTGCGCAACCTCGAGGCCTTCTTCGCCCGGGAATCCTGTGGCTGGTGCACGCCTTGTCGCGACGGCCTGCCCTGGACGCACAAGATTCTGCAGTCCCTGGAACGGGGCGAGGGCGAGCAGGGCGACATCGAACTACTCGAGAGCCTGGCCACGGATCTCGGGCCGGGACGGACCTTCTGTGCCCATGCGCCCGGGGCGGCGATGCCGCTGGAGTCGTCGATCAGGCATTTTCGTCATGAGTTCGAAGCGGGTATCGCGCATCGTCGGCGCGCCGCTCATGAGGATCCGATTCCTGTGGGTGAGGTATGAAGAACAGCCTGGGAGCATTGTAGATGGCAACGATTCATGTGGATGGCCAGGCCTTCGAGGTCGACGGCTCGGATAATCTGCTCCAGGCCTGCCTATCCCTGGGGCTGGATATTCCTTATTTTTGTTGGCACCCGGCCATGGGTAGTGTCGGCGCCTGCCGGCAGTGCGCGGTCAAGCAGTATAAGGACAAGGATGACGACAAGGGCATGCTGGTGATGTCCTGCATGACCCCGGCGACGGATGACACCTGGATCTCCATCGACGACGAGGAGGCCAAGGCGTTTCGCAAGAATGTCATCGAATGGTTGATGACCTATCACCCTCACGATTGCCCGGTCTGCGAGGAGGGGGGGCACTGCCATCTGCAGGACATGACGGTCATGACCGGTCATGATCGCCGTCGCTATCGCTTTCGCAAACGCACCCACCGCAATCAATATCTGGGCCCCTTCATCGGCCACGAGATGAACCGCTGCATCAACTGCTATCGCTGCGTGCGTTTCTATAATGACTATGCCGGCGGCGACGATCTCGGCGTCTTCGGTATGAACAACAATCTCTATTTCGGGCGCTACCAAGAGGGCGTACTGGAAAGTGTCTTTTCCGGCAACCTGACCGAGGTGTGCCCCACCGGGGTGTTTACCGATCAGACCCATTCTGACCATTACACCCGCAAGTGGGATCTGCAATTTGCCCCGAGCATCTGCCATCAGTGCTCGGTGGGTTGCAACATCAGTCCCGGCGAGCGCTACGGCGATATCCGTCGCATCGAGAATCGCTATCACGGCGAGCTCAATCGCTATTTTCTATGCGATCGGGGGCGCTTCGGCTATGGCTATGTCAATCGCGCCGATCGTCCGCGACTGCCGGAATGGCGCAGCGATATGGAGGACGAGAGTGTCACCCTGGAAGTAGACGCCGCCCTGGATCGGGGCGCGGATCTCTTGCGCAGCGCGCGCCGGGTGATCGGCATCGGCTCGCCCCGGGCAAGTCTCGAGAGCAATCATCAGCTACGCGAACTGGTAGGAGAGGAGAACTTTTCAACCGGCATCGTCGCCAATGAGCAGGCCTGTCTTGAGACCATGGCTCGGCTCAATCGCGAGTCTGGACTACCCACGCCGACACTGCGCGATATCGAAGAACATGATGCGGTGTTGGTGCTGGGAGAGGATCTGATTCAGAGCGCCGCCCGGGTGGGGTTGGCAGTCCGTCAGGCAGTGCTTGGTCGTCGTGATGAACTGGCTCAAGGGCGTAGTATCCCGGACTGGAATGCCGAAGCCGTCAAGACGCTGGGCCAGGATGCGCGTCATCCGCTGTTTAGCGCCTATCCAACCTGTACCGGGCTCGATCAGATCAGCCAATCGAGCTGGGCGCTGGCGGTGGACGATATCGCCCGGCTCGGCTTTGCGATCGCCCATGCCATCGATGATTCGGCGCCGGCTGTCGAGGATCTCGATGAGGCCATGCGTAGCGAGGCCGAGCGCATCGCCGCAGCACTACTGGCGGCCCAACGTCCGTTGGTCATCAGTGGTGGCTCCTTGGGCTCGCTGGCCATACTGGAGGCGGCGGGTAATATCGCGCGGGCCTTGGCACGGCGCGCGCGTCGAGGTGGACTGTCCCTGATCCGCAATGAAGTCAATAGTACCGGCTTGGCGCTGTTGGGTGGCCAGTCCCTGGAGTGGGCGCTGGACGAGCTGGAGGCGCACAACGCCGATGCGGTAGTGGTGCTCGAAAACGATCTCTATCAGCGCCTGCCTCAGGCGCGAATCAAAGCGGCCTTGAAGGCAGCCGACACCGTCATCGCTCTCGATCATCAGCGTACCGCGATCTGGGAACACGCCAACCTGGGGTTGCCGGCGGCGAGCTTCGCCGAGGCCGACGGCACCCTGGTCAATTTCGAGGGCAGGGCGCAGCGTTTCTTCCAGGTGTTCGATCCACGCTATATCCGTCCTGAAACCCGTATCCACGAGAGCTGGCGCTGGCTGTACACCCTGGGAGCAAGCCTGGCCCGGTACGAATCCAAGCGTGTGGTCCTCGATGACGTGATCGAGTCCTGCGCGCGGCAGAGTCCAGCCCTGGCGGATATCGTCGAGGCGTCCCGAAACGCCGACTATCGTGTGCAAGGACTCAAGCTGGCCCGAGAGCCGCATCGTTATAGTGGTCGCACTGCGATGCGTGCCAATCTGAGTGTCAGCGAGCCGCGGGTACCTCAGGATCCCGACACTCCTTTCGCCTTTTCCATGGAGGGTTATAACGGCTTCGATCGGCCACGCAAGGAAGTGGCCTTCGCCTGGGCGCCGGGCTGGAATTCGCCTCAGGCCTGGAACAAGTTCACCGACGAGGTGGGTGGCCATCTACGTGCCGGCGATCCTGGGATACGGCTGTTGCACCCTCGTCCCGGACAATACGAGTATGCGCAAGGGGTGCCGAAAGGATTCAGTACCCGCGATGACGAATGGCAGGTGGTATGTCTACCGCGTCTGTTCGGAGGTGACGAAACATCTTCCCGAGCTAAGCCGATTGCCGAGCGCACTCCTCCCGCGACCCTGACGCTTTCCGTGGATGATGCTCAACGCCTGGGGGTTGCCGAGGGAGAACCTCTCATGGTGGAAACGTCGACTGGTCGACTCGTTCTGCCGTTGTGCCTTGACGCGGCGCTACCTGCCGGGGTGATCGGGGTGCCGAAGGGCACGACCAGTGCGCTGCACAGTGGGGACTGGGCACGTCTGTCCCGAGGACAGAAGCATCCGGTTGTCACGGGCGACAATCCTCGACAAGATGACGCGCAAGCGGGTGGTGCGGGAGATCGTTCATGAGCTGGCTGACTCCTCAAGTCATTGCGGTCTTCGTGGCCATGGCTCAGGCGCTGGTCATTATGCTTGCTGCCGTCTTGCTCGGTGCCGTCATGACCGTAATCGAGCGGCGCCTGTTGGGGCTGTGGCAGGATCGCTACGGACCCAATCGAGTAGGGCCGTTCGGCTCGTTGCAGCTGATCGCCGACATGATCAAGATCTTCTTCAAGGAAGATTGGATACCGCCCTTCGCCGATCGCACCTTGTTCATTCTGGCGCCGGCCATCGCCATGGCCTCGTTGCTGCTGTCTTTCATCATCATCCCGTTCACGCCGAACTGGTATGTGGCGGATTGGAACATTGGTCTCTTGTTCTTCTTGGCCATGGGCGGCATCAATGTCTATTCGGTCCTGCTAGGCGGCTGGTCCAGCGGTAACAAGTATGCCCTGATCGGCGCCATGCGCTCCTCGGCCCAGACGATTTCCTACGAGGTGTTCATGGGACTGGCCTTGATGGGCGTGGTGGCCATGGCCGGCTCCTTCAACATGCGGGAGATCGTTAACGCCCAGCAAGGGCTGTGGTATGTCGTTCCGCAATTTCTAGGCTTCTGCAACTTTATCATCGCCGGCTTCGCGGTGGTGCATCGCCATCCCTTCGATCAGCCCGAGGCGGAACAAGAGCTGGCGGACGGTTACCACGTTGAATATTCGAGCATGAAGTTCGGTATGTTCTTCATTGGCGAGTATGTCGGCATGGTGCTGGTGTCGGCGCTGACCGTCACTCTGTTTTTTGGCGGCTGGCATGGCCCCTTGTTGCCCCCGATCGTTTGGTTCGCACTCAAGACCGGGTTTTTCCTGGTGCTGTTCATCCTGGTGCGGGCGTCGCTGCCCCGGCCGCGCTACGATCGGGTGATGAGTTTCGGTTGGAAGATCTGCCTGCCGCTGACCTTGATCAATCTATTGATAACCGGCGCGGCGATTCTGCTCGCGGCGCCGGAATGAGCGAGGAGTGACTGACAATGCTTACCTGGCTGTTTAAAGGTACCTGGTCACAATTGCGTACCCTGGGCATGATGTTCATGCATGCCTTTCGCAAACGGGAAACACTCAATTATCCGGAAGAGAAGGTCTATCTACCGCCGCGCTATCGCGGTCGCATCGTGCTGACCCGGGACCCGGATGGTGAAGAGCGCTGCGTGGCCTGCAACCTGTGCGCGGTGGCTTGTCCGGTAGCCTGTATTTCACTACAGAAGGGCGAGAAGGACGATGGGCGTTGGTATCCCGAGTTCTTTCGCATCAATTTCTCACGTTGCATTTATTGCGGCATGTGCGAAGAGGCGTGTCCGACTTCTGCGATTCAACTGACGCCGGATTTCGAGATGGGCGAGTATCGTCGGCAAGAGCTGGTCTACGAAAAGGAAGATCTGCTCATCAGCGGCCCAGGCAAGGATCACGACTACCACTTCTACAAGGTGGCCGGCCTTGCCATCGCCGGTAAGGACAAGGGCCGCGCGCAGAACGAAGAAGAGCCGGTGAACGTCACGTCGCTTCTGCCATAAGTTGGATTCACTAGCGGGAAAGCAAAAATGGAAGTCGCCTTCTATCTCAGTGGTCTCGTCGCGGTGCTGGCAACGCTCGGGGTCATCACCAATACCAACCCGGTTCATGCGCTACTCTATCTGATCGTGTCACTGATCGCCGTGGCCATCGTGTTCTTCGCGCTTGGAGCGCCTTTCGCTGGTGCGCTCGAGATCATCGTCTATGCCGGCGCGATCATGGTGCTGTTTGTCTTCGTGGTGATGATGCTCAATCTGGGGGAGGCGGTGGTGGCCCAGGAGCGCGCCTGGCTCAAGCCTAAGGCCTGGCTAGGGCCATCAGTGCTGGCGGCAGTGCTGTTGCTGACGCTGATCGCCACCTTGTGGTTAGGCGACATCGGCAAGGTCATTCAGGGCGATACCCTGACCGCCAAGGAAGTGGGCACGACGCTGTTCGGGCCCTGGCTGCTTATCGTCGAGTTGGCGGCAATGCTCTTGTTGGCGGCTCTGGTGACGGCGTCCCATGTGGGACGGTTGTCGGCACCGGAAAAGCCGTCAATGCACAAGGAAACCGGCGCGCGGAAGGAGTCGTCATGAGCGGTGTACCGATGGAACATGGCCTGGTGTTGGCGGCAATGCTGTTTACGCTGGGCCTGGCAGGGCTGATGTTTCGCCGCAACATGATCTTTATCCTGATGAGCCTGGAGATCATGCTCAATTCCGCGGGACTCGCCTTCATCGTGGGTGGAACGGCCTGGGGGCAACCCGAAGGCCAGGCCATGTTCCTGCTGGTGATTACCCTGGCCGCAGCGGAAGCCAGTGTGGGCTTGGCCTTGTTGTTGCAGCTCAATCACCGGTTCAGAACGCTTGATACCGATGCCGTCAGCAGGATGCGTGGATGATGGAACTCTCGATGTCGCTACTCTTGTCCTTGACGTTTCTGTTGCCGCTCGCGGGTACTCTGATCCTGTCGCTCTCCAATGGGCGCTTGAATGAGCGCGCCAGCGCTACGGTAGGGGTTGCGAGTCTGGGCCTGTCGGCTTTGGCCACGCTGCTTATTGCGCTGCAATTCATCGCCGAGCCGCAGGTCTACAATGTCACCCTGTGGCAGTGGATCAGTGTGGAAGACTTCCAGCCAAGCATCGGGCTGGCGCTGGATGGCCTGTCCATGACCATGCTGGGCATCATCACCGGCGTCGGTTTTCTGATCCACCTGTTCGCCGCCTGGTACATGCAGGGCGAGGAAGGCATCACCCGCTTCTATGCCTACATGAACCTGTTCGTGTTCAGCATGGTGTTATTGGTACTCGGCGACAATCTGCTGCTGCTGTTCCTCGGCTGGGAAGGGGTCGGCCTGTGCAGCTATCTTCTGATCGGCTACTACTATCAGCACTCCGCCAATGGCTGGGCCGCCTTCAAGGCCTTCATCGTCACCCGCATCGGTGATGTGTTTCTTGCCATCGGCATGTTCCTGCTGTTCTTCGAACTCGGCACTCTGGACATCGCCGAAATCCTTCGGCGCGCGCCCGAAGTATGGGCTGAAGGCGATCCGACGGTAGAGTTGGCAGCACTATTGATGCTGGGTGGCGCTGTAGGCAAGTCGGCGCAGTTACCGCTGCATACCTGGCTGGCGGACGCCATGGCCGGTCCGACTCCGGTCTCGGCACTGATCCACGCGGCCACCATGGTGACCGCCGGGGTCTACCTGATCGCGCGCATGAACGGGGTGTTCCTGTTGGCGCCGGACGTCCTCGAGTTGACCGGTATCATCGGTGCTCTAACGCTATTGATGGCTGGTTTTGCCGCCTTGGCCCAGACCGATATCAAGCGTGTACTGGCCTACTCAACCATGAGCCAGATCGGCTACATGTTCCTGGCGCTGGGGGCAGGCGCCTTCGATGCGGCGATCTTCCACCTGATGACCCATGCGTTCTTCAAGGCGCTGCTGTTCCTGTCCGCCGGGGCGGTCATCATCAGCTGTCATCACGAGCAGGACATGCGTCGTCTAGGCGGGCTATGGAAACGGCTGCCCCTGGCCTATGCCGGCTTCCTCATCGGCGGTTCCGCGCTGGCGGCGTTGCCGCTGGTTTCCTCCGGTTTCTACAGCAAGGACGAGATTCTCTGGCAGGAGCTGGTTACTGATCACGGTGGGCTATTGCTGGCAGGCATGATCGGCGCTTTCTTGACCTCCCTGTACACCGTGCGCCTGATCATCCTGACCTTTCATGGCGACTCGAAGAGTGACAATGCCCGACACGCCAAGGCTGGACGCGGCTTCGTACACGGATTGCCGCTGATCGTACTGGCACTGCTTTCGACCTTTCTGGGCGCCTGGATTACACCGCCGCTGGAGAATGTATTGCCGGCTCCGGCCGAGGGAGAAGAGTTCTGGCATCTGATGCTGGAGATCGTCGCGGCAGTGGTGGCAGTCGGTGGTATTGCCGTTGGCGCCTGGCTGTATCTGCGTCGGCGCGGCTGGCTTGCCAAGTGCACGGCGAGTGGCTGGGGCACCTGGCTATGGTCGTTCTGGAATCGTGCCTGGGGCATCGACGGGCTCTATGATCGATTGCTGGTGAAACCCTATCGCGGTCTGGTCAGGATCATGCGTGGCGACACCATCGATGGAACCTTCACCCTCCTCGCCCGACTTGCCTGGTTGCTGCATCGAGGGCTTTCAAAGACGCAGACCGGCAAGTTGCGTTTCTACGCCACGTCGATGGTCGCCGGCGCGACGCTCATCCTGCTCGCGTTGGCCCTGGTGCCCTGAAGCGATGAAGAAAAGTGCGCTGAAAACCTGCGGTACAGAACATGCAAGGATGTGAGTTGAGATCACACGAACAAGGAACACGACGCATATGACGCTGGTCTGGCTGATCCTGATTCCCTTTATTGGTGGGCTGCTGTGTTGGCAAGCCGAACGGCTAGGCAACATGGCGCCTCGGTGGCTTGCCCTGGGGACCATGGCGTTAGAATTGTTGCTCACGCTGTGGCTATGGTGGGGCGGCGATTTTCAACTGCCTCAGATGGGCAGCGACGGAGCGACCCAATGGGTCCTGGAATGGCGGACTCCCTGGATTCCGCGTTTCGGTATCGACATTCACCTGGCGCTGGATGGACTGTCACTGATCCTGATTGCCCTGACCGGCTTTCTTGGTCTTCTGGCGGTCGTGTGTTCCTGGAAGGAGATCATTGGCCGTGTCGGCTTCTTCCATCTCAATCTGCTGTGGATTCTCGGGGGTGTCGTCGGCGTGTTCCTGGCGATCGATCTGTTCCTGTTCTTCTTTTTCTGGGAACTGATGCTGGTGCCGATGTATTTCCTGATTGCCCTTTGGGGGCATAGCGGTTCCAAGGGTAAGACACGTATCGGTGCTGCTACCAAGTTCTTCATCTATACCCAGGCCAGCGGCTTGTTGATGCTGGTCGCCATTCTAGGTCTGGCCTTTGCTCACCATGCCACGACAGGTGTCTATTCCTTCAGCTACGACGACTTGCGCAATGCGCCGCTGTCGGACGAGCTGGCAATGTGGCTGATGCTGGGCTTCTTCATCGCCTTTGCGGTCAAGCTGCCGGTGGTCCCACTGCACGGCTGGTTGCCGGACGCTCATGCTCAGGCGCCTACCGCGGGCAGCGTCGATCTGGCGGGTATTCTGCTCAAGACCGCTGCCTACGGCATGCTGCGTTTCACTCTGCCCTTATTTCCCGAAGCGTCCCAGGCCTTCGCGCCGGTCGCCATGGCGCTAGGGGTGGTGGGCATCTTCTACGGCGCCCTGCTGGCCTGCGGCCAGCAGGATATGAAGCGTCTGATCGCCTATACCAGTATCTCGCACATGGGCTTCGTCCTGATTGGTATCTATGCCGGCACCCAATTGGCACTGCAGGGGGTCATAATGCTGATGGTGGCCCATGCGTTCTCTGCCGCAGGGTTGTTCATTCTGAGTGGGCAGATCTATGAGCGACTGCATACCCGCGATATGACCCAGATGGGTGGTTTATGGGGTCGTCTGGGCAGTCTGCCAGGATTTTCCCTGTTCTTTGTTGTTGCATCCCTGGGGATGCCGGGTACAGCGAACTTCATCGGTGAGTTCATGGTGCTGTTCGGCACTTTTCCAGTAGCGCCCTGGGTGGTGGCTATTTCCAGTGTCGGATTGGTGCTGGCGGCTATCTATTCGCTGTTCTTGATGCAGCGCGTGCACTATGGCCCCGCCAAGAGTGAGGAGCCGCTTGCAGGACTCGATCACCGAGAATATGTCATGTTGCTGGGCATACTGGCGTTGGTGCTGTTGTTCGGCCTTTATCCGCAACCGCTGCTCGAGACCAGCGGCGCCGCCATGAGTGAAATCCAACGCCTGTTCGCTGATCCGGCGCTTACGTCCACCATCTTGCCGACGAGGGCCTCATGACGTTGACGACGACCCATCTGGTTGCGCTTTTGCCATTGATTCTGGTGTGCGCGACGGCCATCGTGGTGATGCTGGGTATCGCCTGGCGTCGCCATCATGCTGCCTCGGCTCTCGTCACCGCCATCGGGCTCAACCTGGCTCTACTCTCGTTGCTGATCGTCTGGCGGGTAACGCCCATCGAAACGCCACTGCTGGTCATCGATGGTCTGAGCATCTTTGCCGCTGCCTTGATTCTGGTCTCGGCCCTGGCCTGTACCACTCTGGGACATGCTTATCTGGAGCACTACGAGGGCCCTGCCGAAGAGTTCTATCTGCTGCTGCTGTGTTCTGTCGCCGGTGCCATGGTGCTGGCGTCGAGCCAGCACCTTGCAACGCTGTTCTTCGGGCTGGAGCTTCTGTCCATGCCGCTTTACGGCATGCTGGCCTATGCTTTTCATGAACGCCGCTCCCTGGAAGCGGGCATCAAGTATCTGATCCTCTCCGCAGCGGCAACCGCCTTCCTGCTCTTCGGCATGGCGCTTCTGTATGCTCAGAGTGGACGTCTGGATCTGGCGGGCTTGACGGCGGGCCTTGGGAACAATACCGATATCTGGGCGCTGGCAGGTGCCGGCATGATGCTGGTAGGCCTTGGCTTCAAGCTCTCCATCGTGCCGTTTCATCTGTGGGCGCCGGATGTGTATGAAGGTGGCCCGGGGCCCGCAGCGACGTTCCTGGCGACCGCCAGCAAGGTCGCCGCATTCGTTGTTCTAGTGCGTCTGGTCATCGCCGCGCCCGCCTTTCAGGGGGAGTGGCTGCATCAGACGCTGACCGTGCTGGCATTGCTGACCATGATCATCGGTAATCTACTGGCCCTGACCCAGTCCGATCTCAAGCGCCTGCTGGCCTATTCATCGATCGCTCATTTCGGTTATCTGATGATCACGTTGGTGGTCAGCGACGGTCTGGCGCTGGAAACCGCGGGCATCTATCTCATTACCTACGTCGTGACGGTATTGGCCGCGTTCGGTGTCATCACCTTGATCTCCAGCCCCTACGGTGGGGCGGATGCCTCAGCGCTGCATCACTATCGCGGCCTATTCTGGCGGCGTCCTTATCTGACCGCCGTGCTGACCGTGAGCATGCTGTCCTTGGCAGGAATTCCATCCACCGCCGGATTTATCGGTAAGTTTTACGTCATTGCCCTTGGCGTCGAGGCCCAGCGCTGGTGGCTGGTCGGCGGCATTATCCTGGGCAGCGCCATCGGGCTCTATTATTATCTGCGCGTGATGGTGACGCTGTTTCTGCTCGAGCCCGGCATGCAAAGCCGCGATGCCCCGCACGACTGGGGTGTACGGGCCGGTGGCGTGGTAGTGCTTGGCTTGGCACTATTGATGGTATTGCTGGGGCTTTTCCCTGCGCCGATGGTGGAGTGGGTTAAGCTACTGGCCGCCACCCGCATAGGCTAGGAAATCGATGTATAAATGTTTGTATTCAGAAATTATTCGGCAGCCAGGTGGCCAGCCCCGGGAAGAACGCCAGGGCTACCAGCATGGCGAGCTGTAACATGATGAAGGGTACGACTCCGCGATAGATGGCGGTAGTGGGCACCGAGGCGGGTGCCACGCCACGTAGGTAGAACAGCGCGAAACCGAAGGGTGGCGTCAGAAACGAGGTCTGCAGGTTGATGGCGATCATGATGCCGAGCCAGATCGGATCGAGACCCATCGCCAGCAGGATCGGGCCGATGATGGGCACCACCACGAAGGTGATCTCGATGAAATCGAGAATGAAACCGAGTAGGAAGATGACCAGCATGACTACCAGAGTCGCGCCCACCACGCCCCCGGGCATGTCGTTGAACAGATCCTGTATCAACTCCTCCCCTCCGTAGGCGCGAAACACCAGAGAAAACAGCGCCGCTCCGATCAAGATCAAGAACACCATGCTGGTGACACGGGTGGTGGACATCAGCGCGTCCTTGAGGGTGGCGAAATCCAGCTTGCGATAGGCCAGTGCCAATATCAATGCGCCGAAGGCGCCTACCGCTGAGGCTTCCGTCGGCGTGGCAAGGCCGCCCAGGATGGATCCCAATACGGCAATGATCAGCAGGATAGGCGGTATCAGCCCTTTGAGCAGCAGGGTGCCCAAGCCGCCTTGATGACCGAGTTCGGTCATGAGTTCATCCCGATTCGCCGGGGGAGCGGCCGCAGGCTTGAGCCAAGCAATGATGGCCACATAGGCGATATACAGCATCACCAGTATCAGACCGGGCACCAGGGCGCCCATGAACAGATCCCCCACCGAGACCGTCTTGGGACTGAAGATGCCCATCGTCAGCTGAGCCTGCTGGTAAGCCGAGGACAGCACATCCCCGAGAAGAACCAGAGCGATGGAAGGGGGAATGATCTGCCCCAGAGTCCCGGTGGCGCAGATGGTGCCGGTAGCCAAGGACATGCTGTAGCCGCGCTTCAACATGGTCGGCAGCGACAACAGTCCCATGGTGACCACGGTGGCGCCGACGATGCCGGTGGACGCGGCCAACAGCATGCCGACCAGGGTCACCGAAATACCCAAGCCGCCGCGCAGCGACCCGAACAGCAAGGCCATGGCATCAAGCAGAGTTTCGGCGACCTTGGACTTTTCCAGCAACACGCCCATCAAGACGAATAGCGGCACCGCCAGTAGCGTCTGATTGGTCATGATGCCGTAAAGACGATTGGGAAAGGCAGACAGGAAGCTGCTATCGAAATGCGCGTCGATGCCCATCGTTTGCAGGCCCATCCCCAGCCCGGCAAAGGCCAGGGCGGTACCGGCTAAAGACAGGGCAACCGGATAGCCGAACATCAATACTACACAGATGACGGCGAACAGCACGAGAGGCATGAGCTCCAGCATCATAGATACTCCTCGGGCTGGTCGGGATCGTCATCCATTGGCCTGGAACCGCGAATGATCAACGCATTGCGCAGGAGTTCGACGAGTCCCTGCAAGGACATCAAAACGGCGAAAAGAGGAATCAAGGTCTTGAGCAGGAATACACCGGGAAGGCCGCCGGGCTCCGGCGAGCCTTCCAGGATGCGCCAGGACTTGTCCACATAGCCAAGACTCAACAACAGCGTGAAGATCATCACCGGAAGCAACAGGAATAACGTGCCCAGCAGATCGACCCAGGCTTTTTTCTTCGCTGACATGCCGCGATAGAAAATATCGACGCGCACATGCCCATCGTGCTTCAAGGTATAAGCCGCTGCGAGCAGGAAAACCGTCGCATGCAAATACATCACGGATTCCTGCAACGGCGTATTGCTGAAGTTGAACAAATAGCGCAGTACCACGATCAGGAACTCGGTCAGCATCATGATCAGCACGAGCCAGGTCAGCGCCTTTCCCAGATAGTCGGTCAAGGTATCGATCCACGCCAGGGGGCGGGGCAAAGAGGAGGCGCGCATCATGAAATCCTCTTGAAGGGGGTGCAAGTCGTGTCGATGCTTGGCAAGTATGGCATCAAGCACGATTGTCACATTGTATCTGCTCAAGCAGTACTTGGGTTCAATGGCAGCGTAGGGCATCCTCAGCAGCACAAGTATTCACTGCATGTGAGGAAAATACACCGCCTTGTAGCAAGCCGCCGGTAGGTGAATGTTCACGGACAGTGGCAGATGATCGGAGAACAATTGATCCAGCGCCTTGGGCGCTTCCGCTGTTAGACTCGGGGACAGTAGGATATGATCCAGGGCGCGTCGAGGCTGCCAGGCAGGATAGCTGAGCAAGGGGCGTACCGGGTGAAGCGGTAACGATAAACAAAAACGCGAATGCGCATTCAGTTGATCCGGTGTGCAGTTGAGATCCCCCATGACCACCACATGCTTCAGAGGCGTGATGAGTTCACTCAGATAGTCGAGCTGGCGAATCCTTCCGCGACGGCTCAGTGCCAGGTGGGCCACGAACACATGCAAGGCGTCGGGGCCTTGGCCATAACGCACATGAATGGCGCCGCGCCCGGGCAGGGTGCCCGGCAGGCGATGCTCTTGAACATGCTGGGGCTGCAGGCGTGACAACAGACCGTTACTGTGCTGGGCGACGCGCCCCAGGTTGCGGTTGAGCTGTTGATAGTGGTAAGGGAAGCCGGCGCGCTGGGCCAGGTATTCGAGTTGATTGACGTTGCTCGAGCGGAAACTGCCGCCATCGATCTCCTGCAGTCCGACGATATCGAAGTCGCCCAGCACCTTGGCCATGATATCCAGCCGACCACGGCGCTTGCGATGGGGCAAGAGATGCTGCCAACTACGCGTCAGATAATGATGATAGGCCGACGTTTGAATGCCGACCTGAAGGTTGAAGGTCAGCAAGCGTAGCGTGAGATCATGATCGCTACTCGTTGCCAGGGCATGCGTCACTGCATCATTCCCCTTGTGCTTCTTCCTGACCGGGTTGTTCGCTACGCACCTTGTCGATCAACTCGCCGGCAATCTGGGGCATGTTCTCGAGGCTACCCGCACTGTTGGGTGTAACGACATAGCGACCATCGACGACCAGAGCCGGAACTCCCATCAGCTTATAGCCACGCATCTTGGCATGCGCCCTGTTGATCTGACTTTTTACACCAAAGGAGGTCAGGGCCTTCTTGGCTTCTTCCTCGCTGACGCCGTAGTTGCTGAAGAACGCCGCGATATCGTCGATGTCGGTCAGCTGCTTGCCGTCTTGGTGAATGGCGTCGAAGAAATCGCTATGTACCTTGTCGAGTATACCGAGCTGCTGCGCAGCGAAGAAGGCTGTCGCATGACGAACCCAGACATCGCCCATGGTTGCCGGTAGACGCTCGAAGACGACATCGTCCGGTAGTTCAGTAACCCAGGCGTCCAGCGGTTCTTCCAGATCGTAGCAATGCGGGCAGCCATACCAGAACACCTCGGTGACCTCGATCTGGCCTTCTTCCACGTTAGTCTCGACCGGGGAATCCAGCACTTGATAATCCTGACCTGCTACCGGTGCCGCCGCGGCCAGTGTCGAAAGACTCAGCCCGGCAACGATAGCGATCCATTGTTTCAACATTTGTCAGCGCTCCTGAAAACACACAGATTCGGTTCAAGAAAGATTATGACACGGCAGATGGTCATCCTATCCTGGTGTCGAGCTATCTTAGGCGATAAAGGCCATGCCGGAAAATGCCAAAAGGCGGCCGAAGCCGCCTTTTAACCTGGTTTTCCGGCAGTGGATCAATGCAAGCCGTTCACATAACTGGCGACAGCTTCCATATCCGCGTCACTCATCTTGGAGGCGATACCCCGCATGATGGCATTGGGATCGTTGCTACGTTCGCCCTTGGCGTAGGCTTGGAGGGTCGAGACGGTGTATTCCGGATGCTGTCCGGAGAGCGCCGGGAACTTGGCCGAGTTGACGCCGGCGCCGGTGGGCATGTGGCAACCCATACAGGCGGGAATGCCCTTGGCGAGATCGCCGGACTTGTACAGGCTTTTCCCACGATCGACGAGCGCCGGATCGGCCTGACCCAGGTTGGGTTCCTGGTTGGCGTAGAAGGCCGACAGGTCGGCGATATCCTGTTCATCGAGGTTATCGACGATCCCCGCCATTTGCGGCACCGGGCGCACGCCGTCACGAATCTCGATAGTCTGCTTCATCAGATAGTTGGGATGCTGACCTGCCAGGTTGGGAAAAGTGGGCGCGGCGCTGACGCCTTGCTGACCATGGCATGCCGTGCAGACCTGCGCTTTTTCCTTGCCGGCGGCAGGATCGCCTTCGGCCGCTGCCTGCGCCATTGTCGAGAACCCCATGACCATTGCCAAGCTTACCAGTAACTTTCTCATCGCGATTTCACTATGCCGTTTCGTTGTGTCTGGTGTTGGTATCCGGCATCGAGCCTAGTGCCATGCTGCTCGACCGGTGCGCTGCCGATATGATGCAAGTGCCATGCTCGAAGGCGTCAATTCACTTACGCATCCTAGTTCGACCCGGCGCGAAATAAAATATGCAGGTAGTATATCGAATCCACTCGGCCGCGGAAACGTAGCCATAATGCCGCACCTTTGGCCGGTGGGTGTTCCAACATCGTAACTATGACGAGATTTATCGTGACCCGCCTCAATTATCACACCGCCCGTTTCATGATCAGTGCGCCCACGCTGGCGCATTGCCCCGCCGATCAGGGTAGAGAAGTCGCTTTTGCAGGGCGCTCCAATGCGGGAAAGTCTAGCGCAATCAATACGCTAACTCAGCAAAAAGCACTGGCGCGCACCTCCAAGACCCCCGGGCGCACCCAGTTGATCAATTTCTTCGACCTCGGGGGGGATGAGTCGCGACGCCTGGTCGATCTTCCCGGTTATGGCTTTGCCAAGGTGCCGGAAAAGGTCAAGCTCGAATGGCAACGTCACCTGGCTGAGTATTTGCAGCGTCGCACGTCGTTGCAAGGGCTGGTGCTGGTCATGGATGTGCGCCACCCCCTCAGCGAATTTGACGAGATGATGCTGGGCTGGGCCGACGAGAAGGATATGGCGGTGCACATCTTGCTGACCAAGTCGGACAAGCTCAAGTCCGGGGCGGCCAAGAGCAGCCTGCTGCAGGTGCGTCAGCGCCTGCAGGAGTGGGAAGACCTGGTCAGCGTGCAGCTATTCTCGGCACTCAAACGTCAGGGGGTGGAGGAGGCTCAGGCGCGCTTGGATGACTGGCTGTCGCCTGCCGAGGCATGAAGGGGCTACTCCAAGTGTTCCAGCAGTGCCGACAGCTCACGGATGTGAGTCAGACGAAAAACGCCTGCGGGCAGATCGCCGTGGTGCTCATCGTGCTTGTCGATCCAAGCGACACGCATCCCCAACCGTAGCGCTGGAAGTACGTCTTCCGCCCAGGAATCGCCGATATGCATGGTTCGGGATGGGGTGCTGGCGAGTCGCGCCAGGGCGGCGAGAAAAGGTCGCGCATCCGGCTTGGGTGCGAGGAGCTCACCGGCGGCAATGGCGATAGGGAAATGGCGTGCCAAGGGGAGGCGTGTGACCTGGACATTGCCATTGGTGATCGCCGCCAGGGCATAGCGTTGACCGAGATCGTCGAGTAGCGCTTCCACCTCCGGATAGGGGGTCAGTTGGTGCCGCAGGGTCATGAACTGTTCCATGGCGGCGGCGGCATAGCCCTCGGCGTCATTGGGATGCAGTCCGAATTCCTTGAGCATTTCAAAGAGGCTTTGCTGTCGAATCCAGGTGAAATCACCGCGCCGCAGCGGTTCACGCTGAGCGATATGCTGGCGACGCGCCTGATAGGTGCTCAAGGGAAAGCGCTCGCTCAGACGCTGGCGCGTGGCATCGGCCTGGGCAAGGGTATCCTCGAGCCAGGCATAGTGGCCGTTTTCGGTCGCGATCATCACCCCATGGTTGTCCCATAGCGTGTCATCAAGATCAAAGGTCAGGGCCGTGAGGGTGGGCAAGATAGAGGACATGGCATCAAGGTGTCGGGTCGTCGGCATCACCGCCTTTGCTGCGGCGTGCCCGGGGGTGGGCGGCATCGTAGACGCTGGCCAGATGCTGCCAGTCGAGCCGGGTATAGACCTGGGTGGTTGCCAGGTTGGCATGCCCCAGGAGTTCCTGTACCGCGCGCAGATCCTGACTCGACTCGAGCAGATGGCTGGCGAAGGAATGGCGCAGACGATGGGGATGCAGATGCTCGGGTAGGCCTCGTTCGATGGCGAGGCGTTCCAGGCGCAGTTGAATGGCGCGATGGCCCAGGCGCCGCCCCCGATTGCCCACGAACAGGGCGTGCTCATCGGCATTGGCCAGTTGTCCGCGTACGGCCTGCCAGGCATCCAGTGCGTGATGAGCGCGCCTGCCCAGTGGTACCTGGCGCGGTTTATTGCCTTTACCCACCACCCGCACGCGTCGTGCCTCCAGGTCGCCGATATCGAGAGCCGCCAACTCCGCCAGTCGCAGTCCACAAGAGTAGAGTAGCTCGAGTATCGCCTGATCGCGCAGCGCCAGCGTCGAGCCGTCGTGGGGGGCGTCGAGAAAGCGGGCGAGTTGATCGACATCCACCGGGCGAGGCAGATGCTGCGGTTGCCGCGGTGTACGCACCAGCTTGACCGGGTTATGAGTCAATATACCTTGCTGAGTAAGCGCTTCGGCAAAGCGCGAAAGCGCGGCGCGACGGCGTGCCAGACTGCGTGGCGCCAGGCCTCGGCTGCGCTCCTGGCCGAGGAAGCGCTTGATCAGACCGGCATCCAGGGCCTGCCAGGTCACTATGTTCTGCGCGTGGAGATAGGTCTGAAGCGCGCCAAGATCCCGACGATAGGCTTCGACGGTTGCCGGGCTGGCCTCTTGTGCGAGCTTAGCCAAAAAGGCACTGACGTGTTCTTTCATGGATATGGCGCGCTCAGCGAGGCCGGCTATGGTGAATCAGTAAACGCGCGACGACCTCGCCCAGATATTCGGTGAACAGCGTGTCCAGGGTGGCGCGAAAATGCTCGGTATCGTGGCTGGCCAGAATCAGATAGCCCAGCGGTTCGCCCAGGGTCAGCCGGGTCAAGGCGCAGGAACCGGCCTTCTTCGGCGGCTCGATATGCGGCAATAATAATTGCCAATCCTTGCGTGAAAGCCGGCGGCAGCGGCTGGCGCGGCCATCAAGCAATGCGCCCAGACGTGTTCCGGCATTGTCGTCGAGTACGAAGCGCGGAGGCTGAGGGGCGGTGGGTTCGTCATCGGTCAAGCTGGAGGCACACCACAGCGCCACCGACTGGGTGCGAAAGCGTTCCGAGAGCTGTGTGGCCAGTGCCTGGCTCAATGCATCGTTGCTCTCTGCCTCGAGCAGCGCCAATACCAGCTCGCGGGTACGGCGATACTGAGATTCGTTGTGACGCGCCGACTCCAGCAGTTGTTCGAGTCGCCATTCAGCGCTTTCTGCGCGCTTGCGCAGATCGAGGACAAGACGTTCGAGCAACGATACGGCCCCTTCGGTATCCGGATGGGGCACCTTGAGTTGCTGTAATAATCCTTCGCGTCCAACGAAAAAGTCGGGGTGCTGCGCCAACCACAGGGCCACATGCTCGGGATCGAGTGCCTGGGGGGTGTCCGGGGCTTGGGCTTGGGACATGGATGAACTACCTCGTTGCAACCTGTTATGCGCGATTAACTGAGCGGAACGCGACCCTCGAAGACCCGTGTCGCGGGGCCGATCATGAACATGGTGGCGTCTTCACCGGGCCATTCGATGGTAAGCCGACCGCCGGGCAGATTGACCTCGACCGGGCTATCCAGCAACCCTTGGCGGATACCGCTCGCGACCGCGGCACAAGCACCGGTGCCGCACGCCAGAGTTTCGCCGACGCCGCGTTCGAATACCCGCAATCGGATTGCCTGACGCGTCACGATCTGCATGAAGCCGGCATTGACGCGCCGCGGAAAGCGCGGATGCGCCTCGATGGCGGCTCCGAGCCGTTCCACAGGCGTAACATCGACATCGTCGACACGCAAAACCGCATGCGGATTGCCCATCGACACTACGCCGATTTCAAGATGTTCGCCATCAGCGTCCAGCCCGTGCAGCGGTAAATCCTGTTCGGCACTGAACGGTATCTCGGCGGGCTCGAAACGCGGCTTGCCCATATCGACCCTCACCCGGCCATCCTCCTCGATCGATAGCGTGAGGGGACCGCCCTCGGTCTCGACGCGGATCTCGCGCTTATGGGTCAGACGCTGATCGCAGACGAAGCGCGCGAAACAGCGAGCACCGTTCCCACAGTTTTCTACCTCGCTGCCGTCGGCATTGTAGATACGATAACGAAAGTCCATCTCCGGATACCGAGGGGGCTCGACCGTCAGCAATTGATCGAAGCCGACACCAAAATGACGATCGGCCAGGGCGCGAATCTGCTCCGCGTCGAGTCGCGCGCGCTGGGTGATCAGATCGATCACCATGAAATCGTTGCCCAGGCCGTGCATCTTGGTGAATTGAAGTAGCATTACGGTGCCTCCGGGAGCATCGTTTCACCGCTCCACAGCGTTTCGATGGTTTCGCGACGACGCACCTCATGCACTTGCTCGCCATCGACCATGACCTCCGGCGGTCGCGGGCGACTATTGTAATTCGATGCCATCACGAAGCCATAGGCACCGGCGGAGCGGACTGCCAGCAGGTCTCCTTGTTGCAACCCGAGTTCGCGATCCTTGCCGAGAAAATCGCCGGTTTCGCATACCGGGCCGACCACATCGTAGAGCGCCGTGTCCCGGGCCTCGCGGGTATCCACAGGGATGATTGCCTGCCAGGCCTGATAGAGCGAGGGGCGAATCAGGTCGTTCATGCCGGCGTCGATGACCGCGAAGTTCTTGGTCTCCCCCGGCTTGAGATACTCGACTCGAGTCAGCAGGAGCCCCGCATTGGCGGCGATCGAACGCCCCGGCTCGAACAGCAGGGTGAGTTCGCGACCTTCGAGGCGTTCGAGCAGGGCGCGAGCGTAATCGAAGGGTTGTGGCGGCTGTTCGTCGCGATAGGGCACGCCCAGCCCGCCGCCCAGGTCGAGATGCTCGATGACGATGCCTTGTTCGACGAGCCGATCCAGCAACACCAGCAAGCGGTCCAGCGCATCGAGGAACGGCGAGAGCTCGGTGAGTTGAGAGCCGATATGACAATCGATACCCACCGCTCTGACGTTCTGCATGCCTGCTGCCCGGGTATAAACCTCCAGGGCCTGATCCACCGGGATGCCGAACTTGTTGGCCTTGAGGCCAGTGGAGATATACGGGTGAGTGCGAGCGTCGACATCCGGATTGACCCGCAGCGATACCGCCGCGACCTTGCCCTGATTCGCCGCCACCTCGTTCAGGCGCTCGAGCTCCGGCAGGGATTCCACGTTGAAGCACTTGATGCCCACATCCAGCGCCCGGGCCATCTCATCGGCCTGCTTGGCGACCCCGGAAAAGACCACCTTGGCGGGATCGCCGCCGGCGGCCAGCACTCGCTCGAGCTCGCCCAGGGACACGATATCGAAGCCGGCGCCCAGACGCGCCAGCACATTGAGCACCGCCAGGTTGGAATTGGCCTTGACCGCGTAGCAGATCAGATGTGGATGATCGCCCAGCGCGTCGCTGTAGGCACGATAGTGCCGTTCCAGGGTGGCCCGGGAGTAGACGTAGCACGGCGTGCCGAAACGCTCGGCGATCCGGGGTAGCGGCACGTTCTCGGCGTGGAGTACGCCGTCACGATAGTCGAAATGATCCATGCTCAGCGCTCTTGCTCATCCTCATCGCCCTGGCCGGAGGAGGTGTCGCCTTCGCGTTCGTCCTCCTCTTGACCGGGCTCTGCGTATTCATCACCGGGATCATACTCTTCGGCGGCCTCTTCGTTGCCCGGAGAGTAAAGCGGGCCTTTCTGGCCACAGCCGGCCAGCGACACCAAAAGCAGCAGAACGAGACCAAGACTCGATAGAGTGCGCACCTCAAGCACCTCCCGATGATGTCGAGCCGGCCGATTTCAGGCTGGTCATTGCGGTGAGCGCATCCCGAGCGCGCTGGGCGGCGGCGCGTACCTGATTCGGCGCGGTGCCGCCGATATGATTGCGCGCCGCCACCGAGCCTTCCAGTGTCAGCACCTCGAAAACGTCGTCGGCGATCGCGTCGGAAAATTGGCGCAACTCGTCGAGGCTCATTTCAGACAGATCCTTGCCTTGCTCGATGCCGTAGGCCACGGATTGCCCCACCACCTCGTGAGCGTCGCGGAACGCCACGCCCTTGCGTACCAGATAATCCGCCAGATCGGTGGCGGTGGAAAACCCCTTGCGTGCGGCCTCAAACATGCTCTTCGCCTTGGGCTCTATGGCCGGCACCATGTCGGCAAAGGCCTTGAGACAGCCCTTGACGGTATCCAGGGTATCGAACAGCGGCTCCTTGTCCTCCTGGTTGTCCTTGTTGTAGGCCAGCGGCTGGGACTTCATCAGGGTCAGCAGGCCGATCAGATGGCCATAGACCCGCCCGGACTTGCCCCGTACCAGTTCTGGCACATCCGGGTTCTTTTTCTGGGGCATGATCGAGGAGCCGGTACAGAAACGATCCGGCAGATCGATGAAATCGAACTGGGCGCTGGTCCACAGCACCAGTTCCTCGCTCATCCGTGACAGGTGCATCAGTAGCAGGCTGGCAAAGCTCACGAACTCGATGGCGAAGTCGCGATCGCTCACCGCGTCCAGGGAGTTCTCGGCGGGGCGTTCGAAGCCCAGCAACTCGGCGGTGACGTGACGATCGATGGGATAGGTGGTGCCCGCCAGGGCCGCTGCACCCAGCGGCATGACGTTGACCCGCTTGCGGCAGTCGCGCAGACGCTCCTGATCGCGGGCCACCATCTCCTGCCAGGCCAGCAGGTGATGGCCGAAGGTCACCGGCTGGGCGGTCTGAAGGTGGGTAAAGCCTGGCATGATGGTATCGGCTTCACGGTCCGCCAACTCGATCATGCCGCTGCGCAGGCGAGTCAGTTCGGCATCGATGACGTCGATCTCGTCACGCAGATAAAGGCGAATGTCAGTAGCCACCTGATCGTTGCGCGAACGTCCGGTGTGCAGCTTCTTGCCGGTCGTGCCGATCTTCTCGGTCAGGCGGGCCTCGATATTCATGTGTACGTCCTCGAGGGCGACGGACCAAGGAAATTGACCGGCCTCGATCTCCCCCTCGACCTGGGCGAGTCCATCAAGAATGGCGTCGCGTTCATCGACGGTCAGTACGCCGACCCGCTCGAGCATGGTGGCGTGGGCTTTTGAGCCACGTATATCGTGATGATAGAGGCGACGATCGAAATCCACCGAGGCGGTGAACCTTTCGACAAACGCATCGGTTGGCTCGCTGAAGCGGCCACCCCAGGACTGATTGGTTTGTTGACTCATGGTGCGAAGGCGTCCTGCCCTGTCGTGGTGATAGTTTGCCCAGGATTGTACCAGAGTCATCGTTTCAGGCGAGATCAGCGTGGAATGGGCGGCACGCCATAAGCCGGTAGATTTTACTAAACCGGCGACTGCTTTATCATGATGAGCAAATGCCGCTGATGCGGCAGACATCGATCGTGGTCGACGGATAAGTCGTCCACCTGCCCCAGGAGCTTGCCGTGTCCGCCATCACGACCCTTCGTATCGCTACCCGTAAAAGCCTGCTTGCCCTCTGGCAGGCCGAGCATGTGAGGGAGCGTCTACTGGAACTGCACCCGGGACTCGAGGTCGAGCTGGTGGCCATGTCCACCCGAGGTGACAAGATACTCGACACGCCGTTGGCCAAGGTCGGGGGGAAGGGGTTGTTCGTCAAGGAGCTGGAAGAATCGATGCTCGACGGGCGAGCGGACATCGCGGTGCATTCGATGAAGGACGTGCCCATGCACTTCCCTGAAGGGCTGGGACTGTCAGTGATTCTGGAGGGGGCCGAGCCCACGGACGCTTTCGTTTCCAACCACTACGCCAGCTTCGACGCGTTGCCCGAAGGCGCCAAGGTCGGTACTTCCAGTCTACGCCGAGGGTTACAGGTCAGCGAGGCTCGGCCGGATCTCGATGTGCTCACCCTGCGAGGCAACGTGCAGACGCGGCTGCGCAAGCTCGACGATGGCGAGTACGATGCCATCATTCTTGCCACGTCGGGATTGCGGCGGTTAGGGCTCAGTGAACGCATCACTATGGAGCTGCCGGCAGAGATCAGCTTGCCCGCCTGTGGCCAGGGGGCTTTGGGCATCGAGTGCCGTATCAATGACCCCGAACTGCTAGACTTGCTTGTGCCTCTCGATCATTTCGATACTGCGACACGGGTACGGGCCGAGCGCGCCATGAACACACGTCTGGATGGGGGCTGCCAGGTGCCCATTGCAGGGCATGCGGTACTTGAGGAAGGAGGACGAACTCTGTGGCTGCGTGCGCTGGTGGGTATGCCGGATGGTTCGCGAGTGCTGCGTGCCGAGGGTCGTGGATCGGCGCATGAACCGGAAACCCTGGGCATCCGCGTGGCCGAGGAGTTGCTCGACCAAGGCGCCGGCGAGATCCTGGCTGAGGTCTACGGCGAAAGCAGATGAGTAATCGCCCCAGGGTGCTGATTACACGCCCCGGCGCTCGTGGCGTTCATTTGAGTCGTGCACTCGAAGCCTTGGGGGCCGAAGTGGAAAATCTCGAGGTCATGCGACTCGAAGTGCTTCCCGAGAGTCAGGGCATACGCCAGGCCTGGCTGGATTTCGATCTGTATCATGCGGTCGTGGTTATCAGCCCTTTCGCTGCGGAGTGCCTAACTGAGGGGCTCGACCGCTACTGGCCGCAGCTACCATTGGGACCCAGCTTCTACGCGGTGGGGGCAGGTACCGCTCAGGTGCTGCACGATCGCCTGGGCGTGCGCGTGCATGTGCCCTCGGCGTCCCTGGAAAACACCAGCGAAGCATTACTGCAGCTGCCGTCGCTGCAGCGGCTCGAGCAACGGCGGGTGTTGCTGGTAGCCGGTGAGGGAGGGCGTACGCTACTCGCTGACAGCCTCGCTCAACGTGGAGCCCGGGTGGATCGTGTGGCGCTATACCGGCGTAACCTAGTGACACCTGATGGTATAGGCGCGTTACACTTGGCCGAAGGGAACTTTTCAACACTGCTGGTGACCAGCGGCGAAGTGCTCGAACATCTGGCAGGATGGTGTACGCCGGTGGCGTTGAACCAACCGCTAATCGTTTCCAGTCAGCGTTTGGCTACACTGGCCTGTACGCTGGGGTTTTTGCATCCTACAGTGGCGCAAGGTGCCACGCCTGCCGCGTTGGCGGTGGCCGTGGCCGATGTTTGTAACCTGGGGGGCGCCGATCATGACGATCTTGAAAAAGGCTAGCAACAGATGAGCAAGCAAGAACACGATCAGGACAAACAACAAGGGGTGTCTGCCGGCGCCGACAACAGCAAGTCGTCTAGTGATACAGCGCCAGCATCGGACACGAAAGCGACGCCCTCGAGTCCCTCTCAGGAGACGGCGGCGACCGCCAACAATGCTCCGACTGGCAATGGCAAGCCCGAGGCCAGTAAACGTCCCTCCGGTCGGCGTGGGTCGGGAAAACCTTCCAAGGGTAAATCGTCAGGTAAGGAGCCTATGACCAACTCGTCGATGGGCAAGCCGGTGACGGACAACCTCGCATCGAGCGAGCAGAACGCTACGGAAACGAGTAAGACACCTTCTGCATCCGCCTTCGCATCGCCCGGCTCCCAAACGAGTCAGAAAGGCCCCAGCATGACATCGTCAGCAAGTACGGGGACCGAGTCTACTCGAACGACGAGCGCCGGCACCAAGGGTTCTGCTCAGCCTGCCGCACCTGCTGGTGCTGCCTCCAGGCCAGGATCGGGCGGGGGCGGTGGCACCATGTCGGGTTCCATGGCCAGCGGCCATCATGGTGGTGGTGGAGGACGCAATATCACCGGCATCGTGGCTCTGGTGCTGGTGTTGATCCTGGCAGTGGCGGGTGTTGTCGCGGGCTGGTGGTTATGGCAGCAGATGTCGGCTCAGCAGCAACGACTGATGCAACTGCCTCAGTCATCTCAGGTCGAGAGCAACGCCAGCGACATTGATCAGCTCAGATCCCAGATCGATCAGAGCGATGGGCAGCGCGAAAAGGCGCTGAATGATCTGAACCAGGAACTGAATTCGCAGATGCAGGAGTACCGTGACAGCGTCAATCAGACCCTGGATCGCGTGCTCGAACAGCTCTCCAGTCAGCAGCAAACCGACGAAAACGAGTGGGTTTATGCCGAAGTCGAGTACTTGCTGAAGCTGGCCAATCAGCGTTTGCAACTCGAACGAGACGTGAACGGTGCCCTGTCGCTTCTGCGCACCGCCGACAAGCGTCTGGCCGAGATCGACAACCCGGCATTGACCCCGGTGCGTCGTGCCATTCAATCCGAGCTTGGCGAGCTGAACTCGGTACCCGATGTCGATCGTACAGGTCTCTACCTGACGCTGATGGGAATGCAGGAGCAAGCGGCCAAGCTGCCGTTGCAGCAGGATATCGAGCAGATCGCTGCCAAAGGAGGCGATACGTCTCAGGTCAAGGGTGGCTGGCAACAACAGCTTGCGCGCTTCGGTCAGGAGTTGAAGGAGCTAGTCGTGGTACGCAAGCACGATCAGGCCCTGGAGGCGCTGATGACGCCACAACAGGAGTCCTATCTGCGCCAGAACGTGCGTCTGCAACTGGAGCAGGCCCAATTGGCGGTATTGCAGGCCGATCCCAAGCTCTATGATGCCAGTCTGAAAAAGGCCCGTAGTCTGATCGAAGGCTATTACGATCCCGATAGCGACGGCGTGAAGAAGCTTCTCGAGCAATTGCCAACGCTCTCCGAAAGAACGATACATCCTGAACTGCCCGATATCAGTCAGTCACTGCAGCAGTTACGAGACTTTATGAAACGCCGTCAGGACGGCGGGAGCGCCGACGCATGAGAAAGCTCATCCTCGTCGTCGTCCTCGGGCTGGCCATCGGCGCACTGTTCGGCCAGTTGATGCAATCCGTACCGGGCTATTGGCTGATCCGCGTCGGAGATACTTCGTTTCAGACTTCGTTCTGGTTCGGTCTGGTGCTGCTGTTGGCGGTGTTCGTCGTGCTGCACTTCCTGCTACGGCTATTGATGCGCCTGCGCCGGCCGGTGAGCCGACTCAAGATCTGGAACAGCCGCAACCGCAACCGCAACGCCATGCGTCGCACGGTGCGTGGTCTGGTGGCCCTGGCCGAAGGTCGCTGGAAGCGTGCGGAGAAGGCTCTGACCAGGGCCGCGGATGACTCGAGCACCCCGTTGGTCAACTATCTGTCCGCAGCGTTGGCCGCTCACTATCAGGGCCGCTACGACCAGGCCGACGTGCTGTTGAAGCGCGCGCATTACAGCACCGAAGGCGCCGATACTGCCGTTGGCATGGTGCAGGCGCAGTTGATGCTCGATCGTCAGCAGTTCGAAGAGGCGCTGGCGACGCTTACACGCCTCGAGCGGCAGCTCCCCGAGCACCCACAGGTACTCAAGCTGCTCAAGCAAGCCTACTTGAGCGTCAACGACTGGGATGGCCTGCGTCGTCTGATGCCGCGATTGACGCGTCATCAGTTGGTCACCCAGGAAGAGCGCCACGAACTCGAAAAACGGGCGTATCGGGAATTGCTGATCCAGGCGGCGCGTAATCCCAGCGATATCGAGCGAGTGCGTAGCCTCTGGGCGGACATTCCCGACTACCTGCGCAGCGACATCGAGCTGGTCGGGCTGTATACGGAAGCGCTGGTGCGTGGCAATGAGGAAGGTCTTGCCGAGCGCCTCTTGCGTCATACCCTCAAGGAGCACTGGGATAGTCGCCTGGTGCTGCGCTACGGGGTACTCAACGTCGATGCCCGGCGCCAGCTTGTCTATGCCGAGAAATGGCTGCAGGAGCGCCCCAACGATCCCGATCTGTTGTTGACCTTGGGGCGGCTTTCGCTGCGCAATGCCTATTGGGGCAAGGCGCAGGAGTATTTCGAGGCCAGTCAGCGTCAGCGCCCCAGCGGCGTCGTGTGTGCCGAGCTGGCACGGCTGTTCGCCAATCTGGGTGAGCACAACAAGAGTCAGCTCTACTATCGTCAGAGCGTCGAGTTGCTCGACAGATCGCTTCCGGCACTACCCCAGCCAAGCGATCAGAATCCTTGACAAAGATTCACTTTGCTCTCCTGGGCGCCTTCCTGGCGCCCTTTTTTACACGCACGTGCTTGTTGGGCCCCATTACATAAAAAGGGCCACCGTTGCAGGTGGCCCTTGAGGGCGCCATTTCAGAACTCCATGAAACGGCTAGGTGTTTTCGTCGTTATCCCGATCCGGTTGCGTATGCTTCTTGGGTGGCGTCGCGGGCTCATGCTGCGTCGATGATTCCTCCACAAGCCTTGAGTGCGCCGTCTCGCGTGGCTGTCCTGCCGGACTGTTATCGATCGGGAAGTCCTGCTGCATGATGCGCAGGTTGGCGGGTGGCGCCAGGCCATCCTTGTCCTGACCAAAGTAGAGCGTGGTATGCGGGAAGGGAATCTCGATACCCGCCGCATCGAAGTACTTCTTGACCAGGCGGTTATAGGCACGTCCCACGGCCCATTGATCCCCCGGCGTCGTCTTGATGATGACTCGGATATTGACCGAGCTGTCCGCCAGGGCGATGACTCCGGCGACACTCAATGGCTCGAGCAGCTTGTAGCCATGCTCTTCGCTGGCCTTGAGTTCCTCGAAGGCCTGTTCAAGCTGCACGATGGCGTCATCGATGCTCTCGCGATATGCAATGCCGTACTCGCCGACATGATTGCCGAATTCACGCATGTAGTTGGAGACGGTATCCACACTCGAGAAGGGCACGATGTGATAGGTGCCGGAGAGATCACGAATGCCCACTGAGCGAATGCTCAGCCGCTCCGCAGTGCCGGTGATACCGCCCACGGTGACCACGTCGCCGGTGTTCATGGCATTCTCGATCTGGATGAATACCCCGGTGATGATGTCCTGAACCAGCTTCTGCGCCCCGAAGCCGATGGCCAGACCCAGCACCCCGGCACCGGCGATCAATGGGCCGATATTGATGCCGATCTCTGCCAGCACGATCATTCCCGTCATGGTGATCAGGGTGATGGCCAAGGCGTTGCGAAACAGGCTCAGGAGTGTCTTTGCGCGGGCGGTAGGTTCGCCGCGACCGGTGTCGGCATTCAAGCGATGCTCGATAAGACTGGCCAGAATGATCCACAAGGCGGCGGCAACGGCAAGAATGAGAATGATATCGATCAGCTTGCTGATCGTGTTGTAGCCGGCGTCGGTGGCATACCAGGCGGCCAGGTCGAACAGTCCCCAGGCGTTGAACACCAGCATCACCACAGCGATCAGGATGAGCGTTCGGATCACCTTGAGGAAGGTGGGAATGTACGCATTGAGGCGCGCCTCTAGCTTGGGCAGCTTGCGCCGCCAGTCAGCGGACAGGGTGATGCGCTTGCCGATTACCTGGGTGAGCATTCCCGAGAGCAATAGACCCACCCCCACGATGATCAGGGTCTGAAGGGTGGCCAGCATGACACTTGGCAGCGCGTCCTCGGGGTGCACGATACTGAGCACCAGCACGACCAGAAAATAGGCGATGGCGAGCAGGTGCCAAAGCCGGGCGATCAGTCTGAGCGCCAGGCTGGATACTCCCATGGAGGCATTGGCCGCCTTTTTCTCTAAGGCTGCGCGTACTTTGAGACGGTTCTTCAAGACAAAGGCGGTGGCATAAATAAAGGCCAGCAACATGATCGCCAGACCTAGCGCATGTCCTAGAGGCAGGGAGAGGTTGGCATTGACCAGCGGAACGGCGACCAGCATGCCATAGCCCACGGAGCCGATCAGTACCGCGAGCCAACGATTCCAGTGATCGGCCTCCTGAGCATCGATGGGCAGCAGACGCAGTCCTTCGTGACGAGAGGCAAAAAGCACGCGAATGGCCGCCTTGATCAGCTCGATGATCAAAAAGGCATTGAGGAAAAGCGACGCCTGGGTCGAGAGTGCGCCACTCTCGCCAACGGCAAAGGTGGCGATCAGATTACCGCCCAAATAGGCCAAGGCAACGACAATGACATCCACGGCCGCCGCTAGAACGACCGCTGCCGTCGTTCTAAGCAGTGTGCTGCGGTCACCCCCATGTTGAGTCCAATGGCTCACCCGGTTGAACAAAGGCCGTGCCACGCCACGCAGGATAAAAAACAGTACGAAGGTGGCCGCGATGACCAGCGCCATGTTGAGCGCCACTCGACTGATGTTTGCCATGTCGATGTTGGATGTAAAACCACCACTCGCGGGGGCTATTAGTGCCCCTAGCGCACCGGCAAGGTTCTTGAACTGACTGCTCATCTCTCCGGCAACCGAGCTGGTGGTGTCGGCAAGCCGTCGAGCAAGGGACGTATCTTGAGCATCTTGTTTTTCAGGTGTTTGCTCGGCATTGCTGGCCTGGGATGCCTCGGCTGTCGTTCCCGGTTCACCCTGCTGATTCGAGGCCAGGGAGCGCAGCTCCTCGATCAAGCGCTGACGTGATGCCTCGTTTTCGAGCAGGTCGGCCAAGGTGGAATAGGCCGGGGTGTTGGCATTGGGCTCTTGAGAAGGCTCGCTCTGCTGAGCGAAAGCCGGCAGCACGATCAGCATCAGCGCGAGGGCCAGCCAGCGCCCCAGGCAAATGGTCAGGCGGAAAATCGACACGCTAAAAGCCTCCTTCCATGGCAGCAGTACACACCTATGACGATATGGGGTGCTGTGAACGAATGGGGTCATACCGCTTTTGAATTAAACCCGTGCAAGATCATATCGGGCGCATGACGTGCGGGAGTGTATCAAGGCTTTTTGTGTTCTGGCGAGTGCTGGTCGAATAGTGAGCGATGGTTCGATCGCCGCTACGCTATGATGACCAGCCAACAATCCAGGGAGAATCTGCGCCAGATGGCTACAACTATTCCTCGCATCAGCCTTGAGCAGTGGGCAGTGTTGCAAGCCGTGGTTGATGAAGGCAGTTTTGCGCGAGCCGCCGAGTCGCTCAACAAGAGCCAGTCGGCGGTGAGCTATACCCTCAAGAGCATGCAGGAACAGCTACCCGTCGAGATGCTCATAATACGCGGGCGCAAGGCGGAACTCTCCGAGGCAGGCGAGACATTGTTGCGTCGCGCGCGCGTGCTCATCGAAGAGGCCCTGAGCCTGGAACGACTGGCCGCCAATCTGGCTCAGGATTGGGAACCGGAGGTCCGGCTGGCAATAGAGACGATCTTCCCGCCCGAGCTTCTGGGCGAAGCGCTGGCTGCCTTCATTCCTGAAAGCCGGTCGTCTCGTGTACAGCTCATCGAGTCGGTGCTCTCCGGCACCCATGAGGCGCTGGCAAATGGCAGTGCCGACCTGATCGTCACCAACCGGTCACCCCCCGGCCTTTTGGGGCAGCCTCTCTTGCCCATCGAGTTTGTGGCTGTCGCTCACCCGCAGCATCCCCTGCACCACATCGGGCGCGAACTGACACAGCACGATTTGAGGGCCCATCGGCAATTCGTGGTTCGCGATACCGGCATCAAGCGCAACCAGGACGCAGGCTGGCTGGGCGCGGATGAGCGCTGGACCGTATCCCAGCTCAAGACCTCGATTCAGTTCGTCACCCAGGGGCTGGGCTTTGCCTGGTTGCCCGTGGAGCATATTCGCAAGGAACTGGAGGCCGAGATACTAAAGCCACTGCCGCTAGTCGAGGGCGGTAGCCGGCACGAAGAGCTGTATCTGGTCTTTGCGAACCGGGACAGCGCCGGCCCGGCAACCCAGGCGCTGGCCCGGGCGCTGCAAACGGTTTGCCGTGATTACAAGCAGGCCAGGCAATAGCCGGGATTCGAGCACCGGAGTGGCAAGACGGGCCTGTAACACATCAGTTTTTTCGATCGTTATGTCCTGATAATCAGAGCCAACCAACCGGCTCTGGGCGTTATTCTTGTGGGCAGAGAGTCCTGACCGGCTAATCTTGGTGTACACAATACAAGGAGTTGTTGCATGGGACGACTTACCGATTTCCTGTCGCGGCTTTTCAGCGGCCCGGAAAACAGCAGACCTTCACCAGACGAGGAACCCGAAATGACCAAAGTACTAGTTCTCTACTATTCCATGTACGGCCACATCGAAACCATGGCCAACACCGTGGCCGAAGGTGCACGTGGTGTGGAAGGGGTCGACGTCACGGTCAAACGCGTCCCGGAAACCATGGATAGCGAAGCCTTCAAATCCGCCGGCGGCAAGACGGAGCAAGGTGCGCCGGTGGCCACGCCCGCAGAGCTTGCGGAATACGATGCGATTATCTTTGGCACGCCGACACGCTTTGGCAACATGGCGGGCCAGATGCGCACCTTCCTGGATCAGACCGGCGGCCTGTGGGCGAAGGGAGGCCTGGTCGGCAAGGTGGCGAGTGTCTTTACCTCCACCGGCACCGGCGGTGGGGAAGAAATGACCATTACCTCCACCTGGACGACCCTCGCGCACCACGGCATGGTGCTCGTGCCGATCGGCTACGCCACCCCGGAGCTGTTCGATATCTCCCAGGTCGGTGGGGGCACACCCTATGGCGCCTCGACCATCGCAGGCGGTGATGGCTCGCGCCAACCCGACGAGCGGGAGCTGACCATTGCCCGCTTCCAGGGCGAACACGTGGCCAAAATTGCTGCAAAGCTGAAAAGCTAACTCCCGCCTGAGCAAGGGAGGGCGTTGCCCTCCCTTGCCATCCCATCCCCCGCGCCTGGTCTCGATTGAGCGCTCAGCCTGTAGCGCTGAATCAGTGCATCGCACCTGAATGCATAGGCAACTTTCAAACGGAGAATGATCATGGGCCTGTTAATCAATGGCAAATGGCACGATCAATGGTACGACACTAAAAAACACGGCGGTGAATTCGTACGCGAATCCGCCAAGCTGCGCGACTGGGTGACGGCAGCCGGGCAGCCGGGGCCGCAGGGCCAGGAGAGCGTGCTCGCCGAGGCGGATCGCTTTCATCTTTATGTGTCACTGGCGTGCCCCTGGGCGCATCGCACCCTGATCATGCGCAAGCTGAAGGGGCTGGACTCGCTGATCGGCGCATCTCATGTCAGTCCGCTGATGCTGGGTGAAGGCTGGACGTACAATGTCGATGAGGGTTCCAGCGGCGATCCTGTCAACGGGGCGGAATTTCATCGTGAGCTTTATACCCTCACCAACCCTGAATACACGGGGCGAGTCACGGTACCGGTTTTATGGGACAAGCAGAGTAACCGCATCCTCAACAATGAGTCCGCCGATCTGGTGCGGATCTTCAATGGTGCCTTCGACGAGATAACCGGCAATCGTCTCGATTTCTATCCCGACGATCTGCGCGAGACCATCGATGCAGTCAACGCCGATGTCTACGACCATATCAACAACGGCGTCTACAAGGCCGGTTTCGCCACCGATCAGGATGTTTACGAGAAGCATGTGGTTGCCCTGTTCGAGGCGCTGGATCGCATGGAAGCCCGGCTTTCCGAGCAGCGCTACCTGGCCGGTGAATGGCTGACCGAAGCGGATATCCGCCTGTTTACCACCCTGGTGCGCTTCGATGCCGTCTATCACGGCCACTTCAAATGCAACCTGCGCCGTATCGAGGACTATCCCAATTTATCGAACTACCTGCGCGAGCTGTACCAGTGGCCGGGGATCAAGGAGACCGTCAGCCTCGATCATATCAAGCGCCACTATTACTACAGCCACGGCACCATCAACCCTACCGGCATCGTTCCCAAGGGGCCTGTGCTCGATCTTGACCGGCCACATGACCGGGAGCGTTTGACGGGGCGGGGCGTGCGAGAGAAATCTTGACCAAGCATGGGAAAGCGCAGGCACCTTTCGGAAAAAGCTTAAACAAGCACCTTGAATCGCCCCTTTCTCAGGGGCGATTCAGTTCTCGGCTGTCCAATCCCCTGTTTGATGGTTCATCGGGGCAACCCATCGAATTATTGGTTGTTCATGTCCCAATAATTGCGCCCTTTCATTCACGCACCAGGGCTATCCTGGCTCCATCGCAAAACACACATGGAGATACGACATGCAGACATCACTGGTCAACAGAACACTTTCCACCAACGACAGCTTTGCACCCCTGGCCTTGCGCGTGCCGGCAGGGATTATTTTCATGGCCCATGGCGCCCAGAAACTGTTTGGCTGGTTTGGCGGCAACGGTCTGGAAGCCACTGCACAAGGAATGGCGTCGATGGGCCTCGAGCCGGGTTACCTGATGGCCTTGCTGGCCGGCGGCGGCGAGTTCTTCGGCGGTCTTGCACTGCTGCTAGCCCGGATATTGCACCGGGCTGGTCAGCAGCGCCCAGATTCCGAGGGCGCGGGCCGTTGCCGCGCCCAAGCCTCTAATTTGATGGTTTTTTGATCAGTTCTTTGGTTTCAGAACG
>NZ_JBNCAN010000014.1:0-108797 GCF_049808615.1 Halomonas sp. GXIMD04776 | reverse complement strand
AGGCGGTGGGCATGGTACATTTTGTCATGGCGGCTGATGCGGTTGATTCTGGTGTAGGAGCTTGAATTATAACCGATTTTCAGCCGCTTTTTTCATGCCCGATGCAATATCCGGGCTAGATCTGCATGTCGGCTACTGTCGTAAATGGGGCATATCCGAAGACGTTCTCGCGGCGCTTCCGGAAGCCAAGGCGACTCTTGCCTATACCCGCTATGTGCTGGATACCGGCAATCGCGGCGACCTGCTCGACATGCATGTAGCCCTCGCCCCTTGTCTGGTCGGCTACGGCGAGATTGCCAACTGGCTCAATGCTCAAGCCTTTACCCGGCGTGATGGCAATCCCTACAGCGCCTGGATCGCCATGTATGAAAGCCCGGAATTTCAGCACGCCATGCAGGATGAAATCGCTTGGCTGAATACACGTCTGGAGCATGTCACACCGGCTCGCTTCGACGAATTGGCCACGATATTTCGTGATGCTACGCGCCTGGAAATCGATTTCTGGCAGATGGGGCTCGAACGCACCCTGTAAAGTTTGGCGCGTTTGGTTTAGGTTACGCATCCAAGATGGGTAACCCGCCCTTTCATAGACAATCGGCACGGTAGGTCACGATAGATGCACGTATCAGGGCGACGAAGAACAGATTATTGGATCGCACTTTTTATCATTGCAGCGTTGGTCATATTGATCACATTGACGTTTCCCCGGCTGTTGCTGGCCCAGGAAGCGTTGCCCCAAGGCCACTATTCTCTCCCTGACAATGGCGATGTGGTGGGCCAGACAACCATCGTAACGGCCTCTCAGGACGATACCCTGCTCGATCTTGGTTTGAACAACAACCTGGGCTACAACGCGGTAACCCAAGCAAATCCAGAGGTTAGCATCTGGCTACCCGGCGAGGGCACTCGAGTATTGTTGCCTACCCGCTATATTCTCCCGCCTGGCCCCCGGGAAGGCATCGTCATCAATATCGCTGAGCTGAGGCTTTACTACTATCCACCGGCCAAACCAGGCGAGCCCGCGACCGTCGAAACCTATCCGATTGGCATCGGGCGCATGGATTGGAAAACGCCGCTGGGCACGACGACGATCACTGCCAAGGTGGAGCAACCCAGCTGGTATCCTCCTCAAAGCGTCATCGCCGAACATGCCGAAAACGGTGACGTACTTCCTCGCGTCGTGCCACCGGGGCCCGATAACCCGCTGGGCGACTATGCCATCATTTTGGGCATTCCGGGCTATCTGATTCATGGCACCAATCGTCCGGATGGGGTCGGGATGCGTGTCTCCCACGGCTGCATTCGGATGCTGTCCGACGATATCGAAAACCTCATTTACCGAGTGCCGAAAGGAACGACGGTTCGACTGATCAATCAGCCGGTGAAGTTTGGCTGGACGACTGAAAACTTGCTCGAGATGCAGGCGCATCCTGTACCGGAAGAGACGCCGGAAGCCATGTCGGCACGCATCAGCAAGGCGTTCGCCATTGCCACTGAACATGCCAATGCCCGGGGTTTTCTGATCGATTACGCTGACCTGAAAAAGGAACTGGAAGATCCCAGTAGTGTCGCGCGATCGCTGCTCCTGTCCAGCCGCCCGTTTCCCCTGAAGGTAACCTTCTATGATCGGCTGACCCTGCATCACGCGCTTTACAGCCAGTTGGACACCAGCGTCGACAACGACGGCAAGGCGAATGCCGCCAGTGGAGCCGAAACCAACGGTGTGCCTGTGGAAAGCCGCTAGTCGTTGCCGACCTTTACGCCTATCCTAGAGAGTCAATATCATAGCCATGTGGAGGTAAAGAAATGCCCGGCTTGTTGCCCGATGTCGATCCCGATGGCCTGCTCGAGTACTCGGTGGTGTACACCGATCGATCGCTCAATCATATGTCCAAAACATTCCAGGGCGTGGTCAATGATGTGCTCGACATGCTCAAGGGCGTTTATAGCGCCCACAGTGCAACTCTCATGCCTGGTAGCGGCACCTTCGGCATGGAAGCAGTGGCCCGGCAATTCGCTCAGGAGCGCAAGGTACTGGTGATTCGCAACGGCTGGTTCAGCTACCGTTGGACCCAGATCTTCGAGATGGGAAACATTCCTTCTCAGTCTACGGTGATGAAAGCGCGTCGCATCGAGGAAGGGAAACAAGCCCCTTTCGCACCGGCACCCATCGAGGACGTCGTGGCGAGCATCGAAGAGCAGCGCCCGGATCTGGTGTTTGCGCCCCATGTCGAGACCTCCGCCGGCATGATCCTGCCGGATGACTACCTCAAGCGGGTGGCGGAGGCGGTTCACAAGGTAGGCGGTTTACTCGTACTCGATTGTATTGCCTCCGGCACCATCTGGGTCGACATGCAGTCTACCGGCGTAGACGTGTTGATCAGCGCTCCCCAGAAAGGCTGGAGCGGCTCGCCGGGTTGCGCCATGGTCATGCTCTCCGAACGAGCCGAAGCGCGGCTGAAGGAAACCACCAGCAGCAGTTTCGCCGCGGATCTGCGCAAATGGCGCGAGATCATGGCGGCCTACGAGAATGGCGGCCATGCCTATCATGCCACCCTACCCACGGACGGCATTGCCCGGCTGCACGACATCATGCAGGAAACCCGGGATTATGGCTTCGATAAGGTCAAGGCCGAACAGTGGGAACTGGGCAAAGGCATCCGCGCCATGCTGACCAATCATGGTTTCAAGAGCGTCGCGGCGGAGGGCTTTCAGGCACCGGGCGTCGTAGTAAGCTATACCGACGATCCGGGCATTGCCGGCAAGTTTGCCCAGCAGGGCGTTCAGGTCGCCGCTGGCGTCCCCTTGATGTGTGACGAGGGCGATGACTTCCAGACCTTCCGTATCGGGCTATTCGGTCTCGACAAGCTCCATCACACCGGCCGCAGCGTCGCAAGCCTGGAACAGGCACTGAATCAGATCGAAAGATAAACGCCTACAAACCAAGCAAAATCGCCGTGCCCTGATGGCATTTATTCAAGGCACGGCGAACATGGTTTAGGGAAGTGCTGAATAAATCGACGAGCGGCTCAAGCACAAGGCGCCCGGAGCACAGGAACCGGAGCATATGCGGTATATGTGAGGATTCCGAGCACCGCGTAACGCAGTGATTGAGACGCGCAGGCATTTATTCAGTATTTCCTTAGGTATCCCGCTCGAGAGTGAGATCGACCACCACCTGCACCGGATAGCCGACGGTGTCATCCTCGGCCCATTCGCCCTGCCCGATATTGAAGTCGGTGCGGTCCAGCGTCACGCTTCCCTGCATGACGGCACGATCGCCCTCGATCCGCCAGGTGAACGGCAGAATGACTTCCTGCGCTACGCCCCGCAGGGTCAGCGTTCCAACCGCTTCGAACGGGGTGTCGCCACCTTCGCGAATCGTCGACGTGACATAGGTGGCTTCGGGAAAACGCTCGAAGAAGAACCATTCCTCGTCGGGCAGTGCGTCGTTACGCTGTGAATTGCCGGCATCGATACTGGTCACATCGACGGTGACATCGAAGTGGCTCTCATCGAGAGCGTCTTGCGAGAAGCGCATCTCGGCATCGAACATGGCGAACTCACCCTCGAATTCATCACCTTCCTGAATCGCGATGAAGCTCAGCCGGCTCTCGCCCTGAACGATATCCCAAGAGGTGGCAGCTGCCTGAGCGGTGCTCAACGATCCCATCATCCATAAACCGATCACTTGCCCCACTCTTGGACGCATGACATTCGTTCCTCTACGGGCACATTGCCGAAATGACGTGATTCCTTACCTAGATACTTTTACCCGGGGAAAGTTCGTGGATCGATACGACTCGGAAGGGATCAAATATCAGTCAGCAATGCAGCGGCGGATGAGACGCCAAAATCGATCACCATCGTCAGGCTTATGATCATGACCATTATGATGGAAAAAGCGAACTGCTTTTTCGCCCAGGCGTTGTTGTCGACCCTGTGATAACGGGATAGCGCCAGGTAAAGCCAATATAGACTCGCCGCACCGGCAACGACCAGATAGCCATAACCCCCATACCCCGCCAACGATAACGCCAGCACTGCCGCGGTGAAGGCGATGACATAGAGTACGATGGAGCGTTTGGCAGTCGCGATCCCCTTCACGACCGGCAGCACCGGTATCGACGCCGCCTTGTAGTCGTCGAAGCGAAAGATCGCGATGGCATAAGAGTGCGGCATCTGCCACAGACTGAAGATAAGCAGCAGGAGCGCACCGCCCAGATCGAACTGATTGGCGACCGCGCAATAACCGATCACCGGCGGCATCGCCCCGGAAAGGCTACCGATCAAGGTGCCGTGTATCGAATGACGTTTGAAATAGAGACTATACAAACCCACGTAAACGATGAAACCCGCTACGGCAAACAGCGCCGCCAGTGGATTCGCCATCCGATACAGGATCACCACGCCCGCCAGCCCCAATGAGGTCGCGTAAGCCAGTGCCACCGGCACGGAAATCAGACCCTGCACAAGGGCTCGATTTCGGGTGCGCTGCATTCTGACATCGATATCGCGATCAATGACGTTGTTGAACACACAACCGGAGGCGATCACCAAGGCCACGCCCAGCAGCGTGGCTAGAAAAAGCACCGGCTCAAACGCACCCTGGGCGGCCAGAAAGAATCCACCCGTCACCGAGATCATGTTGCCGAGGATGATCCCCGGCTTGGTGATGGCAAGAAACTCCTTGAATATAGAAGGCTCCGGCGCTAGCCGAGCATCATGTTCAGATGTAGATGATGCATGATCCACAATGAACCTCCCACCACCAGAACCAGTATCGATATCGTGAAGACGAAGGACATGAAGTTCCACCCCTCGTCGGACTTGGTATTCATGTGCATGAACATGATCAGCTGCACGAGCACCTGCAATACCGCCATGCCGACGATGGTCAATACCGTCGCCGCAGTACTCAGAGCGCCCGTCATGACCGCCGCAAAGGGAATTACGGTCAGCACGATGGACAGAATCAGGCCGATCACATAGGACCTGACGCTTCCGTGGCTGGCGCCGCCAGTTGCCGTGTGTGAGTCGCTCATACCAGGACCCCCATCAGATAAACAAAGGAGAAGACGCAGATCCAGACGATATCAAGGAAGTGCCAGAACAAGCTCAGACACATGATACGCGGTCGCGTCATGTCGTTCAGACCTTTGGTAGACAATTGAATCAGCATCACCAGAATCCAGATCAAGCCAAAGGTCACGTGCAGGCCGTGAGTACCCACTAACGTGAAGAATCCCGTCAGGAAACCGCTGCGATCCGGCCCGAATCCTTCATGAATCAAGTGCTGGAACTCGTAGAGCTCCATGCCCACGAACGCCGCCCCCAGCACAAAGGTGATACCCAGCCACAGCTTGACCTGCGCCAGCTTGTCGTCGTTCATCGCCAGCACGGCGATGCCATAGGTGAAACTCGAGAACAGCAGCAGAAAGGTCTCGACCAGGATAAAGGGCAGCTCGAAGATTTCCTGGGGCGTCGGCCCACCCGCCGTGCCCCGCAGAAGCACGGCATAAGTGGCAAAGAGTGACCCGAAAATTATCAGGTCGCTCATCAGATAGACCCAGAAGCCGAAGACCTTGATGCCGCCGGCATCGTGGTGCTCATGCTCCTCGGCATGCGCGTCAGAGTGACTCATCGTTTGCGTTGACATGATTATGCTTGCAACTCCTTCAGCTGTTGTTGATGCTCATTTTCAATACGCTCGACTTCTGCGGCGGGCACGTAATAGTCGATGTCATCGTTGAAAATGCGCAGCATGAAGGTCACGAACAGGCCTATCGCACTGACTCCTGCCAGCCACCAGATATGCCATACCAGGGCGAAACCGAACACGATACTGATGAATCCCATCATTGGGCCCGCAACGGTATTCCTGGGCATGTGAATATCCTGATAGGGCGGCTCGCTCAGATGAGAGTTGAATCCGTCACGCCGCTTGTCTTCCCAGAAGTTGTCGATGCTCGAGACATCCGGAAGGTGCGCGAAGTTATAAAACGGTGCAGGCGATGACGTCGCCCATTCTGGAGTGCGCCCATCCCAGGGATCGCCGGTCACGTCCGCATTCTTCTTGCGATCGCGGATGCTGACCACGATCTGGATGATGGTGCAGGCGATGCCCACCAGGATGATGAAGGCGCCGACCCAGGCCAGAATGAACCAGGGTTGCCACTCGGCCTGCTGATAGGACTGCATGCGACGCGCGGCACCGAAGAAACTCAGCACGTAAAGCGGCATGAATGCCAGGTAAAAGCCGATGATCCAGCACCAGAACGAGCGCTTACCCCACTTTTCATCGAGGGTGAAGCCGAAGGCCTTGGGGAACCAGTAGGTCATGCCCGCCATCATGCCGAATACCACACCACCGATGATCACGTTATGGAAGTGCGCGATCACGAACAGACTGTTGTGCAGCACGAAATTGGCGCCCGGCACGGCCAGCATTACCCCGGTCATACCCCCCAGAGTAAAGGTGATGATGAAGCCTAGAGTCCAGAGTACCGGTGAGGTGAACTCCAGGCGTCCACGGAACATGGTGAACAGCCAGTTGAAGATTTTGACACCGGTGGGTATGGCGATGAGCATCGTCATGATGCCGAAGAAGGCATTGACGTTGGCCCCCGCCCCCATGGTGAAGAAGTGGTGCAACCAGACGATGAAGGACAATATCGTGATACATACCGTTGCCCACACCAGAGTGGTATAGCCGAACAACCGTTTGCGAGCGAAGGTTGCAATGACCTCGGAAAACACACCGAAGGCCGGCAGGATCAGGATGTATACCTCAGGATGACCCCAGGCCCAGATGAGATTGACGTACATCATCATGTTGCCGCCAAAATCATTGGTGAAGAAGTGCATGCCGAGATAGCGGTCCAGCGTCAACATGGCGATCGTTGCCGTCAGGATCGGGAACGAGGCAATGATCAACACATTGGCACAAAGCGACGTCCAGGTGAAGATCGGCATGCGGAACATCGTCATGCCCTTGGTACGCATCTTCAGGATAGTGACGAAGAAGTTGATACCGGTCAGGGTCGTACCTATCCCCGATATCTGCAACGCCCATATCCAATAATCCACGCCGACCCCGGGACTGTATTGCAACTCCGAGAGTGGGGCATAGGAAAGCCAACCGGTCTTGGCGAACTCCCCTATGACCAGTGATACGTTGACCAGTACGACACCTGCCGCAAATAGCCAGAAGCTCAAGTTGTTGAGAAACGGGAAGGCCACGTCACGGGCACCGATCTGCAGTGGTACCACCAGGTTCATCAGGCCAATGACCATGGGCATGGCAACGAAGAAGATCATGATCACGCCATGCGCGGTGAAGATCTGATCGTAGTGCTCCGGCGGAAGATAGCCCTGCGCGCCCCCCGCGGCCATGGCCTGCTGAGTACGCATCATGATGGCGTCCGAAAAGCCGCGTATCAGCATGACCAGCGCCACGACGAAATACATGATACCGAGCTTCTTGTGATCGACGGAGGTGATCCACTCCTTCCACAAGTACGTCCACTTCTTGAAATAGGTCAACAGACCCACGATGAGAGCCCCACCGATCGCGATAGCGACGGCCACGACCATGACGATTGGTTCGTGATAGGGAATCGACTCCAGGCTAAGTTTTCCAAACATAGTGTTACTCCGCTGCCTCCGCGCTCATTGGCCCATTCTCATGACCGCTACTCTGCTCCTCGCGAGCTCCGTATTGCGACCCGCCACTGCCGCCGTGAAAGCTCTCGACGATCTGCTGGTAGAGTTCAGGTGATACCTCGGAGAAATATTCGACTGGATGATTCCTGGTAGGCTCCGCCAGCGTGTAATACTCTTCGGGGAATGTGATCGACTTGGATGATTCCTCCACCTTGCTAACCCAGTCGTCGAAGCCTTTCTCGGAAGTGGCGATGGCATCGAAGGTCATACCCGAGAACCCTGCGCCACTGTAGTGGACGGAGCGACCGTAATAGGTCCCCTCCTCGTCGGCAATCAGATGAACGTCATTATCCATACCGGCCATGGCATAGATCTGACTGCCCAGGCTGGGGATGAAGAACGAGTTCATCACCGAGCCCGAGGTCACCTTGAAATGCACCGGCACATCGGTGGGAAAGGCAATTTCGTTGATGGTCGCGACACCCTGCTCTGGATAGATGAACAACCACTTCCAATCCAGCGATACCGCCTGAATCTCGAGCGGCTCGATATCGCTCTCGAGTGGTTTATGGGGATCCAGACTGTGGGAGGTCTGCCAGGTGAGCCATCCCAGAAATGCAATGATGACGAAGGGAATGAACCAGACCACCGTCTCGATGGCGCTGGAATGTGCCCAGTCAGGCGTATAGGTCGCCTGACTGGTATTACGGTACCGCCAGGCAAAGAGCACCGTCATGACGATGACCGGGATAACGACGATCAGCATCAGACCAAAGGCCGTCAGTATCAGGCTTCGCTGTTTATCTCCGACCATTCCCTTGGGATCTATCAATGCTGCATCGCAGCCGCTGAGAATCAGCGTCAGCAAAAACAACCCTATGAAAAAAAATAAATACTTCTTGCTCATCTCACAACCTCTTGCAAGCCTGGAAGCCCATCCATGAAACAGGACATTAATTAGCGAGCTAAAAAAATACACACGATTATCTCAGCTGGCTATCCCGAGGACATTCGTTAGGAAATATTTGATGCTGAAAGGCGCAAGAAGCGCCAGAGACATGGTCTAGATGTCGTCGACGACCGATAACCGGCTAACCATTTGAATGAAGACGACCATTGTCATGTCACGGGTGGGGACCGTAAAGAGACGTTTTGCCGCAGCCACAGCGCCACCGGGGAACAGTTTCGGGCCTTATCCCAACAAATACCATTAATTAAGCGTTTCGCTCTGTGACAAAACGCAACTCATTCACTATCACCAGCCACTGCGGAACGCTTCCAAATAATCAGCGGCGTATTGCTGCCGATAAATCCAAGAATTTCTTTTCCTGCTCCAAGTGTTGGCCTAAGGTAGTCAGTAAGCCGACTCACAAGGAACCCGACGAATGGAATTCAATAAGCACACAACAAATTATCTACAATCCTCGACCTCACTCAACAAGCAGGTTTTTCTGTTTGCCAAGAATTTTGTCAAGCATCCCAAGATGCTCGGCTCGATCATCCCAAGCTCTCCCTTTCTGGTTCGACGCATGCTCTCCCATGTCGACTGGCAAGAGGCACGAGTGCTGGTCGAGTATGGACCGGGTGTAGGCACTTTCACCCGCGAGATTCTGCGCCAGATGCACCCGGAGGCGACATTGCTGGTGCTCGAGACCAATGAAGACTTTGTCGAGTTCCTCGAGCAAACTTGTCCGGACCCACGTCTTCAGATAGTTCACGAATCTGCCGAGAACATCGAGCAGGTGCTGTCCGCGCATGGGCTGGGCCCGGCGGATTACATCATTGCCGGCATTCCGCTGAGCACCCTACCTGCGCTGGTCAAGGACAAGATTCTGCGCGCTACACAGCAGGTGATCGCACCCAGCGGGGCCTTCCTGCTTTACCAGTTTTCACCCAGCGTGCTGCCGCACCTGAACAAGACTTTTTCCGAAGTGCAGCGTAATTTCATACCACTGAACTTCCTCCCGGCGCATTTCTATCGTTGCAGCCCTTGAACGACAAGTTTCCATACCACTGCCGCGAAAGTTTTTAGCACAGACATGACACGCCAAGGGGCCGCATTGCGGCCCCTTGGCATGGTGAACCAGTACCCTCAGGGTCTATGGGGATTATTGGGATCATTGGTCGTGTGGGCGTCATGACCGGAATCGACTGCATCCTTGAGATTGCCCTTGGCTTGCTTGGCATCCCCCTTGGCCGTCTGGGTCTTGCCTTTGGCCTCGGTATCCTTGTCATTGGTTGCCTTGCCGAAGGCTTCCTTGACCTTGCCTGCCGCCTTGTCTATCAGACCTTCGCCTTTGTCCGTCTTGGAGTCTTTCATTGTCTCTGCTCCTTGGTAAAGTCCTGCACAAATGCTTGATTGATCGATCCTGATGAAGGGTCGAATGACCGAGAGCGGAATGTTTCAGCGATTTCCGTTCGCTGAATTAAGCGTAGCAGTGATTGAGCAAACACAAAAATTACTTGTGGTCGCGAGCGCCAGGAAATCACTGTCACTTTCACCTGGAGGCGCGAAGCAAGCGCAACCCGTATCTTTTACGCCGCATCCCCTCCTTGTCCCGGCGCGTGCCCCACATTTCGTGTCACTTGTTCGTCCGAAGCCCAGGATTCGCTTGCTTGAGACGGTGGCGCATTCTGCATCACCACATTCAAGCGTGGCATGGCCAGATCCTGACCGTCCTGATCCATACGCTGCTTGAGACGCAGATTGAAAGCGCGGGTCACATCCCACTGGTATTCCGGCTTGGTGCGCATACGGATGCGTAATATCGCAGCCCCTTCCTCGAAACGCTGAATGCCCTGGAACTCCAACGGCGACCAGATCAGATGACGCAGTACCGGGTCCTTGCGCAGATCGTCCGCGACCTCTTTCATCAAGCTGGTGGCATCGTCGATCTTCATGGTATGCGGGATACTCAGGTACATCAGCGCAATACCGAACTGCCGGGACATGTTATGAATCGACTTGATTTCACTGAAGGGAATGATGTGCACCACGCCGTCAAGGTCTCGGAGGCGGACGGTCCGCATGGTCAAGCCTTCCACGGCCCCCATGAAGTCACCGAGTTGGACGAAGTCGCCCACCGCCAGGGAATCTTCGATCAGGATGAACAGCCCGGTGATCAAGTCCTGCACCAGGGTCTGGGCGCCGAAGCCGATAGCCAGACCGATGACACCGGCACCGGCCAATAGCGGTGTCACGTTCACGCCCAGGTTGGCAAGCCCGACAATGGCAGCGATGATGATGATGGTAACCAGTACCACGTTGCGCAATAGCGGTGTAATGGTTTGGGCGCGGGCATTATACACGCGGCGGCCACGCGTCCGTGCCGAGGTATTGAGTGCCCTCTGGATCCCCGTATCGGCGATGATCCATATCAACCAGGCCAGCATGACAGTCAGCCCAATGCCCAGCAATGCACGCCCGATGCGCGCGCTGATTGCGCTATCGGCGCCGATGCCCAGCAAGGATACATTCCACACCTGCAACGCCAGTTCGGCAAAGACTACCCATGTCACCAGATGACCGAGCGCATAGCCGAAACGCTCGAGACGGCGTCGATATTGCGACAGACGCAGGCGCTTGAGGGTCTTTTCACTCTGACGACGCAGCATGCCGGCGAGTACCAGCGCCAGCACCAACAGGGCTGCGTCGATGATCGCCCGGGTGAAAGCCCCATCGGCTTCGCCGCCGGTCACAAAAATCGCCACCAGCGACGCGCCGATCAACAGCAGCGCGGGCACATGCCACAGCCGTGCAAGAACATTTATCAGATCGCGCAGTGCATTCTGGTTGCGGCGCTGAGGGTAGGGACGGTTGCGAATCAGATGCTTGACCGGGCGCTGGATGCGCAATATGAGCCTGCCTCCCACTATGCCGGCCAATACATTGGCCGACACCGCAAGCCAGCCGGAGAGATCTTGGCCGAGCAGATTTTCCAGACGCGCACCGCTGAGCGCATCACTCAGTGCGGCCAAGGCACCGATGACGAAAATCCGCTTGAGTGCCTGCTGGCGCAGAAGTGCCACCGCAACGCGACGATGCCCTCGAGTAAAGACCGAAATCACCACGTCGAACACGGTAGCCAGTAAACGTCCGCACAGGGTGATATAGGCAAGCACCAGCACGAAGGCACTGAATGGCGCGGGAGTATCCAGCCAGCGTAAACTGACCAGCATGACCGCGAAGGATAGCGCCCAGGGCAGCACCTTACGCAGAAAGTGGATGATCAGCAAACCTGCACGAGGTTCCGGCGGGAGCACTCGGGGCCAGTCGTTGCGACGTAGCAGGTATCGTCCTACCCCTACCAGCAACACCAGCAAGCCCAGCCAGATCCCCATCATTATCGAGGTTTCGATAAAACCGCGCAGTAGCTCTTCCCGGCTCGTGGAAGCAAACAACGATTCGACGCGCTGCCCTGCCCGCTTCGAGCGTTGCGCCCAAATATCCAGGGGCGCCTTTCCCTCCTGGGCCTGTTCATCCACGGCGGTGAAGGTATCCGCCAGTGCCCCGAGCAGCCCTTGCCGCTCTTCACTCTGCTGCGACGACGCGCTTGCACTCGCCTCTCGCAACTCCTTGAGCCTGTTCAATAGTTCACTACGCTGGGCATCGCTTTCCAGTGTACCGATGACCTCATCCAGCGAATTGCGTAGCTCCTCGGGGTTCTGCTTGGCCTGCTCTTCGTTTTTAGTTGCGCTACTCATCCCCGGGATCGGCAAGCCTTGGGCCTGAGCAGAGGCCGATGACATCATCATTAGAACCAGCATCGCTAAAATGGCGATTGTTGTGTGCCAATGACGGGGGAACGGCATACTTATCTCCTAACTTGTAAAAAGGGCAGCGACCACAGTGCCCGTTTGAAACAATGAAGCCAAGGCACTGCATGCCTTGGCTTCGAACACTACCGGTGATGCAAGTACGTTTATGCCTCGGCGGTTCTTGCCGAGTCCTCATTGCTGTCACGCTTCTTGCCACGCTTACGACTCAACCACTCGGAGAACCTGGCGATCACGGCATAGAAGGAGGGCACGAAGAAACTTGCCAGTATCGCCACAGAGGCCATACCCACCGCCACGGTGGTACCGATCTCATGACTGCTTCCGCTACTTGCGCCAGACGCAAGAGCCAATGGCAAAGTCCCGAAGATGAACGCCAAGGACGTCATGACGATGGGCCGGAAGCGCTGTTCCGCAGCGTGAATGGCCGCCTCGGGAATCGACATGCCTTGCTCCTTGCGTTGCAACTCGGCAAATTCGACGATCAGGATGGCGTTCTTGGCCGCCAGGCCAACCACCACCAGCATACCGACCTCGACATAGACACCAACGTTCAACCCACGCAGCGCGATCCCACCGATGGCTCCCAAGAAGGCGAAGGGCACCGCCGTGAGTACCGCCAGCGGCAGCGACCAGCTCTCGTACTGGGCCGCCAGGATCAGGAACACCATCAACAGACCAAAGGCGATGGCGATGGTCGCCGCATTGCCGGTATTGATCTCCTGATAAGCGGTACCGGTCCAGCCCATGCTCCAGTCGTCTCCCAAGGTCTCGCTGACCACCTCCTCCATGGCAGTGATGGCTTGTCCGGAGCTATAGCCCGGTGCCGGTCCTCCCTGAAACTGCGCGGCGGAATACACGCTATAACGTGTCGTGACCGCCGGCGCAGTGATGCGTTCCAAAGTGACGAACTCCGCCAGCGGGATACGCTCGCCATTGCCGCCGCGCACGAAGATATTGCTCAAATCCTCCTTGGAACGGCGATACTCGTCCTCGTTCTGCAGAAACACCTGGAAGTTGCGATTCTGGTAGGAAAAGTAGTTGACGAAACCGTTGCCCAGGGTATTCGACAAGGTCGTGTTGAGCGCCTGAATCGACACACCGTAACTCAGCGCCTTTTGCTGATTGATCTGCGCGCGGTAGGACGGCACATTCGGATTGAAGGTGGTGAATACCTGGGCCAGTTCCTTGCGCTTGCTGGCTGCCTGCATGATCTTGTTGGCTGCCTGGCCCATCTCATTAGGGCTGGCTCCCTCCAAGGACTGCAGATAGCCGGTGAAGCCGCCGGTAGTGGATAGTCCTGGAATCGGCGGCAAGTTGAAGGAACGCAGCGTCCCGCCTTGGGTTTGCCCACCGATCTTGTTGACACGAGCTATGATCTCAGTGGCAGTAAGATCGCGCTTCTCCCAAGGCTCCATACTCACGAACATGGTGCCACGAGCAGTATTCACCGAACTGGTGAGCAGATCGTAGCCGGCGATCGCCGAGACGAAATCGACGCCGGGAACCTTTTCGATCTGAGCGCTGACCGCTTCTACATAGTCGGTGGTGCGCGCTACCGAGGCGGCGTCCGGCAGGCTGACCGAGGCCAGGGCAATGCCCTGATCTTCTTCCGGCACGAGGCTCGAGGGCGTACTTTCATAAAGCCAGAAGGAACCTGCCAATACCAGAAGGGTGAGCGCCAGGGCCAGCACCCAGAGTTTGACCAGAGCACGCACGATAGCCATGTAGCCGCGGGTAATCCAATCGAAGCCCTTGTTGAACCAGCGTCCCGGCGCGTGCACTGCACGCATCAGCTTGGACTCGTCCGCGTGACTCTTCTTGTGCTTGAGGAAAAGTGCGGCCAGCGCTGGTGTAAAGGTCAGCGCCACCACGGCTGAAATGGCCACGGAAATGGCGATGGTGAGCGCGAACTGCTGATAGATCTGGCCGGTGAACCCCCCCAGAAACGCTACCGGCACGAATACCGCGGCCATGATGAAGGCGGTGGCGATGACCGGCCCGCCAACCTCGCGCATGCCCTCGCTGACCGCCTTGACGATCGACATGTCCGTGTCGTCCTCGAGCAGGCGCTCGACGTTCTCCACCACCAGTATGGCATCGTCCACCACGATGCCGATGGCCAGAATCATCGCGAACAGCGACAGCAGGTTGATCGAAAAACCCAGGGCATAAAGCCCGGCGAAGGCACCCAATACCGATACCGGCACCACGGTCATGGCGATGATGGTCGAACGCCAGTTCTGCAGGAACAGGAAGACGATGACCGCGACGATGATAAAGGCTTCGATGAATGTTTCAGCGACAGTGGTGATCGAAGCATCGATAAACAGGGTGGTGTCATAGGGCACCACGTATTCCAGCCCCGCCGGGAAGCGATCGGCAAGCTGCTCCATGCTGTCCCTGACCTTGTCCGCCGTCTCCAGGGCGTTGGCCTCGGGCTGCTGGTTGATGATGATCGGCGCCATGGTTGCGCCATTGAGCTGGGCATTCACCGCATAGGAGGAGGCACCAAGCTCGACACGCGCAACATCCTTCAGGTATAGCGACGAACCATCCGGGTTGGTGCGCAGGTAAATATCACGAAACTCATCCGCGCTGGAAAGCCGCCCACCGGCAGAAATGGTATAGGTATAGGCACGCGGGTCACCTTGGGGTTCCGCAGCGAGACTGCCTGCAGGCACCTCGGTATTCTGAGCCCTTATGGCGCTGGCGACCTCCGCCGGCGTCAGGTCGTACTGCGCCAGCTTATCCGGATCAAGCCAGATCCGCATGGCGAACTGGCTTCCGCCCAAGGCCTCAGCCTTCCCTACCCCGGGAATTTGGCGCAGCTCGTCGAGAATATTGAGCACCGCATAGTTCTGCATATAGGTCTTGCTGTACTCACCATCGGGTGAGCGCAGGGCAACCAATAGGAGAATGCTGCTCGAGCTCAACTCGACGTTGACGCCCTGGGACTGTACCGCCTCGGGTAGCTGAGATAGCGCCGACTGCACCCGATTGTTGACATTGATGGTATTGATGTCGCCATCGGAGCCGATCTCGAAGGCGATATCCATGCGCATGATGCCGTTGTCGGAGCTGGTCGAGGTCATGTAGAGCATGTCCTCGACCCCATTGATCGCCTCGGCCAAGGGGGCCGCTACGGTCTGAGAGACGGTGTCCGCGTTGGCTCCGGGGAATGTCGCCTGCACCGAGACCGTGGGCGGCACCACGCTGGGATACTGTTGAATCGGCAAGGCACGCATCGCCAGCGCCCCGATCACCACGATGATGATCGAGAGAACCGTGGCAAAGATCGGACGCTTGATGAAAAAATCGGAGAAATTCATGCGTCGCCGCCTTGTTCCTTGGCATCATCCGCAGATGACTGCTTTGAAGACGATCGTTCAGCGTCATTATCAGCGGCACCGGAAGAGCCCTGGCCGCCGCCCTTTTTGGCAGAATCTTTCGCTGAAGACCTGGACTCATCGCTCTCTTGAGCGGAGAGTTCTTTGGGGTTACCGGAGTAAGGTTGCGCATTGATCTTGGCACCGGCCTTGAGACCACCCGGATCGCTGACGATGACTCGATCACCTGGCTCCAGGCCATCGCTGATGATCTGCAGGGCGCCGGCCATTTCGCCGAGGGTCACGTTGCGAGCAGTTATCTTGTTCTCGTCATTGAGCGCGTACACTTGGGGGCCCATCAAGCCTTGGGTCACGGCGATCTCCGGTACTGCCATGACGTCATAGCGCTTCATGTTCTCGAGGACCACGCGCACGAACTGCCCCGGCATCAACAACCCATCGGGATTGTCGAACATGGCCCGCGCCTGCACCGTGCTGGTGCCTGAGTCGACCCGGGTACCCAAAAAATCGAGTTCGCCCTTCAGTTTCGCCAGGTCTGCGTTTTCAATACCCGGAAGCTTCAGGGTCGCGGTGATGTCTTGACCTTGCTGGCGCTGTCGGCGCAGATCGAAAGCCTCTCTCTGAGGCAGGCTGAAACGAACTTCGATAGGATCCAACGGTGTAATTATAGCCAGCTCCGTTCCGACATCGACCACGTTGCCGACATTGACGTCGCTAAGACTGATCATGCCGGACACCGGCGCTTCTACATTGGTGTAGTTCAGATCGACCCGGGCGCTTTCCAAGGCCGCCTCGGCCTGAGCAACGCTGGCCTGCGCCACCTGCAGCTCCGCTACCGCCTGATCGCGATCCTGTTCGCTGACCGAGTTCTGACGAAACAACCGCTTGAAGCGTTCCGCGTCGCGCTCTGCACGGTTGGCCTTGGCCCGGGCGCTTTGCAAGTCCGCTTTGCGCTGGTTGACCGTGGCCTGATAGACATCGGGTTCGATGGTGTAGAGGCTTTGGCTTTTCTCGACCATCTCTCCGGGATCGAAAAGCCGTTCCTCGAGTTGACCGCGGACCCGGGCGATGATTTCTACTTCCTGCTCGCTACGCAGTTTGGCGGAATAGGTACGGTCATAGCCGATGGTGCGCCGCTCCATTGTCATGACCTGGGCGTCCCTGGGTGCCGATTGCTGACCCTGCTGTTGGCCACCGCCTTGGCTCTCATCACCAGAGCCGCAACCCGCCAACAGCGATGTCATCAGCAGCCCAACGAAACACCCGTATCTTGCGGTCGATATGCGCATCGGCGCTCCTTAGTCCTTCACTTGAGTTCAGTGGCCTCAGAGTCGGCCGATAGCCGCTCAGGATACAACCATACACCTATGTATGTAAATATTGTCTCATCGGCGTTATGATGGCTTTACGTGCTATTCAGTGAGTCGATGTAATTTATGGCCAGACGTACCAAAGCCGAAGCCTACGCCACCCGAGAAGCCCTGCTTGATGCCGCCGAAGACGTCTTTTTTGACCATGGCGTGGCACGCACCTCGCTGGATCAGATTGCGCGCCATGCCGGGATGACGCGTGGTGCCGTCTATTGGCATTTCAAGAACAAGGCCGATCTTTTCCATGCCTTGCTAGAGCGAGTGCGCATGCCTTTCGAGGAGCTGATCGACGAGGTCAATGAACCCGCCCTACTCGACTCACCCCTGGAAGCCTTGCGCCTGGCGTGTCATCGCGGCTTGGCACGCCTCGAGCAACCGCACATTCGTCGGGTGCATTCGATTCTGTTGCATCGCTGCGAGTTCTTCAGCGATATCAATCCTTTGGAGATGCAGAATCGCCTGGCTCAGGAGTGCCATGACGAGATGTACATACAGTTTCACAAGGCCTGTGAGCAGCACCTGCTGGCCCCCTCTTTGACCCCGGAAACGGCGACGCGTTTACTGCAATCGACCCTGGGCGGTCTTTTTCACGATTGGTTGCGCGAACCCGAGCGATTTTCGTTGAGCCGCGAAGGGGGCGCTCTGATCGATACCCTCTTTGAGCTTATGTGCACGCCTTCTCATGGGTAAACGGAACTCTCACTCCAACTCATCGACCGCACGCTCCACGGCGCCACGATAGCCGGTACCGAATAACAATAGATGATTGAGCAGCGGATAGAGTTGGAACAACGTCCGGCGCCGCGGCCAGTCATCCGGGCGGTTGCCATCCCAGTAAGCCTCGAAGAACGCAGCGGAAGGCGAACCGAAAAGCGTCAGCATGGCCAGATCCACCTCCGGATAATGACGATAGACCGCCGGATCGATGATCGCCGGGCCTTCGCGGGTGTATACCACGTTCCCGGACCATAGATCGCCATGAACCAGGCTCGGTCGGGCGTCCGACAGCCAGGTCTCGAGATCCTCAGCGATCCGGATCAGCTTCGCGAGGGTCGCCGCCCTCAACAATCCCTTTTCCGCACAGGCGCGCCCTAGCGGCAACAGACGTCGTTCGCGCTGAAAGACTCGACCATCGGCGCAGGGCGTATTGTCCTGAGGAGTCGGTCCACAAGCGTTGTCGGCTTTCCAGCCGTGGGTCGCATCGGTCACCGCGTGAAGCTCACGCAGCCCCTCGCCCAGCTTTTGGTCGCCCTGGCGCCCACCCGAGATCCTGTCCAATGCCTGCATGACGAGCATGTCATCGTCGAACCCCAGCACCTCGGGAACGATCAGAGATGTCTTGGCGGCATGCAGTGCCCGCAGACCATCGACCTCTCCGGCCAGACGGGCCGGATCGTCTTGCTTGACGACCACCCGTCCCTGATCGCTATCCAGCTGCCAGAGTGCAGCGCTGTCACCACCGGAAAGAGGTGTCAGGTCGCCGCGAGACGTGATATCCAGCGCCTGAAGACGTCTGCGCCAATTGCTGGGTGCCATGATGCACTCCTTAATAGCTTCTCCATCAAGGGGATTCCGGCTCGGTTTGGGTCGTTTCGGAGCGCTTTTGACGCTTGGAACGCTTATCGAATTCCTTCTGAAACAGCGACTGCAATTCCGCCATGGCGGCCCTGTCGTTAGCCGCCATTGCCGTTTCGTCGTGACGATCCTTGTAGGCATCCTTGAACAACTGATTATCGAATTCGCGAAAGGTTCGTACCGCGTCCAGGGCGTTGGAACTCGGGTAGCCCATCCCCTTGAGGACTTCATTACTCATTTCCATGCTGGCGGCAAAGGTTTCGCGCACCACCGCCTGGACCCCCAGCTCCATCAATTGCCAGGCATGATGGCGATTACGTGCACGAGCAAACACCTTGAGATGAGGAAAATGATCCCGCGCCTGACGAGCGATGAGTGTTGCAGTATCCGCATCATCCACGGCGATGACCAGGATCGCGGCCTGTTCCGCCCCCGCCGAACGCAAGAGATCCAGGCGCGAGGCATCCGCATAGTAAATTCGTGAACCGAAGCGACGAATGAATTCCACCTGAGTGATATTGGGGTCCAGCGCCGTGAAGTTGATGTTCTGGGACTTGAGCACCCGGGCTACCATCTGGCCGAAGCGCCCCAGTCCAGCAATCAATACCGGCGGTGTATCCTCCCCGAAATCGCCATCGTAGGGCTTCTTTTGCTTGAAGCGGTCACCCAAACGCTCCCCGGCTTGATAGAGAAACGGCGTGAGCGCCATCGACAGGGTGACCGCGGCAATACAGAGACTCGCAATGCGCTGATCGAATACGCCGGCACTCACCGCGGCGGTCAGTAGCACGAAGTCGAATTCACCGCCTTGGGAGATAACCGTCGCCAGACGAGGAATTTCCGGATACGGTAGCCGCGCGATCAAACCAATGAGAGCGATGACGACGAGCTTGCCTACCAGCGTCAGTAGCGTGATGCCCAGCACCCACCAAAGATTGTCGAAGACCAGCGCCAGATTCACCGACATGCCCACGGCGATGAAGAACAAGCCCAGCAGCAAGCCCTTGAAGGGTTCGATATTGGCTTCAAGCTCATGGCGATAAACGGTATCGGCGAGCAACACCCCGCCCAGAAAGGCCCCCAAGGCCATGGAAAGCCCCGCCCATTCCATGACCAGCGCCATTCCCAGCACCATGAACAGTGCCGCCGCGGTGAAAAGCTCATGTACTTCGCTGCGTGCGACCAGCGCGAGCACCCGGGGAAAGACCAGTCTGCCGAAAACGATGGCCGCCATGACAGTGCCCACGGCACGCAGCACCAGCAGCCAGGATTCTCCCATGGCAAGCTCCGAGACCCCGGCAAAAAACGGCAGCGATGCCAATAGCGGGATCACCGCCAGATCCTGAAACAGCAGGATCGAAAAGGCCGCCTGACCGTGAGGCGTGGTCAGTTGCTGGCGTTCGTTGAGCACCTGCAAGGCAAACGCGGTTGAGGATAGAGCCAGGATCAAGCCCAGCAGGATGGACACGTCGAGGCTCAGCCCCAGCATCAAGCCGACCGGAGTCAGCAATGCCCCCGAGGCCAGCATTTGCAAACTACCTAGCCCAAAAAGTCGCTTGCGCATGGTCCAAAGCCGGGAGGGCTCGAGTTCGAGACCGATGATGAACAACAACATCACCACGCCGAATTCAGCAAAATGCAACACCGACTCGGGATCAGCGATAAAACCGGTGATTGAAGGACCAAGCAATAGCCCCGCGCTCAGGTAGCCGAGGATCGAACCGAGCCCCAGGCGCTGAGACAAAGGAACGGCAATGATCGCGACTCCGAGCAGTACCGCCGCCTCGAACAGGAAGTTCATGATGCTCCTCGCCAGGAGGCACCGACCTCATGGCGAAAAGGCAAGCGTGTCAACGCCTGGCGCTCATAGGCGTCGATGTGCACTCGCTCCTGCTCGCAAAAGCGCGATACGGCACGTCGAAAATCGAGATCGGCAATGTAATGCAGAGAACGCAAGCGCCGCGGGGCAAATCCCCGGCTCAACTTGTGCTCGCCTTGAGTGCCGGGATCGAACAGCATCATGCCGTTCACCAGGCAGTGCTCGATACCCTGGTAATAACAGGTTTCAAAGTGCAGACAGTCCGCTTCCACTTCACTCCCCCAATAGCGGCCATACAGGGTCTTGTCGCCCTGTAGGCAAAGAGCCGCGGCGATCGCCTGGCCTTCTACCCGCGCCTGGATCAGCACCAAGGCCTCGGGCAGTGTACGCCGCAGACGCTGGAAGAAATCGAAGGGCAGATAGGGGCGCTGTCCGCGCTCCAGATACGTCATCTGATAGCAACGATAGAAATGCGCCAGTGCCGCTGGGTCGATCGCCTCCCCCGTCAAGCGCGAAAGCGTGATCCCCTGCTCCGCCACACGACGGCGCTCGCGGCGAATTTCCTTGCGCCGCTTCGAGCTCATGGACGCAAGAAAGCCGTCGAAGTCACCGAACTCCTGATCGCGCCATTGAAACTGAATGGCATGTCGCTCGAGCAGCTCAGGCATGGCATCTTTCCAGGCATCGACCTCCGCATCCTCGGCAAACAGCAGATGCCAGCTCGAAAGATCGCCATTGCAGCAATGGTCGGCCAATGCGGCGAATATGGTAGCCGGCTCCGCACTATCCCGATTGATAGCAATTCGGGTCCCAGGCGCCGGGGTATAAGGAATCGCCGTCAGCGCCTTGGGGTAGTAGTCGCCACCGGCGCGTTCCCAGGCGTCGGCCCAGGCCCAATCGAATACGTACTCACCGCGGGAATGCGTCTTGTAATAGCGCGGCATCACCGCGACCAGGGCCTCTCCTTGCCACACCGTCAAATGCGCTGGTGTCCATCCGGTGGCGGATGTCACCGCCCCGGAGGCTTCCAGTGCATGCAGAAACTCGTGGCGCATAAAAGGCTGATCGGCATCGATCAAGCTATTCCACAGGATGGCGGGTACGGCCTCGATGGAGGCAATGGCATGTACCTCAAAGGACATCTTCTCTCCTAGCGCGACACCTATCAGTTGCCATTCAGGACCCTGTCCAGGGTCAGTAATGCCGCCTGCCAGGAGGACGCATCGGCGGCTGCATTGTAGGCTAGCGGTAGGTCGAACTGCTCACCCACCTCATCGGCAAAGGGGTTGGTGAAACCATGGGTTGCCCGGGGATAGTTGATGACCTCGACCTCCGCTCCCTGGGCTTCGAGCGTCTGGGCCATCGCCATCAGCGCATCCCGTTTGACCAGCGGGTCCTGGGCGCCATTGTGAATCTGTACCACGCCATCGAAGGACTGGGGATTGGAGACGGCCTGGGTGGGGCTACCATGAAAGCTGATCGCCGCCTTGATAGGCATGCCGGAGAGCGCCATGTTCATGACCACGCCACCGCCGAAGCAATAACCGATGGCCGCCATGCCCTTGTCCTTGGCGACCCAAGGATGCTCATGCAGGCTCATCATGGCCGCTTCGAGTCGCGCGCGGGCGGAGGGCCAATCCTGCATGACACGGCTCGAGAACTCGCCGGCCTGATCTGGATGAGCCGCCACCTGGCCATCGCCATACATATCCACGGCCAGCGCCACAAAGCCCAGTGCCGCCAACTGGTCGGCTCGCGCTCGGATATAGTCGTTGAGCCCCCACCACTCATGCACGACGATTACCGCCGGACGGGGCTCATTGTCACCGGCATTGCGCGCCAGATAGCCTTCATAGGTCTCGCCGCCCGTCGAATAAGTAAACGTTTGTCCTTCGACCTGCGGCCCCATCTTGATGCCTGTTTCAAGTTCCATATCGGTGGGTGATGTCTGGGTTTGAGCCATGGCGATGCTCGTCAACCCGCCCCATAGCAGCCAGCAAAGCATGAAGAGTGTGCGCATGTCAGGTTCTCCTTATGTATCTTTGTTTTTAACATAGCACGGCTTGCCCTATGGCTCATGGTCAATCTTGTTGCCAGATTCCCCCGACGCTCCCAACGAGATAGCTCAATCATGTTTGCTCAATGCCTGATGAACCCGGTTACGCCCCTGGCGCTTGGCGGCGTAGAGCCCCATGTCGGCACGATGCATCAAGGCATCGAGTGTCTCCATACCCTGTCGTTCTGCAATACCGAAGCTGACGGTGAAATTCAACCACTGGCCATAGAATTCGATGCACGTCTCCTCGAACTCCTGTCGCAGTCGCTCTGCCAGTCTGGCAGCCTCGTGCAGGGCGTGACCACTCAATATCAAGGCGAACTCCTCACCGCCTATGCGCCCAAAGATATCGTGAGAACGCAGGGTTCTGCGGCAGATATCACCCAGGCTCTCCAGCACCAGATCGCCTGCGGCGTGGCCCCAGGTGTCGTTGATCGCCTTGAAGTGATCGATGTCGAAGACTACCAGTGACAAACGTGAGGGCATGGCATCGGCGACATCGATCTCCGTCTTGATGTACTCCATGAACGCTCGCCGATTGAGTGCTCCGGTCAAACTATCGGTCGTGGACATTTCGTGCAGCTTCATCTCGCGTAACTTGCGAGTGGTCACATCGCGCACCACACCCAAAATCCACTCGTAGCGATTGGTCAGCGGGCTGATATAGGGCGAGCAACTGATTTCCAGCCATACGTAATGGCCTTGACTGTGACGGGCGCGCAACTCGATTTGCATGTTCTGGCCTTGGCGCGAGGCTTCGTGCAGGCGGCGCTGCACTCGAGGAGCATCATCAGGAGGCAGCAGCTCGACCAGGGCCCGGCCGTAGATGTCGTCCGCGCAGTAGCCGAGCATGGTGTAAACCGATGGCGAGGCGAAACGGCAGATGCCGTCGGCATCGAACAGCATGATCAGGTCGCTGACCTGCTCGATGATGAAACGGTAGCGCCGTTCACTTTCGACCAGTGCCAACTGGGCTTGTTTACGTAACGTCACATCCTCGCAGAAGCCATGCCAAAGCACACTGCCGTCCTCTTCGCGCTGTGGCGTCGCATGGCCGGAGACCCAGAGCTGATGGCCATGAGGATGTCGATAACGAAACTCGCAGCGCCAAATACTCATGCGCTGCGCACTGCGCCGGATGTTGCGCCATAGGGTATCGGTATCTTCCGGGTGCACCCGATCAATGGCCGCATCGGCATTCTCGATGAGCGTGGCCGGGGACATGCCGAATAGCCGCTGCGCACCGGAACTCACCAAGGGAAAGGACAGACGACCGCCCGTATCCAATCGGCACTGGTACAAGGCTCCAGGTAGCTGATCGCTCAATTGCGTGAAACGATCGAGTAGCGACTGTCGTTTGGTGACGTCGATCACAGACCCCACCAGTTCGGTGACCTCCCCTGTTTCATTGCGATGGATGACAATGTCATCCTGCAGATGACGCCACACACCTCCGGGTGTTTGCAGCGTGTAATCGAGCGAGACGCACTGACTGTCATCGGCGATGGCGCAGGCCAGCCGAGCCATCGCGATTTGACGCGACTCATCGGTCAGAAGCGTCAACCAACGCCGGGGCTCGGCCTGGAGGGCATCGCGATCGAGCTCACACAAGGACTCGATACCCGGGCACAGATAATAGAGCTGCCCCTGCCACCAATCGGCGTTCGTGGCATAGATCAATGCTGAGGATGCTTGAAGCAGTTTGTCGAGAGTCGGCGTCGATAGCGTCAGCAAAGGGGGTGACATGCTCATTTTTCCCAGAACGTTGATTCACATACGCCACGTTCGCGTCTGTGGCCACCGTGATAAGCGCCGGCGACATGTCTGTGCTCATAGCGAAAGCGAATGGTAATGAGTCGTTGCGAAATCTGCGTATTACCTATGCGATACAAATCGCTGGCATCATTACTAAGTATCACGACACCGATAACCAGAAATACGGCCAATCTTGACTAGCAACGTCATAGTGACAGAGGTCCCCCTACAAGGATAGGGGCAGAAACACGATCGAGTTTCAACACTAGATCGATCTTCCTATGGTAAATGCGAAGGACAGTGAACATGCCGAGGGGAATCGACCCGCGCGCGAGCCACAAAAAAGGGTGCCCGTGGGCACCCTGGCATGCGTACTTCAAACATACCTGAATTATTCAGCGGCCTGCATGGCCAGTGCCGTATCCAGCATACGATTGGAAAAGCCCCATTCATTATCGTACCAGGCCATGACCTTGACCAGACGACCACTCACCCGGGTGTGGTTGGCATCGAAGATGGAAGAGTGGGCATCATGATTGAAGTCGATGGAGACCAGTGGCTGTGCATTGACCGCCAGGACCGGGGACTGCTCCGCCGCCTTCTCGACGATGGCGTTGACCTCGTCTTTGGTGGTATCCCGACTGGCGGTGAAGACCAGATCCACGAGCGACACATTGATGACCGGCACCCGCACCGCCAGACCATCGAACTTGCCTTTGAGGTCCGGCAATACGCGACCCACCGCCGCCGCAGCACCGGTCTTGGTGGGAATCATCGATTGCGTGGCACTGCGCGCGCGATAAGGATCGGAGTGATAGGCATCGGACAGGTTCTGATCGTTGGTGTACGCATGCACGGTGGTCATCAACCCGTTCTCGATACCGACACCCTCGTGCAACGCCTTGGCAACCGGAGCCAGGCAGTTGGTCGTGCAGGACGCATTGGAGACCACCCGATGCTCGGCGGTGAGCATGTGCTCATTGACGCCGTAGACGATCATGGCATCCGCATCAGAGCTCGGCGCCGAGATCAGCACGCGTTGCGCACCGGCACTCAAGTGTCGAGCGGCGGCATCACGCTTCTTGAAAAGCCCGGTGCACTCCATTACCAGATCGACCTCGAGGTCTGCCCAAGGTAGCTTGGAAGGGTCACGCTCGGCATAGATATTGATGCGATCACCGGCCACACTGAGAGAGTCCTCGTCGTGCTCGATCGCATAACCGAACAGGCCATGGACGCTGTCATGCTTGAGAAGGCGAGCATTCATTGCCGAGTCGCCCAGATCATTGATGGCGACGACTTGAATCTGATCACGATAGGCATTTTCGTATAGGGCACGTAACACGTTGCGCCCTATACGTCCGAATCCATTGATCGCTACACGTAATGTCATGAGGGTCTCCTACGGCAAGCTCACAGGAATCGATAGCAAGATCTGATGTTACCGCCGCTGTTCAAAACAGTGAGCAGTTTAAAGAAAATATTCCTACGCTTTATGCATAATTTGAGTCATAGCCCGAGGACGTTCAACCATTTTTTTGTTAAATTTACGCACATAGCAATCCAATGACCGATAGAGGCTTCCATGACCATCCATCCGACCATTGCCCAGGTAACTCAACGTATCCGCGAACGCTCCCAGGATCGACGTGCACTCTATGAGCGCCACATGCAGGATCAGCATCGGCAAGGCGTGCATCGCGGCGAACTCTCCTGCGGCAACCTGGCCCATGGTTTCGCCGCCTGCGGCACCGAGGACAAGGACCGGCTGAAACTGACCAACAGCGCCAATCTGGGAATAGTTTCGTCATATAACGACATGCTCTCTGCCCATCAACCACTGGCCCCCTTCCCTGAAATGATCAAGGAGGCGGCACGCAGCATGGGCTCGACCGCGCAGTTCGCCGGTGGCGTGCCGGCCATGTGTGATGGCGTCACCCAAGGCCAACCCGGCATGGAGCTGTCGCTTTTTTCCCGCGACAATATCGCCATGGCCACGGGCGTGGCGCTGTCACACAACATGTTCGATGCCGCCCTCTTCCTGGGTATTTGTGACAAGATCGTGCCAGGCCTGTTCATAGGCGCTGCACGCTTTGGCCATTTGCCGGCCATCTTCGTTCCCGGTGGCCCCATGACCAGCGGCCTGCCCAACAGTGAAAAGGCTCGTGTGCGTCAGTTGTACGCAGAGGGCAAGGTCGGTCGCGAAGAACTGCTCGAAGCCGAATCCCAGTCCTACCATAGCCCGGGCACCTGCACCTTCTACGGCACCGCCAATTCCAATCAGTTGATGATGGAAATCATGGGACTGCATCTGCCCGGCGCCTCCTTCGTCAATCCCAACACACCGCTACGCGAAGCATTAACACGTTACGCCGCGGAACAGGCAATTCGTAACAGCGAACCCGGCGGCAACTATCGCCCTTTCTGGCAGCAGATCGACGAGAAGGCAATCGTCAACGCCGTGGTCGGCTTGCTCGCCTCCGGCGGCTCGACCAATCACACCTTGCACCTGGTGGCCATGGCCGGCGCGGTAGGCCTCACGCTGACCTGGGACGATTTCACCGAGCTTTCCGCCGTGACGCCAAGTCTGACGCGCATCTACCCCAACGGTCAGGCCGATGTGAACCACTTCCAGGCCGCCGGCGGCATGAGCTTCCTGATTCGAGAACTCCTCGAAGCCGGCCTGATTCATGGGGATATCCCCTGCGTGTTCGGCGGTGACCTGTCCGACTATACCCAGGAGCCTTTCCTCGAGGAGGGGCGGCTTGTATGGCGTACCGGTCCAACGCAGAGCATGGATCTGGATGTCCTGCGCCCGGTCGCCGAGCCATTCTCGCCGACGGGTGGCCTGACCGTGCTCAACGGCAACCTGGGTCGTGGTGTCATCAAGGTGTCCGCGGTCAAACCCGAACACCGCGTGGTCGAGGCGCCGGTGCGTCTGTTCAGCGACCAGAACGAACTCAAGGCTGCCTTCGATGATGGTGAACTCGACCGTGACGTCATCGTCGTGGTGCGTTACCAAGGCCCGCGCGCCAACGGCATGCCCGAACTGCACAAACTCACCCCTTATCTGGGCGTGCTGCAGGATCGCGGTTTTCGGGTAGCGTTGGTAACCGATGGACGCATGTCCGGGGCCTCGGGCAAGGTGCCTGCCGCCATCCACATGACCCCGGAGGCCATCGATGGCGGTCCCTTGGCCAAACTTCGCGAAGGGGACGTCGTGCATCTGGATGCCGACAAGGGAGAGCTGACGGTACTGGTAGACGATGCCGAATGGCAAGCACGCGACGCTGCTGCCATGGATCTCGAACGCTACCGCTATGGCATGGGCCGCGAGCTGTTTGCCGGCTTCCGTCAACTGGTCAGCGGCGCCGAAGAAGGGGCAGCGGTATTCGGCGGCTTCGAAGCTCAGGATCTGGCAAGGGGTGACGATCGGGCATGACGCTTTCGGCACTGATTGGCGACATCGGGGGCACCAATGCGCGCTTTGCATTGGTGACCCCGAATTCCTTCGATCTGCATGACATTCACACGCTCTCCTGCGCCGACTATGCGACATTGGAGGAGGCCATCCTCGACTATCTGGCGCGAGTCGGCGCGACCGGCGCTCGTGCCCCACAGGAAGCCTGCCTGGCTTTCGCCTGTCCGGTGCACGACGATGACGTGCGCATGACCAACAATGCCTGGCGCTTCTCCAAACACCAGGTAAAAGAAGCATTAGGCCTGACGTTGTTCAAGGTGATCAATGACTTCACCGCTCAGGCGCTGGGTGTGCCCCATGTCGCCGCCGAGGAGTTGATCAGCGTGAGGCCTGGGGTTGACGAACCGCACCGCATCCGCCTGGTCATCGGCCCCGGTACGGGTCTTGGCGTCGCTGGAATTTTTCCCGGACTCCATGATTGGATTCCGTTAACCACCGAAGGCGGTCATGTGACCTTCGCGCCTACCGAGGATCGTGAACGCGAACTCATGGGCTATTTTCATGATCGTTACGGACGTGTCTCCGTGGAGCGCCTGCTCTGCGGCCAGGGGCTTCTCGATCTATATCGCGCCCACGCTGCCCTCGCCGGGTCATCGCCTCAGTACAACACCCCCGCCGGGGTCACCGGTGCAGCACGCGCCGGCGATCCGCTGGCGGAAGAGGCGCTGCTGCGCTTTTTGAAGATATTAGGTGACGTCTGTGGCGATGCCGCCTTGATGATGGGCGCCCGGGGAGGCGTGTACCTGTGCGGCGGTATATTGCCGAAATTGACCGACTGGTTGCAACGCAGCCGCTTTCTCGAGGCATTCATCCACAAGGGACGCATGGGTGCATATAATGAGCGCATTCCTATCTGGATGGTCAATGCACCCTGGACCGGTTTGCTCGGTGCCGCAGAGGCGCTGCACAACAAGGAGGTTTCATGATTCCATCATCCCTGCGCCGACTGCTCGACGCCACGAATGGCCAGCGTCTTGACGAGTGGCAGGGGCGACGCCTGTGGCTGGCGCGGGAGCCCTGGGGAGAGCTCGTTGTTTCCCTGCAGGGTGCGCAGGTGTTGCATTTCGCCCCATCAGGAGACGAAGGCTGGTTGTGGATCACCCCGACACCGCAGCCGATGCCCGGTGCGATTCGTGGCGGTATCCCGCTATGCTGGCCCTGGTTCGCCGATGAGTCACCGGATGGTCAGGGCCCCATGCATGGCCCGGCGCGCAAGGCCGAGTGGCGCCTCGATGCGGTGGACGAGCACGAAGAGGGTATCGAGCTGCATCTCACTCCGGAAACTCGCCTGCATGAGCAACTCGCCCCCCGCGCCGTGATCCAGGCCAACGCAAGACGTCTGCATGCGGAGCTGATTACCGAGCATCATGGCACCACGCCGGTCAAGTACACGGGCGCCCTGCACACTTACTTCCAGGTATCCCACACCCATCACTGCAAGCTCGAAGGTCTGGCCGGCGCTCGTTTTCTCGACAAGCTCGAAGGGTTTGCAGAGGGCGTGCAACAAGGCGAACCGGGTATTCGTGGTGCCATCGACCGCATCTACCAATCCCATCATGAGGTGACGCTCGACGACGGCAAACGTCGTTTGCGCATCGCCAAGCAAGGCAGCGACTCGACGGTGGTCTGGCATCCGGATCACGAACTGCCGGCGGACACACCGGTCGAGGCGGGGCATCATTTCCTCTGTGTCGAAGCCGCTTGCACACGACTCGATCCGGTCTGGCTGGTGCCCGGCGCCCAGCATCTGCTAGCCACCACCATCAGCCGTGAGGAACGTGCATGAGCGATGCCTCACTGACCTTCGACGTACCCTTCGTACTGGGCATGATGCGCCTGAGCGACTCCTACGAACTGAGCGACCCGGTACGGCTGGCAGACTGGCTCGAAGCGCGCCTCGACGAAGGGCTTACCTGGTTCGACCACGCCGACATCTACGGCAAACGCAGCGGTGAAATCCTCTTTGGCCAAGCCCTCAAACAACGCCCGGCCCTGAAGTCCCGCGTCAAGGTTGTCACCAAGGCAGACATCGTATTGCCGGCGCTGGACAGCTCCCGCTTCGGGGTCAAGCACTACGACACCTCCGCCAGCTATCTCGGATCAGCCATCGACGCATCGCTATCACGCCTGGGCGTCGAGCGACTGGATCACTTTCTGCTGCACCGCCCCGACCCCCTGATGGACGTAGAGGCCACTGCCCGTGCCCTGGACGATGCCATCGACGCCGGCAAGATCGGCGCCGCGGGCGTCTCGAACTTTCTCCCCGAGCAGTGGCGACGCCTGCAACGTGGCATGCAACACCGTCTTGAGGCTCACCAGTTGCAGTTATCGCTGGCGCGCCCTGCCCCCTTGTTCGATGGCCTGTTCGATGCCTTGCTGAACGATGGCCAGACGCCCATGGCCTGGTCCCCTCTAGGGGGTGGCTCGGTCTTCGAGGATATTCTGGGCTCGGCACTGACTCACCTAGCCCAGGAAGCCGGCGTCAGTCGCGCCGGCCTCGCCCTGGCCTGGCTGCGCCGCATTCCCGGCAACCCGGTACCGGTCATCGGCACGCTCAAGGACAAGCGCCTGCGAGCGCTGGCCCAGGAAGGCCCGCTGAACATCGATCGAGTCACCTGGTTCGCCCTGCTCGAGGAGGCACGCAGCCAACGCGTGGCGTAACAGCACAATCGACAGCTGCGTTACTCATTATCACCCCATCAGGCCTGGGACAGGCGCTGGGTCAGCCAGGTAGAGATATCGCCGATCTGCTCAGGACACAGCGCATGCGCCATATCATAGGTACGGTAGTGCGCTGGCAATCCCAGCGCCTTGGCCTGTTCGAAGCCTTGACGTCCGAGCGCTTCCGGCACCACGGGATCGAAGGTGCCATGATGCACCTCGGTCACGAGTTGACGATTGGCCTCGCTGAGCGTCAGGCTATCGGCGGTCGCAAAATAGGTGGACAGCGCCAGCAGGCCGGCCAGTGGTTCGGGGTAGGTCAATGCGGCGTGATAGGCGACTGCGCCCCCTTGAGAAAACCCCGCCAGGACGATGCGCCGGCTATCGATACCGGTGTGTCGCTGTTCGTCTATCAAGGCCTGAACTTCCTTTGCCGAGGCAATGAGCTCGGGCTCGTCGATACGTCGACCAAGATTCATGTCCAGGATGTCATACCAAGCCGGCATGCTCATGCCACCGTTGATCGTCACCGGGCGCGAACGGGCATGCGGCAGCACGAAGCGCACCGCCAGATCCGCGGGCAACGGCAGCGCCGGCACCAAGGGAGCGAAATCATGGCCATCCGCACCAAGGCCATGCAGTATGATGACAGCAGCCTCGGCGGGACGGTTACGGGAAGGTTCGATGATCAGGGGTGAAGTAGCGGGCATGCGAGGGCATCCTTGCGAAAGTTGTCTAGCAGTCTACCCTAGGGGACCCCGACGCGTTAATGCCCTTGAGGATCCGGCACCTTGGCCCCACCCAGCCCAAGATGGGCACTCAGCGACTGAACCGGCATACTCTGTCGACTTTCCTGAGAGGGGAGAAGTTGTGCCTCATCCAAGGATGCATCGTCCACCTCGGCCTCTTGCTCCCTGCTTTTCACCTCGAGCCTCTCCAAATGCCCCAGCACAGAAGGCTCTTGAACTTCGGCGGGTATGCACATCAGTCCATGTCGCCTTAGCCATACCCCGGCCCGAATGCTACTCGTGAAACGTACCAGCAAGACGGACGTCACCATGCCCAGCAATACCGGCGACAGCCACCAGAAAAACAGCGGTGAATAGTAATAGCTGATCGTGCCCCAGGCCACGCCCAGCAAGGTTGTCGACCAGGTACGCCGCCAAGCCTCGCGCCAAGGGATCAAGCGCCCACCGCGGGATTGCGAACTCCAGGAGACGGTGCGGCCCATCAATATGCTCATCACGAACCAGGCATGGAACGCCATCATCAGCGGTGCGAGCAGGATCGAATAGACGATCTCCAGCAAGGCGCTGATAGTGAGCTTGATACCCCCACCATACTCCTCACGGCGCTGCAGGAGCGCCACCAATAACCCGAGCAATTTAGGCACTACCAACATCACCACCGTGATGACCAGTAGCGAGGCAATCATCGCTACCCGGGACTCGGGCCACTGGGGAAACAGCTGATAATTCTGGGTGAAGAACTGAACCTTCGACACCGCGAGCAATACCGCATCCACGGTGCTCAGCAACAGCATGATGATCCATAACAACGAGGCCATGAACGCCAACGCCCCAAACAGGAAATGCAGCCGATTGATCCAGTGCAATCCACGCGCAAACAGCAAACGCAAGTGCTGCATATTGCCCTGACACCAGCGCCGATCGCGTTTAGCGTAGTCGATGATGTTGCTGGGTAACTCCTCGAAGCTTTCCTCAACGCCGGCGTGTAGACGCACCTCCCAGCCCGCGCGCCGCAACAGCGCCGCTTCGACAAAATCGTGACTGAGAATCTCGCCACCCAGGGGCGCCTTGCCCGGCAGTGCCGGCAAGCCGCAACTTTCGATGAAGGCCGAAACACGCAGAATGGCGTTATGGCCCCAATAGTTGGCACTATCGCCCTGCCAGACACTTTGCCCGGCGGCCAGCATTGGACTATGCAGCGTCGAGGCGAATTGTAAAAAGCGACTGAACAGCGTATCCGAGCGCACCGGCAGCGGCACTGTCTGCAGGAGCCCCAGGCGGGGATTGGCTTGCATGGTGGCGGCCATCCCGACCATGGTCCGGCCACCCATGACGCTATCCGCATCGATGACGATCATACTCTCGTAGAAATGCCCCCAGCGGCAGCAAAAGTCCGACAGATTGCCGACCTTGCGCCCGATATTGTTCTCGCGGCGCCGGTAGTAGAGCGTCAGCTCCGGCGCCAGACGACGACGCAATAACGCAGCATTACGCGCTTCATCGGCAGCGGTGGCATCGTTGGTGCTATCGCTGAGCAGATAGACATCGAAGGCGGAGGCCTTACCGGTCTCGATCAGCGAGAGACAGGTAGCCTCCAGCCCGGTCATGACGCGTTCGACGTCTTCGTTGTAGATCGGCATGATCAGCGCGATACGACGCTCGGGATCGAGAGTTTGACTCAGGGGTCGAGCCGGGCTGAGGGTGACCGGATCGCGCTTGAGGGCTACCACGATAAAGCCCGCAATCCCCATCCAGAACGAGATCGACAACCAGATGAACATGATCACGAACAGTATCCAGATGGTCATCTCGAGTAGCGTCAAGCCATTGGCGCGCAAGATATCCAGCATCATATAGCCACCCTGGAACGCCGTCAGTGTCGCCAGAGTGAAGAATACAAAGCGGCGCAACGCCAGGAAAGGAATGCGTTGAGGCGGTATCGGCACACTCTCATCAGTTTGCCGCCTAGACATGCGTTGCTCCATACCGGTTACATTATTGTCCTGCTCGCCGTCACGACGCAGCCCATGTAGATCATTGCAGGACATTGGGGTTCCATATGTAGCTCCAGGTTTCTGTCAAGGTGCTGCCACGCAGCATGAGCTTGAGCTGCATGTCGGCGGATTCATTGTCTTGAGGCGCCAATTTGAAAGTAGCTCGCCAGGTCTTGCCGTCCGGCAGCTGTTTTACCCTAAGCTCGCTGACCTCGCCTCGCGCCACGGTCAACTTGGCTTCCACCGGTTGAGAGCCGTTCAAGCTGGCGAGCTCTTCTCCGCCGCGGAAGTCGACGATGAAGCGTCGCAGGCTGTGAGGCGGCGGATCGGACTCCCGGGATTTGGCGCCCCATCCTTGACGAGTCCGTATCACACGACCGAGCTGCTCCTGCGGTAAACTCTCGTTATAAGTGGACAAACGATACTGATAGCGACGCTCATCACCGGCGCGGAACTCTGCATCCGGTACCCAATAGGCAACGATATTGTCATGCACCTCGGAATCCACGGGAATCTCGACCAACTCGACCCCGCCCTCGTTCCAGTCGCCCTCGCGAGGCTCGATCCATAGGCTGGGACGGCGTTGATAATCGACCTCGTCATCCAGATAACTATCGAAATCCCGATCCCGCTGCATCAGACCAAAGCCGAGCGGCGAAGTATCACGCAATTGAGACACATTGAGCGTTACCGGATTGGAAAGTGGACGCCAGATCCATTGGCCACTCGACGTATGCATCAGCATGCCATCCGAATCGTGCACCTCAGGTCGAAAATCATCATGCCGATCGACGCTGTTCTCGCCATGCATGAACATGCTGGTCAGTGGAGCAACCCCCAGCTTGGCCACGTCGTCACGGGCAAACAGACGCGCATCCACGTCGACAACGGTATTGTTCGAAGCTTCGATATCGAAACGATAGGCACCCGCCACCGAGGGGCTATCGAGCAAGGCGAAAACTGTGATCGTCGAGCTTTCCGGCTCAGGCTTGACCAACCAGAAGGAACGAAAGGCCGGGAACTCCTCACCTCCTTGAGTCGCTGTGTCCACCGCCAGCCCGCGCGCAGAAACCCCATAATCCTGGCCGCGCCCGGCAAGACGGAAATAGGAGGCGCCAAGGTATGCCAGAAGCTCGTCTTTGCGGTAGGGAGTATTCAATGGGTAATGCAATCGAAGTCCGGCAAAACCGAGTTGACGTTGATCGAGTTTGGCAAACTCCTCACGCAACCGCGCCGCATTCTTTTCGTAGTTGAACATCTTCATGTCGAAGTTCAACGCTTTGACCTGGCCATCCTCGAGCACATGGACATCGACGGGGGTGTCGTACAAAAAGCCGAGATGAAAGAACTCTACCTCGAACAGACGCTCATCGTGCCATAAGGCCGAATCCTTGCGAAAACGAATGTCCCGATAGGTGTCGTGATTCAGCCTGGACAAGGCCTCCGGAAGTGGGGACTGGGGTTGCTGGTATTCGCTGCTGGCCGTTTCCCGGGCAAGCTCCGTCACCCGATCGAATAATGCCTCCGGCGTTACCTCGGGCGACGTTTCCAGCCTGATATTCGCCGCAGTGGCCACCGCGGATTGTGCATCACCCTCAGTGGTCACCTGCGCGGTAACCTGTTGAGTCGACTCCTGTGCCTGGGCCGCGCTCATCCCGTACATCAAGGCGATTGTCGCCAGACATTGCCACACAGTCATGTGATTTCCTCATTTCCCTATTCACAGTGCGACCCGCTCCCTGCCCGCGACAATAATTCGATTATTATACTGCGTCCAACGTCAAGCGCATGCGTGATAGCGTATCCTGACGTTCGTCTGTCTACGGAGCGCACTGTTGTACCACATCCTTGTGATTGGTTTCGCCCTGAACGTCCTTTTTCTGGGGCTTCGCTACCTCGTCGAAGGAAGCCTGGGGTCTACCTGGCTTGCGTGGGAAGCCGTTTGGTTGCCGATTGTCTTGATGATATTACCCCTGAGCTGGCGACGCTGGTCGATTGCATTCATCGCCGCAGCTCTGACCCTCGTTCTGTTGCTGGCGGGTATCGACCGCCTCACCCAGCTGGCGTTCGGTAGGCTCTTCAACCCTTTGCTCGATCTCGGCCTGGTCGACTCCGCCTTCAATCAGCTCACTGAGAATGTGGGCGTCACTTTAACTTTGGCCATCCTGGCGTCTGTCCTGACCATCTTCGCCTTGAGCACCTGGTTCATCGCTCGCAGTCTGGGGGCGCTTCACTGGCCGGCGCTGACGATGCGGCGACGCCTGGTGCTCGGCTTAGCGTTGATCGTCTCGCTCACATTTGACCTGGCCAGACCCGGAGGGCTCACCCCCCACAGTGCCACACCGGCATTGGACCTGGTCGCGACTCACTGGCAACAACTGCAGAACACACGCCGCGCCTATGCAGATTTCAAGCAACATGTCGCTGACAAAGGCTCATTGGCGCCCGGTCGCTTCCCTACCCTCTCGGATCGCGATGTCATCCTTGGCTTCATCGAATCCTATGGCGTCACGGCTCTCTACGATCCACGCTACGCCAAGCGCATCACCCCGCGTTTGGCAGACATCGAGCAACGCCTGAAAGAAGCAGGCATTCATCTCGCCAGTGCCAAACTAACCTCGCCGGTTCAAGGCGGACAGTCCTGGCTCGCCCATGCCACCTTGCTCAGCGGCTTATGGGTCAGCACGCAACGCCACTATGAATTGCTACTCGGTCAACGACAATCAACCTTGATCGATGATTTTCGTAAGACTGGGCATCGCAACATTGCCATCATGCCGGCGCTTACCCAGGCCTGGCCCCAGGGCAAACAGCTGGGCTACGACCATATCTTCACAGCTCACAACATCCCTTACCAAGGCCCAGCGCTTAACTGGGTCACCATGCCCGATCAATTTACCTGGCGCTTTTTAGAAACGAGACGCCAGGCCCATCATGGCGCTTTATTTGCCGAGTTGGCCCTGATCAGTAGCCATGCCCCCTGGACGCCCATTCTTCCCCTTCTGGAAGATTGGGAAGGCCTTGATGACGGAAGAGTATTCGAACGCTGGGCGAATAGCGGGGAAACACCGGAAACGCTCTGGCGCGACACAGAGAAGGTACGAGAGCATTACGCCAAGGCCGTGGAGTACGCCCTGACGGCCGCCTTCGGTTACGCCGAGCGCTATTTGCGGGACGATGCACTTCTCATTCTAGTAGGCGATCATCAACCCGCCCCCTTGATCACCGGAGACGATGCCAGCCGCGAGGTTCCCATTCATATACTGAGTCGGGACAAGGCATTGATTACACCCTTTATGGAGGCGGGATTCGATCCAGGCATGATGCCGAACCGACAGTCATCCGCACGAGCCATGAGCGATTTCCGACCGTTAATGCATACACTGTTTGCCGAATGAACACAGGTTTTTGCAACGACTCAAGATGAAGCTGCATATAAAAAGAGGCCCCGTTCATGGTGAACTGGAGCCTCATGAGGAAAAGAGGGGACATTGAGGCGGCGTGCAAACAGTTTCCCTGGCTGATTGGCTGGCATCCTGCCCATTTGCCTCCTTGCCAGAAAACGACTCCTCCCTGAGCACTTGCCTCACCACATTCGCAACCCCCTGTGGTCACTGCTTACCGCTGAGTTTGAGATTAGCCACTCTTTGCCGATTAGGCAAAATCAGTATATTTACAATAAAAAAAAGCATGCCAAACAAGATCAACTCTGATTTTTCGGTTCAGAATAAGATTACAAACATTATAGTTGTTAAAAAACAAATCATTAATAATGATTATCTTTTTTTAACACCTTTCTTTCGTTCGCTGAATCATAGAATCCCATCGCCGGATTGATCCGGCATCGCACCAGATAGACACAATATTTTACTCATTATTTTAATTTTAAAAGCAAACACATCCTAAGTTTACATAACAATTCGTCCGGCAGGGCTCTTACCAGGGTGTTGCATCGGCTTGAGAGTATTCTTCCGCACAAATCAACATTCGCCGATCGCTCAAATGAGTCTTTCTTCCCGAGGCGTCATGCCGAAATGATTGCGGTAGGCGGTAGAGAAGTGCGCCGCGGAAGAGAAGCCGGTGGAAAGCGCGATATCGCCTATCGCCTTGTCCGAACCGCGCAACAGCCTGCGTGCCTGCTGCAAGCGCAGATTCAGGTAATAACGACTGGGGACGGCCTGAAGGTACTTCTTGAAGAGTCTTTCCAGCTGTCGTCGTGAAATGCCTAGATGCGCAGCCAGTTCGTGGGTCGTCAACGGCTCTTCGATATTCGATTCCATCAATGCCACCGCATCCGTGAGGCTTTGGGGCGCATGTCCCAATCGTGAGCCCAGCGGCACACGCTGAGGTTCGTCGCCCATGCGAATGCGCTCACAGACGAAATGTTCAGACACTCGCTCGGCCAGACGCTGATCATGGTGCCGAGCAATCAAGGTCATCATCATATCCATGGCGGCGGTGCCACCGCCACAGGTCAAACGGTCACGATCGATTTCGAACAACTGACGGCTGACCCGCACCCCAGGATGCGCATGGCGAAACGTATCGACGCTCTGCCAGGCCAGCGTCGCGCGGTACCCCTCGAGAACACCCGCCCTCGCCAGCACCTGCGTCCCCCCACCGATGCCTCCCAGCACGACGCCGCGCCCCGCTAGTCGCATCAGCCATTCATTCAGCGACGGATAATCGTCTTTGAGCGTGCTGGGGGCGCATACGAACACCATATCGAGCTCATTCGCATCAACACCAGCGCGACGCTGCGGCATCAGTGCCAAGCCCGCAGCGCTTTTAACCTCACTATCCTCCAAGCCAAAGGTTATTGAGGTGTAAAGACATTGGCCACTGAGCTGATTGGCAACCTGCAATGGCTCCAGGGCGCAGGCCTGCGCAAGCAAGGAAAATCCCGGCAGGAGGACGAAACCTATCCGCCGGGCCACCACCGCAGACGATTCCTCATGGGGCATCTTGGCGATTGAGTTCGGCAATGAAGGCATCGGAACGTGCAATGGCCGCCTGCATGCGCTTGCGCAACGCCGTTACATCGCGCTCGAGCCCATCGACTTCGCCGCGCAGGGCGCCGATTGCGCGTGCGTTGAGGTTATGCTTCAGAAACAACACATTATCCCTGAGCGCCAATAGCACCGGCTGCATACTGTCCGCGGCATCTTGCATCGCCGCGATCATCTCGCCGTAACGCGCCCGGGTTGCGCGCAGTTGACGCTCCGAAAGCCGGCGATAGTCGGCACTCTGATAGAGCGACAGCTCGTCCTCCCATTCGTCGAATAGCGCCTCGGCCACATCCTCGATGGCCGCAATGCGCCCCTCGACCCGCTTGGCGGCGACTTCGCTCTCCTCGTACTCGTCGTTCAGCCGGTCATAGGTTCGAGATAGTTCACTCTCCGGCACTCGCACCACCGCCCGAAACTGCTCCAGCGCCGAGGAGAACTGTTCATCGGCGGCTTGCTGGGCGTCTCGCCCATCCTCGACACGATCGACCAGCACCTCGCGCTTTTGAATCCCGACCTGTTCCAGGGCGCTGTAATAAGCACTCTGACAGCCCGCCAGGATGAACGATGCGAGCATCAGCAGCAGAAATCTTCCCTGCGCCCACGTCGTCCAACCTCTTGCCACTCGATTCATGCAGCGCACTCCGACATTGTGATCTCCTTGCTCATAGCTGCACGACATCGAAGCTTGCCACTGGGTCGACCTCGGCATCGTAGTCGACGTCATCGCGCTCGAAGCCGAACAGCTTGAGAAACTCATGCTTATAGCCGGCATAGTCGGTGATATCGAACAGGTTGTCGCTGGTCACCTGAGGCCACAGATCCTTGCAGGCCTGCTGAACGTCATCCCGCAGTTCCCAATCGTCGAGGCGCAGGCGGTTCTCTTCGTCGGTCTCCGGTGACTCATTGCTATACAGGCGATCACGGAACAGTCGATTCAGCTGGTCGATGGTGCCCTCATGCAAGCCCTGCTCCTTCATTACCTTGTACACCATGGCGATGTACAGCGGCATGACCGGGATGGCCGCACTGGCCTGAGTCACCACCGACTTGAGCACCGCGACATTGGCACCGCCACCACTCTCGGCCAGGCGTTGGTCGATCTCCCCGGCGGCGCGATCCAGATCTTCCTTGGCCTTGCCCAGCGCCCCATGCCAGTAGATCGGCCAGGTGATTTCGGTGCCGATATAGCTGAAGGCCACCGACTTGGCGCCAGGCGCCAGTACCCCGGCCTTGTCCAGCGCGTCGATCCACAGCTCCCAGTCCTCGCCACCCATGACCTGAATGGTATCGGTGATTTCCTGCTCCGTGGCCGGCTCGACCTCGGTCTCGATGATGGTGTCCTTGTTGGTATCGATGGCGGTGGCGCGATAGGTCTCACCGATGGGTTTGAGCACCGAGCGCTTGAGTTCGCCGCTGTCCGGCAGCTTGCGCACCGGCGAGGCCAGCGAGTAGATCACCAGATCGACCTCGCCCAGGTCCTGCTTGATCAGTTCGATGGCCTTGTCCCGGGTCTCATGGGCGAAGGCGTCGCCATTGATCGCCTTGCTGTAGAGTCCTTCTTCCTTGGCGTAGCGGTCGAAGGCTGCCGCGTTGTACCAGCCGGCGGTGCCCGGCTTCTTTTCGGTACCCGGTTTTTCGAAGAATACGCCAAGGGTGCCGGCACCGTAGCCGAAGGCAGCGGTAATGCGCGCTGCAAGGCCGTAACCACTGGAAGCCCCGATGACCAGCACCCGCTTGGGCCCTGTGTCCAGGGCATTTCCAATGGCGGCACGGGTCGCCTCGATCTGATCGCGCACGTTCATCGCGCAACCGGTGGGATGGGTGGTGGTACAGATGAAACCACGAACCTTGGGTTTGATGATCACGGTAGACCTCGATCCTTTTCGACAAGCATGTCATCCCGGTTAGCCGGGGCATTATTGATGTGTTGCGGCTATTCTAGCGATTCATCGCGGCACTGTCCGCCCCAAGCGCTCGCTCTTGTGCCCAAGGTAGTGTTCCTCGAAGATGCCACCAAGACAATGAAGGTAACGCGTATGAGCGAACAAGAGATCGAAGTATTGATCGCCGAACGCGGCGAGCTGTGGCTGGCACTGGCCCCCTTATGGCTGGAACGAGAACCTCGTGAAAGCGATTACACGCATATGATCGAGGTCATCGAACGTCATGGCCTGGGTCTTGAAGAGCTTGAATGGATATTTCGTCTGGAACTGGCTCCGGTACTCTCGCGCCATCAGTTATCGATTGCCGGCGAATGGCGAGCCTTCGATGAGCAGCGCCTGCTGACGCAGCTGGTCGTGCATCAACGACGATTGCGTGGGTGGCGCAAAGGATTCTGGACGCTATTTTCCGGGCTTTCCACCATGATGACGCGTCACCGCTGGAATCTATTGATGACCCGACTGATGGCGGTGCGCGGACACTCACTTTAAGCTCCTGCTCAGGCCGAAAAAGGCGTATCCAAGGCGGTTTCGAGACTGGGCACGATATCCCGACTGGACGCTCGCGGCCCAAAACGGCGAATGACCTGACCATCGCGACCAATCAGGAACTTGGTGAAATTCCACTTGATCGAGGTACTTTTCAAAAGCCCGGGGGCTTGACGACGAAGCAGCACGAACAATGGGTGCGCCCGGCGACCATTGACATGCACCTTTTCCATGACGGGAAAGGTAACGCTGTACTGGCGTTCGCAAAAGCCGGCAAATTCCTGCGCCGACTCGGGTGTTTGGTGAGCGAACTGGTTACAGGGAAAAGCCAGCACAGTGAACCCCTGATCGCGATAACAGCGATAGAGCCTTTCGAGTTCGGCAAGTTGAGGCGTGTAGCCGCAACGGCTGGCAACATTGGTCACTAGCAAGACCTGGCCACGCAGGGCGCGCAGATTGAACGCTTCGCCGCTATAGGTGCGACAGTCCTGTGTATAAATATGCATAATCCATTACTGGAGATTGAGCACATCCGCCCATGATCCGTCCCTGGCGCCTTCGGCGCAAGCCGCAGCGGATTCGACATCGCTTCCAGACCTTCCTCTCTCGGCTGTATCCTTCTCATATCCCATGCCGAGCACAGACGGTCTTTTCGTGAGTGAGCGACAAACTTGCCTGATGTAATTTCAAACGTTTGACCTTGCGTCAGGACGGTTCCATGCTCAAGTGCTTATGCTCAATTAAACCAGGAGCATCGTGATGACTGATCATGCACCCCGCCATCAACTGTCCACTCATGAGGTCACCAACCAGCCCGCGCCTGCACCGGATCGCGATCTTTTGGCCCTCGACAAGCCCCTGCGCGAGGCGCTGGCCCGGGAGGCGCCGGACTGGCTCACCCAACGTCTTACGCCATTGGCTAGAGCGGTAGGCAGTGATCATGTTCAAGCCTTGGGAGCAGAAGCCAATCGCCATCCGCCGACGCTACGACTATTCGACCGTCACGGCCGTCGTCTCGATGAGGTGATCTATCATCCCGCCTATCACGAACTGATGCACTTGGCCTGCGATCAGGGCTTTCACGCCGTCGCCTGGGAAAAGGAACATCAGGGCGGACACCAGGCCCACATCGCCGCACTCTATCTGCTCACCCAAGCCGAACCAGGCGTCTGCTGCCCGATCACCATGACCCATGCCGCCCTGCCGGCGCTGCGCCGAGAGCCGCGCATTTTTGACGAATGGCGTCCGCGTCTGCTGGCCTGGGATTACGACCCGCGGGCGGTACCGGCGTGGGAGAAATCTGCCGTGACCCTGGGCATGGCGATGACCGAGAAACAGGGCGGCAGCGACGTTCGCACCAATACCACTCGAGCAACGAGAGACGGTGATGGTTATCGCCTCACCGGCCACAAATGGTTCTGCAGCGCCCCCATGTCGGATGCCTTCCTGACCCTGGCTCAAACCGATGACGGACTGGGCTGCTTCCTGGTGCCACGTTTCACTCCGGATGGCGAGCGCAACCCCATCGAACTGCAACGTTTGAAGGACAAATGTGGCAACCGTGCCAACGCCTCGGCGGAAATCGAATATCGCGGCGCCTGGGCGCAAGCGATCGGCGATCCGGGCCGGGGTATCGTCACCATCCTCGAGATGGTGCAGCAGACGCGGCTCGATGCGGCGACCGCCCCTGCAGGCATGATGCGCCAAGCGCTACTCGAGGCCTGGAGCCATGTCCGGGAACGCCACGCCTTCGGCCGACGCCTTAGCGAGCAGCCCCTGATGCGCCGCGTCGTCGCCGATCTGGCCCTGGAAACCGAGGCAAGCCTGGCACTTTCGATGCGCTCTGCGCGGGCCTTCGACACACCCGATGATGAACACGAGCGCGCCCTGTCGCGGCTTTTGCCCGCCCTGGGTAAATACTGGCACAACAAGCGCGGCCCCGGCTTCATGGCCGAAGCCATGGAGTGCCTGGGGGGTATCGGCTATGTGGAGGAGACACCCCTGGCGCGGCTGTATCGGGAAGCACCGGTAAATTCGATCTGGGAAGGCTCCGGCAACGTCATCTGTCTCGACGTGCTGCGGGTGATGGCGCGTCATCCGGAAAGCATCGACGCCCTGCGTGACGAGCTCAAGCGTGTGCAAGGAAACTCGCACCCCTTCGATAATACCGTGAGCCAGCTGGAAACCCTGCTCCATCAACCGGCAGAGGTCCTCGAAGCCAATGCTCGTTGGCTGACCCAGTGCATGGCGCAATGCCTTCAGGCAGCACTGCTGCTGCGCCACGCCCCTCAGGAAATCGCCGAGACATTCTGTCGTAGCCGTCTAGGCCCGAGCGGTACCAGCCCGGTTTATGGGGTCCTGCCTTCTGATGCTCCCCTGGAAGCCATTCTTGAACGCATCGCGGGTTGATCGATGATATTCGGATGCAAAGCATTGGGTTACCCTATGGTTTCAGCCCCCCCCACGAGGAAACAGCATGCCACGCCTATTCAGATTTTTTGTCTTTCTCCTGATCACGGGTCTTGTATTCACCACCCAAACCTCTGCCCATGAAACGAAGGATAACGGGCTACGCCTGATTCATCCTTTCGCCACCCCAACGCCGCCTGGGGCACCCAACGGCGCGGCCTATGTGGATATCAGCACTGATGACGATCCCGTTTCGCTGGTCGCCGCCAGCTCTCCGGTGAGCAAGGTGGTCGAGATTCACGACATGACCATGAAGGATGGCGTGATGCGCATGCGTCGCCTGGACAGTCTCGAGGTGGCAGCGGGGGAGACACTCAAGATGCGTCCCGGCGGTGGTGAACATCTGATGCTGATCGGACTCGAGCAACCGTTGAAGGTAGGCGATCGTTTTCCCATCACCCTGGAGTTTGCCGACCGTGACAGCGTCACCCTCGAGGTGTGGGTTCAGGAAGCCGACGAAGGAAGTCAGACAGCGGATCAACACGAACACTGAACGCTTGCCGGACTGTTACTCCAGCTACCCCAGCACCACACGCAGCGCCAGCGCGATCAGCAGTACACCGGTGATGCGATTGATCCAGTGCGCCCGAGCTTGCAACCAAGGCAGCACTCGCGAATGAGAGAACGCAACGGCCACCAGTACATACCAGGCGGCGTCGATCGATGCCGCTGTGGCCACGATCACTGCCTTGGCAAATGCGCCCATGTCGGCGCTGACAAACTGGCTGAGCAGCGCCACGAAAAACAGGATCAGCTTGGGATTGGCCAGGGCCACCAACACCCCGTCGCGGGCCGCCAACGCTGGGCTGGTCGCCATGGCGCCTGCGTTCAGTGCTCCATGCCGCCCGGCGCGCAGCGCCTTGATTCCCAGCCAGGCCAGGTAAGCGGCTCCTCCCCAGGTAATCAGCGTGAACATCCATGGCTGGTGCACGATCATCGCACCCAGTCCCCAGACGGTCAGTAGCGCATAGACCCCCACCCCCAACGCATGACTGAGCCCTGCAATCACGCCGGGGGCACGCCCGCCTCCCAGTGTGTGACGTAGCACCATGGCCAGGCTCGGCCCCGGCGACATCGCTCCCAGGGCGCATATCGCGGCCAACGACAGCCATAGCGTCAAGGGCATCCGCCCGCTTCCTTAGCGGTGATACTGCTTGGCCGCTTCAGGCTGCCACAAGACAGCGTCGACACGCAGTTGAATACGGCGTCCGTCCGGCAAGGACCAATCGATCACCTCACCCGCCTTTATGCCCAGCAGAGCCGCTCCCACCGGCGCCATGACCGACAAGCCTTCCGGCGTATCAGCCAACGCATGGGGGTAGACCAGGGTACGGGTCAGTTGAGTATCTCGGCTCAACTCGGTGAAACGCACCTGGCTGTTCATGCTCACGACATCCGCCGGAATCTCGGTCGGATCCACGACCTCGGCGCGCTCGAGCTCCACTTCCAATGCCTCGGCAACCGCCGCGTCCTTTGGAGAGGCATTATCGATCAAGCGTTGCAAACGCTCGGCGTCCAGCCGGTTTACGACAATCACGGGGCGTGACATCGACGACTCCTTCTATCATGGGTTGTGGGAATAGCGACAAGAAAAAAACAGTCCTCGCCGAGAAGACGAAGACTGTTGATCTAACGATCATAAGCGCTAATTGACCTGGAGGTAACTCTACAAACCTAATACTAAAGCATAATAATCATTTCATTCATACGCTATTTTATGCATTTCACCTACTGCGATGAGCAAGCACCGCTCAAAGGTCTGCTACGTTAAAGAAGCCATCTCTCGCAGGAGTACCCATGGAAACCACAAAAAAACTACTCAAGACCGTTCTTGTCACGCAAGTCGAGATCCTGGGGCGTCTGGACCGACTGGAGCAACTGAGCGCAAAGAACAGTGATTCGGAATGCATCGATCACGTCGACTCCTATGCCGGCGCCTATGACGCTCCGCGGGCCGATGCACTCAATACGCTGGTCGAATCCCTCGATCGCGATGGACTCGACGACATTCTTCCACTGCTGGAGAAGCTTCAAGGACACGCCAATCGTTACAACTGATGCGACGCCGATGCGCGAAACCTTCGATGCCATACCCTAAACCCGGCACAACCATTTATAAAAAACACCGGGCGCCCAGTAGGCGCCCGACGAATACAAACGCTGTTGCCTACGCATTGTAGATGCACGACCTTCTTGGCAATTCACCGAAAAGATACAAAATGCTAAGTTTAATTAACTAATATCCTTGATGAGACATAAAATCAAAAAAAATTAAAATTTTTTTGCTCAAAGGACTCAAGCCCCCCAGGATGCTTGCCGATAAAATCGATGTAAGCGCTGAAAAACATGCCAGACATATGGGCAGCACCGCTTGCAAAGACAGCCCTCGTTACCTACCAACATAGAGATCCGACATGAATGAGTTGAGCAGCAGCATCGAGGTTTATCGCGCATGGGGAGAGCAGGCCTCTGCACAAGTCAAGCTGGTTCGGGCGCTGGAAGAATTGCTAGGAACAGCCTGAGCACACAGCAACAGGGACAACATTCATCGCGCATCCGACTGGCCAAGCGACCGCTCTGACCATTGTGGATGCGCCTTTGCACTCTCGGCTGGACGCAGTCTTCTGCGATAGAGAACGTCAAGAGACAACCAGGAGACAACACAGCGAAGGGATAATGAAACCAGCAGACGCCTTTATTTAAAAGCCAGCTGTTGATTCAAAAATGGTGCCGGTGGTCGGACTCGAACCGACACGCCTGTTTAGGGCGGCGGATTTTGAATCCGCAACGCTACCATATAAATCAATAACTTACTTACATATTTATCTACCATCCCAATACTCGTCCCAATACTTGGAAAGCGCTTGGGCGATATTGGATGCCATTACCTGATATAGCTCAATCGCCACGTTGTTGCGGCGTGTCGTGCCCGGCAGGCGCCAGATGCCTCGACTCACGGGCGTTGGCCAGCTTTTCTTTTGCCCGCTCCATAAACTCCCTGTTTCCACGCTGCAGGTCGTCAATCTCTTGATCAGATAGCCGGTAGATCGCGGGCGACTTTTGTCGTTTCTTGGTCATGTCATTTTCTCCTAGGGTTACTCTTGTTGGCAGGCTGCCGCTGTCTGTCAGGCTCCCAGCATGTCGGGAGCGACGCCGCTGGCGGGCTCGGAACTGTAAACCGGCAACGAAAAAGCCCCGAGTGGTGCCAGCCATCCCAGTCTTTGTTGCCAGGTGGGGGCGCCATCTCAGGGACTTGGAGCCTCCGCTCTGGTACGACTGATGCGGCTCCAATTGCCGGCAAGTGGTTCACCAGAGCGAAAGCTGATTTCAGTCTACAGGCTCCGCGCTCGGCTGCAAGAGCCAGTGCCAACGCTCCCGCACGTGGCCAGGTGCGTGACCATCGTGCGTGACGCGCCGCGCAGCTTTACCGCGCAGCTTATTTTTCGAACCTTGCCTTCGAACCTCCTCTGCGTACCTTTCCTGCGTATCGACGAAAAAGCCCCAGCAGTGCCGGGGCTTGTGGCTAAGTTTTCCTAAGGTTGCTCAGTGAAGCGGGTTCACCGTCCCGGTGTGCAGGCTGTCGCGAATGCCCTTCTCGTCGGCCATGTCCAGCAGGTCGTCCTCGCTGGCGCCCAGCACTTCAGCCAGGTTGGCCAGGTTGTACAGCGGTTGCCCGTCATCATTCACGCCAGTGGGCTTGAGCCCGGGATAGAGCTCGCTCATGCCTTCGCGCAGCGTCTCCAGGATCGGTCCGCGCAGGAACATCGGGTGCGTCTCATCATGGGCCTGGCGAATCATCGCTTCGGCATCATCCGGCGCCACCGGGTCGAAGAATGCACGGCGGGCCATGCACTCCTTACGCTCAAGGAGCACGGCGAGATGCGGCGACAGCGGGGCTTGCAGGCTCTCCGGCGACAGACCAAGGTCATGGGCAGCCCATGCCTGGCCGGGGCTCAGATGGGCAAGGCCGGCGCCCTGCCGGGCGGCTTGGGCGAGAGCTTCACGGGTAATGGTCATGGTTCGTTGCTCCATCGGGTCGAGAAAGTCAGCGATTCGCGCAGGATGGCTTGCAGGTTTTTGAGCCGAATCCTCAGCAGCGCCGCCAAGGTGCCGGCAGGCAGGCGGGTCTCGATGTCCTCGAGCACGGCCAGCACCGTTTGCAGATCGGCGTCGTTCGGCTCGCTCAGTAGCGCATCCTCGATCGCCTCGGCTTCGGCGGCGAGGGTGGCCCGGGTGACTCTCAGGCTGGCAGCCAGGCGCCGGGCTTCGTTGGCAGCTTCACGCATGAAGATCTCCTTCCGCTGGCGTCGGATAGTCGGGCCATACCGCCATGGCGGCCTGCAGCGCTTGTTCGTTGCGCAGCAGCCGGTGGCATTGCCATCGGGCGGCTTCCACACTGTTGGCCACCTCGAAGGCGTCATCGATGACAGCCGCCAGCTCGGCACGGGCACCACGCGATAGCGGTGCCAGGGCCTGACGTATGTGGCGCTCGAGCCTGGGGCCTAGGTCACGGCCTACCTGATTCGCCAAGGCATCGATGATGCTGTCGATCTCGTGGGTGGCGGCTGGCGCCGGTGCTTCGACGGGCGCATGGGCCACCGCTGTTTTTTCTGCAAAAGTGCCGGGTAGGCTACCTACAGAACCTACGGAAGGGCTTTTGTAGGTTTTGTAGGGGTGCTGACCGGGGCTTTTCGGGATTTTTTCGAGCCAACGTCCCATTACGCCACCTCCTGGGGAATGAAGTCGGGATGCCACCAGTAATCGGTGCGCGGTCGTCCTGCGGTTGGCGTCTCCATGGCGGTCAGGTAGCCGTGCTCGTCCAGCAGATCGAGGGCCGACTGCACCGCCTCGGACGTATCCAGTCCGGCCCAGCCGCGCTGCTGCACTTGCCGGGCCTTGAAGGGCTGGGGCAGCTTGGCGCGACGCTTGAGGATCAGGCGGGCGCCTTCTACGTCACGGTTGGACGCGGCGCTGTACAGGCGCTCGGTGTGCTGGGTCAGGAAGTCGGCCCATTCCAGGGCGCGCAGCAGGGATGTCTCGCTCACGCTACCGTGCTCGCCGTCGATCAGCGCGAACAGCAGGGCCAGGCTGCCGACAGTCTTAGGCAGCTTCATCAAGTGCTCGGCCAGTAGCGGTGACAGCCGACCGCTGCGGCACTCCCGGTTGAGTTCGGTCATCCACTCGATGAAGTGCCCTTGCGCGATCTCGGTGAAGCGCCAGGCCGGCGGGTTGCCGTCCTCGTCGGTGCCAAGGTCGAGGCTGTGGAGCCGATAGAAGGTCTGCGCATAGCGTTCCTTGGCGCGAGGATCGGGTGAGCGGTCGATCCATTCCCAGTGGCGTACCGGGTCGGGCCAGACGGCCAGTTGGAAGCGCTGGATCAAGCCATCATTGGCCGTGCCCTTGAGCGCGCCGCGCACGATGGGCGCCAGCTTACTGGGCTGGATGCCGCCGATCAGGTTGAGGGCGCAGCGCTCGATGGCCACGGTGCCGCGTCCGATGCGGTCATAGGTGAAGCGCGAGTCGCCGTTGAAGCATTCGAGGTAGAAAGCGCGGTCGGCGGCGTACTCCTCCTGCTGCATCTTGCTCAGCAGTCCTGCCATTTCATCGCGCACGATGGTCAGGTGATGCTCGCTCTCGTTCATCAGCTCGCCGGCCTTTTCCACGGTGGCGTCGTTCATGGTCAAGCGCTGCGGTGCCTTGGGCGGCGCCAGCTCGTCCACGTTCATCAGCACGTCCTTGGCGGCCTGCAGATCGCCTTTGTCGGCGAACCCCTTGGCCTGCTTCTTGGCAGCGGCCTTGGCCAGCTCGTGCAGTTCGGCATCGGCCTCGTGCTCGGCCTGGGCGTTCTCGAAGTCGCGGCGTAGGTCGGCCTCGATGGCATCCAGGGCAAAGCGCATGGCCTTGATGGCGGGCGTTTTCATCATCGACGGATCGCCGATCAGCAGCCCCCACAGTACGATCACGATCTCCCAGTCGTCATGCTGCTTGGGCCGGAGACGCACCTTGTGGCCCGCCAGCCCCGACAGCAGCACCAGGGCAGCGATGGCGCAATACTCCGGCGGGCATTGGGTACGCTGCGCCACGTCCATGACGTAATCGCACAGATCCACGGGAAGCATCTCGGGCTCGAAGGCCGGCACCGGCGGCAGGCTGTCCGGCAGCGGCTTGGGGTCAGGCGTCACGCTGGCGGGGCGGTTAAGCTGCTCTAACATGTTCATTGCGCCTCCTTGCACTTGGCCAGGTCATTGAAGTCTGAGCACTTGCAATCGGTGCAGGGGAAGCGCGGCCAGGTCAGGCCGGCCCGAATGGCCTCGGCAGCCTTGTGGGCGGCGGCATAACCGGGATTGCCTGCGGTGTGCCGATCGTTGTCCGCGGCGATGATGATCTCCGCGTCAGGCAGGGAAGCACGAAGGCGCCGAGCGACGGGCTCCAGGTTGCCGGCGTTCATCGCAGCCACGACCGGGTGGCCAGTGGTCTCGTGGATGGTGGCGGCAGTGGCCCAGCCTTCGCAGATGTAGACGGTGGAAGCGCCAGCGATCCGGCCCACAGGGCACGCCGCGCCCTTGATCCGGCCGCCTTTCATGAAGCGCTTGGCGCCATCGGCAGCGATGCGCTGCAGGTTGACCAGCTTCCCGGCGAAGAACAGCGGCACCAGCAGCGTCTGGCCCTGGGCCTTGAGTCCGTGCGGCTGCACGCCTTTGGCCAGCAGGTAGGGATGCTCTGCCAAGGCAAAGCCGGCCTGTAGCCACGTCTCCCGGGCTCGGGATGCTGCCCTGGCCTGATCCTGCACCCGTTGCTGCTGGCGCTCTCTGCGCGCCCTCTCGGCAGCTTGACGGGCCTGCTCGGCAGCGATGGGGTCGTATTCACCCCGCAGGGTGACGGTCTGCTGCTCGCCGGTGTGCCAGAAGCCGAACACGCCCACCTCATGCGTCGGCACTACGTACCAGCCGGACAGGTTGCCGCGTTTCTTGTCCGGAGCGTCGAAGCGGTGAATCTCGCCATCGGCACGAAGGGCCGGGACGGTGACGCCACGCTCGATCAGCGCTTCTGCCAGGGCGGCCTCGATGATAGAATGCCGATGAGCCGCCACGCTCGAATTACTTGGAATGGCCCGCCGTTGCGCGGGCTTTTTCATGTCCGTCATTTTTTCTCCTTCGCCTCACGACGATGGTTATTGGCTGAGGTGTGCTTCGTGGAAAGTCTCAAGGCCGCCAAGAGGTACCAGCAGGCGGGCATTGATCGTCTCGGCGGCGTCTCGGGCAAAGCGATACGGGGTAGTATGGGCAAGCATTAGGCCACCTCCCGCTCGTTTTCCCACTGCTCAAGATCGGCCAGGCGCCAACGGGTGCAGTTGTCGCCCAGTCTCTTGGGTTTCGGGAAGTCTTGCCGGTCACGTGCCCAGCGCCAGACGGTGGCGATGCCAACTTCGTAGCGGGATGCGACTTGTTTGGCAGCAAGCCAAGTGCGGATGGTCTCGGGGGTCATGCGTTAATTCCTCTTGATAGGGGATGCATGACCAAGGTTAGAGAGGTAGGGAGGCAGGAAAAATTGACGGGAGTACTGCTGTCTAGGTTTTCCGTGGTCGACCTGCTTGTTTGGCGTACGCTGGCGCCACCTGCTTGATATTTCTTCTAATAGTTGCCAGGTTCGTTCCCCAGCAAGTTAGCGGCTTGGTGTCACCCAGCTTCTTGCGCCGCTCGGCTTCTTGCTTTGCCATGGACTGCACCTTACTGGCAACATCTGCAATACGAAATTGCTGAGTATGATCCTGCTCCCATATTTCGGCAGCCTTGCGCTTCATCCAATCACGTCCCTGCTGCTGCGCCTTTTTGAGGTTACTATTTCCTCGGCTGTACTCTGCGTAGAGAAATCGAAATGTCTCCTGACTCACAGCTTCGTAGCGCTTTTCACTGGGAAGCGAGAGCCCGCGATACAAATAACCAAGAAGTAATGCGGCCATTGAATTGGCATCTGAAATTGATGTTTCAGACAAAGCTAGTAAATGTTCGATCAAGGTCGCGCATAACTTGGTTTCTTTATATCTTTTCGAAGCGCTGTCACCAACATCCTCTATGCGCCGGATCTCCTCCAACATTTCCAGAAGAAGAGCTTGGCCTGCTTTTGGAAGGTCTTGGTTGTCGTGCCACCGTATGGGAGATACTTGGCCTTCAGCACCGGTGATCTCTAAATGGCGAGAAACATGCTTTGGGATACTGAGCCCCCGCTGCTGTTCACCTTCAGCCATTGCGCCACTCCTCACGTTCACTCCATTGAGAGAGACTGGCCAGCACGGTGGAGTTTGCCGCACGTTCGGGAGCTACCCTAGGCCAGCCAACGGGGTCGATGGCACCAGCTATTCGGCGGCCACCTTGTTCTCACGGATCGGGGTTACGCTTCCGGCTTGTGCTGGCGCGGTGCTAAGGAAGGCGGCCCACTGCTTCATCACCCGGGCTCGCTTGACCATCAAGTCGCCACGTCGGTAGGCGGCCTCGGCTTGATTGCCAATGGCGTGAGCCAGGATCATCTAAGCCACGTCATGCGGGGTTGCAGTGCGCTCGCTCATCCAGTCGCGTAGCGTGCTGCGAAAGCCATGAACGGTTGCCCGCTCCTTTTCGCCCATGGCGGCCAGCAGGTCGGTCATTGCTCGGTCGGCTAGCTTGCGGCCCTTGTCGCGCGTGAATACCAGCCCTTCATCACCCTGAGGCAGTGAGCGCAGCAACTCCACAGCCACCGGCGCCAGCGGCACACGATGCTCACGGCGGCCCTTCATGCGCTCAGGCGGAATTGTCCAGGTAGCACCAGCCAGATCGAACTCTTGCCAGCGGGCGCCTAGTGCCTCGCCGGATCGACTGCCGGTCAGGATCGCAAAAGCCAGCGCCTTGGCCGGCATATCGTCACGTCCGCACAGCCGCTTCCAGAACTCGGGCATTGCGTCGATGGGCATGGCGCGATGGTGCGCCTTCTTCGTGATCTTGCTCGGAGCCGGTAGTACGGCGTCGAGGTTGCCTTTCCAGGCGGCGGGATTGGGGCCAGTTCGGTGGCCGTGGGCAGTTGCCCATGCCAGAACCGTCTCGATGCGCTGGCGCACTCGGGCGGCGGTGGTGGGCTTGTCTTGCCAGATAGGCTCAAGCGCTTGCTTTACGTGAGCCAACTCGATATCGGCCACAGACATGGTGCCTAGCGCTGGGACGGCATAGGTCGCCAGCGTAGTAGCCCACTGGCCGGCATGCTTGGCATTGCTCGCCTCGGCCTGCTTGATTTTCACCACAGCAGCGACTGCCTGGGCAAAAGACAGACGACGCAGCTCAGCGGCTCGACGTGCCTGCTTGGCGGCCTTCTTCTCGATGAGCGGGTCGACACCTTTAGCCAGCTTTTCGCGAATCGCTTCGGCCTGTTTGCGGGCATTGGCCAGGCTGGTATTGGGATAGCTGCCCAAGCCAACGTCGCGATAGACGGCAAACGGCTTGCCGCTGGCAGATAGACGTTTCTCGCCGGTGGGATAGCGCAGCACCCATGACCGGCTACCAGCCTGAGTCACTCGCAAGAATAGGCCATCGGCACCGCCAACCGCATGGCGGCCAGGGCCTGTCAGACGTCTTACCTCAAGAGCGGATAACTCGCGGGCTTTTCTCGGCATATCGGCTTGTCCCAATACCTGTCCCAATAAAAGGGCGTCATTGGACGATATGCCGTGATAGGGAGTAATGCAAGGAAGGAAGGCTAACTTGCTGAATTTGTGGTGCCGATGGTCGGACTCGAACCGACACGCTATCGCTAGCGGCGGATTTTGAATCCGCTGCGTCTACCAATTCCGCCACACCGGCAACGGGAACGCATTATACGGTGCTTCGACGCTGCGTCAATGCCGACCGGCTTCCTGACCTGGCTTGATGAACTGACTTGGAAGCCACACTCGGCTATCATGTGCGCCCTATCGAGCGGTCGACACCATCATCCGCTCGGCGTCACTATCATTTCATCTTGCCTGGCAGTCCCGTTTTCATGCAGCGTGCCGATTTCCATTTCGATCTCCCAGACGAACTGATCGCCCGTTATCCCTCCGAGCAGCGCAGCGATTGTCGCCTGCTGTGTGTAGAGGGTGAAACTGGCGAACTGGCGCATCGGCGCTTTACCGACCTGCTCGAACTGCTCATCCCCGGGGATTTGCTGGTATTCAATGACACTCGAGTGATTCCTGCCCGACTGCATGGCCATAAAGCCAGCGGGGGGCGCGTGGAGATGCTGCTCGAACGTCCCTTGGATGCCCATCGGGGCCTGGCCCACATCCGGGCCAGCAAGTCGCCCAAGCCCGGCACCGAACTCGTCTTTGAAGGCGATATCCGCGCCGTGGTCGAAGGTCGCCAAGAAGCACTGTTCGAACTGCGCTTTTACGGCGATAGGCCCCTGATCGAATTGCTCGAACGCCACGGGCACATGCCCTTGCCGCCCTATATCACGCGAGAAGATGAACTCGCCGATCGGGAGCGCTACCAGACGATCTACGCGCGACGCGAGGGTGCCGTGGCTGCGCCCACCGCGGGATTGCATTTCGATCAGCCGCTGATGGATGCCTTGCGCGAACGCGGCATCGAACACGCTTTCGTCACCCTGCACGTGGGTGCGGGCACCTTTCAGCCGGTACGGGTCGAGGATATCCGCGAGCATCATATGCACAGCGAATGGCTCGAGGTGGATGAGGCGGTCTGCGAACAGGTGCGCGCCGCCCGTGCTCGCGGCAATAGAGTCGTCGCGGTCGGCACCACCAGTGTGCGCTGCCTGGAAAGTGCGTGCGCGAACAGCCCGAATGGCGAGATAGCGCCCTTTCGAGGCGAGACCGATATCTTCATCTATCCAGGCTATGAATGGCGTTGCGTCGATGCCCTGGTGACCAACTTTCATCTGCCGGAATCGACGCTGCTGATGCTGGTCTCGGCGTTTGCGGGATTCAACCCCGTGATGCGGGCTTATCAGGAAGCGGTCGTCCATCGTTATTCATTCTTTAGTTATGGCGATGCGATGTTTTTGACCCGCGCGCCAACGATTTCCTGATTTTCGAGAATCCCATGCGCAACGAATGCTTCATGAGTTTCAAGCGTCTAGCCAGTGACGGGCGTGCCCGTCGCGGCAGATTGACCTTTCCCCGAGGCACGGTGGAAACCCCCACCTTCATGCCGGTGGGCACTTACGGCACGGTCAAGGGCATGACGCCACAGAGCGTCGGGGAGATCGGGGCCGAGATCATCCTCGGCAACACGTTCCACTTGTGGCTGCGCCCCGGCGTCGAGGTGATCGAAGCCCATGGCGATCTGCATGATTTCTCCCAGTGGCAGGGGCCGATCCTGACCGACTCCGGCGGTTTCCAGGTTTTCTCTCTGGGCGCGATGCGCAAGATCACCGAACAGGGCGTGCATTTTCGCTCACCGGTGGATGGCGCCAAGGTGTTCATGGGACCGGAAGAGTCCATGGCGGTACAGCGCGCGCTGGGCTCCGACGTCGTGATGATCTTCGACGAATGCACACCCTATCCGGCCACCCAGGAAGAAGCGCAACGCTCGATGGAGCTTTCCCTGCGCTGGGCCCAGCGTTCCCGAGACGCCCACGGCGATTCGCCCGCGGCGCTGTTTGGCATCATTCAGGGCGGCATGTACCCGGAGCTGCGCAAGCGCTCTCTTGAGGGGCTCGAGGCCATCGGCTTCGACGGCCTGGCCATCGGCGGGCTGTCGGTGGGCGAGCCCAAGGAAGAAATGATCGAGGTGCTCGATTATCTGCCGAGCTGGATGCCGGACAACAAGCCACGCTACTTGATGGGCGTCGGCAAGCCCGAGGACCTGGTCGAGGGCGTGCGTCGCGGCATCGACATGTTCGATTGCGTGATGCCGACCCGCAACGCCCGCAACGGGCACCTGTTTACCGCCGAGGGCACGATCAAGATTCGAAACGCCAAGCATCGCCACGACATCCGCCCGCTCGAGGAAGCGTGCGATTGTTATACCTGCCGGCACTTCTCCCGGGGCTATCTGCACCATCTGGACCGCTGTGGCGAGATGCTTGGCGCCATGCTCAATACCATCCACAATCTGCGCTATTACCAACGGGTCATGACCGGTTTGCGCGGTGCTATCGAAGCGGGTACATTGGCGAACTTCGTGGAAATGTTCTATACGCAGCGTGGATTACCGGTACCCGATGCGCCGGATTGAGCTCTTGGCGAGAACTGAGCAAGAATCGCACACGACCGAGCAGCATCCTTGTAGAACCCTCAGGGAAGATCGTTTTTGGCTGAATTCGGAGTATTCGGCTCTCTATTCGCAACTTCATATAAATTGTCCAGGAGACACTGACACATGCTGGATTTCTTCATCTCCCAGGCCCACGCCGAAGGCGGCGCGGCAGCAGGCGGCGGTATCGCCCAGATCGTGATGCTGGTCGGCTTCGTGCTGATCTTCTATTTCCTGCTGTGGCGCCCGCAATCCAAGCGCGCCAAGCAGCACAAGCAGCTGATCAGCAACCTTTCCAAGGGTGACGAGATCGTGATCGGCGGTGGCTTGATCGGTCGCATCACCAAGGTCACCGATGACTTCATCGCCATGGAAATTGCCGAAGGCACCGAGGTTAGCGTGCAGAAGAACGCCGTCGCCGCCGTGTTGCCCAAGGGCACCCTGAAGTCCATCTGATTCCGCCCTCTCGCTGCCGACATTCCATCGGCAGCGTCTTCATCGTGTAGCAACAAGGACCGGGCTTCCATGCTCAACCGCTATCCAATGTGGAAGTATCTGCTGATACTTGTCGTGCTCATCGTGGGTCTGATCTATGCCCTGCCTAACCTCTATCCCGAGGACCCGGCAGTTCAGATCAGCAGCTCTCGAGCCAATGTCACCCTCGACGAGCGTCAGCTCGAGCGTCTGCGAAGCGCCCTCGATGAGGCCGACATCGCCGTCAAACGTATCGACGATGAAGCCAACGGCGCATTGATCCGCCTGGCAGACGCGGACGACCAGCTCAAGGCGCGCAACATCGTCAACGAAACCCTCGGCGACGATTTCACCGTGGCGCTCAACCTGGCGGAATCGACGCCGGCCTGGCTCGAGAGCCTGGGGGCATCGCCCATGAATCTGGGGCTCGATCTGCGCGGCGGCGTGCACTTCGCTCTGGAAGTCGATATGGAAGCCGCCCTCACCCAGCGCCTGGAAGTCAACGCCAGCGCCATCCGCGAGAGCCTGCGGGATGAGCGCATTCGCTACCGGGATACCCAGATCGAGGATCGCACGCTGACACTGACCTTTATCGACGAGGACGCTCGTAGCCAGGCCCGCCGTATCATCAGCCGGGAATTCCCCGATTTCCAGTACGAGGACCGCGAGGCGGGTCGTGGCGCGATGCTGGCCATGACACTGACGGAACAGCAGGTCACCGAGATTCAGGACTACGCCATCAACCAGAACCTCACCACGCTGCGCAACCGCGTCAATGAACTGGGGGTGGCGGAGCCACTGGTGCAGCGTCAGGGTCCGAGTCGCATCGTCGTCGAGTTACCCGGGGTACAGGACACCGCTGCCGCCAAGCGTATCGTCGGCGCGACCGCCAATCTGGAATTTCGTCTCGAGGCTCGTCCGGACACGCCGGAGAACGAGACCGAGACCATCGCCTTTCGCAACAATGAGCAGCGCACCGCCGAGCTGATGCGCGACGTCATCATCACCGGTGACAGCGTTTCCAGCGCCAGCCGTAGCTTCGATGAAAACGGACGTCCCCAGGTCAACATCAACCTGGACGGCACCGGCGGCACGCTGATGAACCGTGCCACTCGCTCGAACATCGGGCGCGCCATGGCGGTCGTCTATATCGACAACCAGACACGCACGCGCATGGTGATGAAGGATGGCGAACAGGTCGAGGAGCGCGTGCCCTATACCGAGCGGGGCATCATCAGTCTGGCCACCATCCAGAGCGCGCTGGGCAACAGCTTTCGTATCACCGGACTGGACTCCCCCACCGAAGCCGAGGAACTGGCGTTGCTGCTGCGCTCCGGTTCCCTGGCCGCACCGATCTACTTCGTCGCCGAGCGCACCATCGGCCCGAGCCTGGGCAAGGCCAATATCGAGCAAGGCGTTCTCTCCGTCGAACTCGGTCTGCTGCTGGTCGTGCTGTTCATGCTGATCCGCTACAAGGCTTTTGGCGTAGTCGCCAACCTGGCCCTGGCGACCAACCTGGTGCTGTTGATCGCCGCCCTGTCGATGCTGGGTGCCACTCTGACCCTGCCGGGCATCGCCGGTATCGTGCTGACTCTGGGGATGGCGGTGGATGCCAACGTGTTGATCTTCGAGCGCATACGCGAAGAGCTGCGCGCCAAGATGCCGATACAACAGGCGATCCATGCCGGCTATGAGCGCGCCTTCACTTCGATCATCGATGGCAACCTGACGACCCTGCTGGTCGCGGTGATCCTGTTCTCGATCGGCACCGGGCCGGTGAAGGGCTTCGCCGTCACCCTCTCTCTGGGCATTCTGACCTCGATGTTCACCGGCATCCTGGTCTCCCGGGCGATGGTCAATCTGACGCTTGGCGGCAAACCCGTCAAGAAACTCTGGATTTAAGGGGCTTACGCGATGCGACAGTTCGATTTCATGGGCAAGCGCCGCTACGCCTTCATCGCTTCCGGCGTGTTGCTGCTGCTATCGGTGCTGACTCTTCTATTCCAGCAACTCAATCTGGGACTGGACTTCACCGGAGGCACCCTGGTCGAGGTGCGTTACGCCAGCGCGCCGGCCCTGGATGCGATTCGCCAACTGCTCGAAAGCGCCGGGTTCCGGGATGTGTCGGTACAGACCTTCGGTACCGCCAACGAGATTCTGGTGCGTCTGCAGCAGGCCTTCGATCCGGATGTCGGCAATCGGGTCACGGACATTCTGCGCCAGAGCGGTGAAAGCGTGAACCTGGTGCGCGCAGAATTTGTCGGTGCTCAGGTCGGTGGCCAGCTTCGCGATCAGAGCGGCCTGGGCATGCTGGTGGCTCTGGGCGTGGTGATGCTCTATGTGGCTTTTCGCTTTCAGTACAAGTTCGCGCTGGGTGCGCTGTTGGCGCTCATTCACGATGTCATCATCGTGCTCGGCGTGTTTTCGCTGTTTCAGCTCGAGTTCGACCTGACGGTACTGGCGGCAATACTCGCCGTCATCGGTTATTCGCTCAACGACACCATCATCGTCTACGACCGAATTCGCGAGAACATCCGCAAATCGCGCATCGACGATATGGCGATGATCTTCAACGAGTCGATCAACCAGACCCTGGCCCGTACCCTGGCGACCTCCGGCACCACCCTGCTGGTGCTGTTGGCGCTGCTGGTACTGGGGGGCGATATGATCCATAACTTCGCCCTGGCGCTGATCGTCGGGGTGGGTATCGGTACCTTCTCCTCGGTGTACGTCGCCTCGGCGCTGCTGATCGTGATCAAGCTGGAGCGGGAGGATCTGATCCCGGCAAAGAAGGAGAATGCCGAAGAAGAGGAGTTGCCTTGATCGGGCATCCGTATCGAATAACCTCATGCAAGGCTCGACACCCCGCTCCGGCGGGGTGTCGTCGTTTACGGCGAGAAATTCGCTTTTCCCGAACCGATGCGCAGGCCATGCTTTCTCAGTTTACGCACCACGCTGGGTTGGCTGATGCCAAGTCGCTCGGCCAAGGCGTAGGTGCTGGCTACCTGATGGCAGAGCGATCCCAGAATCTCTCCCTCATAGGCATCGAGTGCCTGTTTGAGCGTTTGCCCCTCCGATGGCAGGCTCGAAGCAGCTTGCGTTTCTACCGCTGGGGCGCGCCGCTCCAGGCTCGATGATAAAACATGGTCGCCAATGGCACCGATCACCTCCTCCGGCGCTGCGAGCCAGGCGCGCTCCATCCAGTTCTCCAGCTCCCGCACATTGCCGGGCCAGTCGCGCCCCATGAGTTCAGGCCACACGCTGGGGTGCAGCACCTTGGTACGACCATAACGATGATTGAGACGCTCCAATTGCAATTCCGCCAATCCGGGTATGTCCTCACGGCGTTCGCGCAGAGGCGGTAACGTCAGCGGGATGACATTGAGCCGGTAATACAGATCGAGGCGAAAGGCGCCGCTTTCGACCCGGGCGGCAATATCCTGATTCGAGGCCACCACCAGACGGAAATCCACGCGCCGCGCCCGCGTATCGCCGAGCCGAGTGATCTGGCCATCCTGAATCACCTTGAGCAGCTTACTCTGCATGGCCAGCGGAAGCTCACCGATCTCATCGAGAAACAGCGTGCCGCCCTCGGCCATTTCCAGCATCCCCGCCTTGCCCTGACGGGCCGCACCGCTGAAGGCGCCGGGCTGATAACCGAACATTTCCGACTCGAACAAGGATTCGGGTATGGCGGCACAATTGACATCGATGAAGGGGCCGGAATGACGTGCGCTCCAACGATGCAACTGACGCGCGAAGGCGGTCTTGCCGACCCCGGACTCACCCAGCATTAACACGGTGGCGTCACTGGGTGCGACCCGCTTGATCAGCAGCGCCACCTCGCGCATCACGCCACTGCGCACCTCCAACTCATCAAGCCCCAGGTCATCTTCCAACGAAGCCGAACCGCCGCGCATGAGGTGCTCACTGAAGCGCTGCTGGAGCAGCTTGTACTCGTCCTGAAGCAGCTGCAGATCGGTGAGATCCATGGAGCGGGAGACGATACGCGCGAGCTTGCCGTCGACGAAGACCGGATGCGCCTCAGCGATCACTCGCCGCCCGGTGCCGGTATGCTGCAACACCTGCGCCGGCTGCTGGGTACGGATCACCTCCATGGTCACCGAGGGTGAAAGCACACCGCGCTCGACCAGCTCCTGCACGGTGCTGGTGCAAAGCTCCTCACGGCTCAGGCCATAGACCGCCGCACTTCCCGGACTGACATCGAGAATTCGGCCACTGGCCTCGACGATGAAGAAGTGGTCATGAGCTGTATTGATGATGGTCTTGAGCACTGCACTGCCGATATCGGTCATGAGCTGCTTCCTGCATCGATTCATTTATGAATCGAATAATACATAAATGAATCGATCACGACCTCAAATGATCCATTATTGAATCAAATAGCACTCATAGTGCCAGAAAACAGACACTTGAACGTTGGCACATTCCCTGCAAGCAAGTAAGAAATGCCCATCGATATGGCCAGAGCGAATCACTTGCAAGGAAACGATCGACATGAACGACAAGCCGACCTTCAATCAGCCGCTCGGCGGCAACGATATGCCCCGCTTCGGCGGTCCGGCCACCATGATGCGCCTACCGACTCAGGAAAGCGCCGCCGGTCTGGATGCGGCATTCATCGGCATTCCCATGGACATCGGCACCTCGAATCGTCCTGGTACCCGGCTGGGGCCGCGCCAGATCCGCGACGAGTCCCGCATGCTGCGCCCCTATAACATGGCGACCAAGGCCGCCCCCTTCGACAGCCTGCAGGTGGCGGACATCGGCGACGTGCCGATCAACACCTTCAACCTGCCCAAGAATCTCGACATCATCACCGACTTCTACAACGAGGTGCTCGCTCATGACTGCACGCCGTTGACCTTGGGCGGCGATCACACCCTGACCTGGCCGCTGCTGCGCGCCATCGCCAAGAAGCATGGCCCGGTCGGGCTGATCCATGTGGATGCCCATGCCGATGTCAACGAGCACATGTTCGGTGAGAAAATCGCCCACGGCTGCCCGTTCCGCCGCGCTCAGGAAGAAGGCCTGCTGGACAGCCAGCGCGTGGTGCAGATCGGCCTGCGCGGCACCGGCTATGCCGCGGACGATTTCGACTGGTGCCGCGATCAGGGCTTTCGCGTGGTTCAGGCCGAGGAATGCTGGTACAAGTCGCTGGCGCCCTTGATGGCAGAGGTGCGTGAACAGATGGGCGACGGCCCGGTATATATCTCATTTGATATCGATAGCCTTGACCCTTCCGTGGCACCCGGTACCGGCACCGTCGAAATGGGCGGCCTCACCGCTCAACAGGGGCTCGAGATCGTGCGCGGCGCCTGGGGACTGAACGTGGTCGGCGGCGATCTGGTGGAGGTCTCCCCGCCCTATGACCAGAGCGGCAACACTGCGCTGATGGGGGCGACCCTGCTCTATGAAATGCTGTGTGTGCTGCCCGGTGTTCAACGGCGCTAAACGTTTCTAGCGACAACCTCACAAAAAACAACGGGATATTTTGACATGCCCTCATCACTGGAAACGACCACCGGCCCCTACCACACCAACGGCGGCAAATTCAGCCGTCGCGGGCTGCTCAAGTTCCTGATTCCTTCGTTGATTGGTATCGGCATGTTTCTGGTGCCGTTCACCTCTGGCGAAAGCATCAATATCGGCATGGGCTTTCTGGCCGATGGCTTGAAGGCGCTACTGGGTAGTGCGTTGCCACCGTTGGCGACGGTGATCCTGTGTTTGTCTGCAGGGCTGACGGTGCTCGTCAAGCTGACCCAGCCAACATGGCTCGATCGAGGGCCGCTCAAGGAGTTGTTCGACGTCGAGTGGCTGTGGCTCGCCCTGCGGGTGCTGGGCGCCCTCTTCGCGCTCATGACGCTGTTCCAGATCGGCCCGACCTTCATCACCGCCTCGACCACCGGCGGAGTCATGCTCAACGATCTGGCGCCGGTGCTACTGACGTTCTTCTTCTTCGCCGCGCTGCTACTGCCGTTTCTGGTGGATTTCGGCTTCATGGAGTTTATCGGCAGCCTGGTGCGCAAGCCATTCCGAATCATCTTCGGCCTGCCCGGGCGCAGTGCCATCGATGCGACCGCCTCCTGGATGGGCTCAGGGACCGTGGGCGTGCTGATTACCACCCAGCAATACGAACAGGGATATTACAATCAGCGCGAAGCCGCGGCGATCGCCACCAATTTCTCCATCGTCTCCATTGCCTTCGCTTTGCTGGTCGCCTCCTTCATCAAGATCAACCATCTCTTCATCGAGTTTTATCTCACGGTGCTGGTCGCGGGGCTGATTGCCGCCGTGATCGTGCCGCGATTGCCGCCACTATCGCGCAAGTCGAACAGCTATTACGAACCGGCTGGCTGTCGGATCGCCGAGGAGAGCACCGGCGGCATTGGTATCCTGCGTTTCAGCCTGGGTCAAGCAGTGGCTCGGGCCGAAACCGCGCCGGGGCCCGGTCAACTGGTGCGGGTTGCCCTGTTCAACGTTGCCGATATCTTCTTCGGACTGCTGCCGCTGGTGGTGGCCATCGGCACCGTGGCCTTGGTGCTGGCGGAATTCACGCCGCTGTTTACCTGGCTGTCGTACCCGATGGTGCCGGTACTCGAATGGCTGCAAATTCCCGAGGCCCAGGCCGCGGCGCCCGCGACATTGGTAGGCTTCGCCGACATGTTTCTGCCGGCGGTGCTGGCCTCCAACATCGAGAGCGAACTGACCCGCTTCGTGATCGCCTGCCTGTCCCTGACCCAGCTGATCTACATGTCGGAGATCGGCGCCCTGCTGCTCAAGTCGAAGATCCCGATCAAGCTTTGGGAGCTGGTCGTGGTTTTCCTGCTACGCACCGCCATCACACTGCCCATCATTGCGGTGATCGCCCATGTCTTCGTGTTTTGAGAAAAAGTACCCGCGCATCATTTGCCCAACGCTGTAGATTGCGAAGCGCCATTGCGGACTAAAAAAAGCCCCAAGACAACAGTCACGCAGACGGTAAAAGCCCAACAACAATAGTAAGGTGGAGCCAAACACCATGTTCTCGTTCGACAAACTGTTAGGCCAGGACACACTGGATGAGCATCAGACACGTAGTCTGAGTTTTTTCGGCACCATGGCGTTGTGGCTAGGCGCCAATGTCGTGGTAACGACAATCCTCACGGGGATGCTGCTGGTTCCCGACCTGCGCTTTACCACCGCGATGACGACCGTGTTGATCGGGTCACTCATCGGGGCCGTGCCCTTGTTACTCGTGGGACTGATGGGCCAGCATACAGGGCTACCTTCGATGGTACTCACCCGCCGCGCTTATGGGCCGCTAGGCAGCCGACTGATCTCATTCGTCAACATGAGCGTACTGATCGCCTGGAGCTGGATTCAAGCGCTATTGGCGGGCATGAGCCTTGATTATGCAATCTCCAGCACGACCGGCTACAGCAATCTAGCGCTGATGACGGTGATCTGCGAGGCAGTGGTCGTGCTGATCGTGCTGCGAGGCCATTTGGGCATCGAGCGCGTGGAGCGCTGGGCCGCCAGTCTCATGGTGATACTCGCCGCAGCGGTGCTTTATCAGCTCAACCGTCATTACGATATCGGCAATCTGCTCACCATGGCCCCAGAATCGCGTAATGGCATCACTCTGGGTATCGCCTTCGACATCGTGATCGCCACCGCCTTCTCATGGATATCCTCTTCCGCGGACTACAATCGCAATTGCAAGAATAGCGCCGTCGCAATCTGGGGAACCTATACCGGTTATCTTTTGGCGGCGGTAATCGCCATGGGTCTCGGTGCAGCGGTTTCCGGCATTTCGGTCCTCAACGGCATGGAGCAGACCTACGATCCCACCAGGCTGCTGAGCGGATTCGGTTTTGGCTTACCCGCCGCACTGGTCATCTTTCTATCCGTCATGACTACCAATGTGATGGCGGTCTACAGTGCGACGCTTTCCTGCATGAACGTCAAACCGGGCATGCGCTTCTGGAAGCCGGCGCTGGTCATCGGCGTCGTGACCGTCTTCGGCGCATTGATTCCGGGCATTCTCGATCAATTCCAGAACTTTCTGCTGTTGATCGGGGCGCTGTTCATTCCCGCCTTCTCGGTGATGATCGTCGACTACTACCTCGTCAGCCGCCAGGGCTATGACGCGGAGCTGCTCGAATCCAGAACCCAGGTTGGCCTTGCCACAGCGCCGTTCGCCATCGGCGCCTACCTCATCGGGGCTGCACTTGCCGCCTACTGGTCGCTGATGGCGCCGCTGGCCTTCGGTGCCTCCCTGCCGGTGTTCGTGATTACCGGCGCACTTTACTGGGCCGGGGTAAGGCTGTTCGTCGGTAAGGGCCGTGATGACTCACTGGAGGCCACACGATGAAAATGATGCTCGCCCAGACGGCGCCGGCACGTTTCGATGTAAAGGCCAATCTTGCGACTCTCAAGAGGCTATGCCAACAAGCGGTCGACAGCGAAGCCGAGTTATTGGTTCTGCCGGAACTGGCCATGACGGGCTATAACATCTTCGACCAACTCACGACGCTTGCGGAGCCACTCGACGGCCCTTTGTGTCGAGCAGTCGCTGATTATGCCCAGCGCTACGGCTTGCATATCATTTTTGGCCTGGCTGAACGCGATCCGCATGGCATCCTGTATAACACGGCGATTCTGCTGGACGACACGGGCGCCCAGCTTGGCGCTTATCGCAAACGTCAGTTATGGGGTCGCGAACACCAGCACTTTCGTCCCGGTGATGCCCATTGCGTTCTCGATACACGTCTCGGACGCATTGGCCTCATGATCTGCTACGACAACGAGTTTCCTGAAATTGCCAGAGCCCTTGCGCGTCAAGGAGCACAGCTGATCGTTTCGCCGACCGCCAACATGCATCCGAACGCGTCTCGTCAACGGCTACAGATTCGTGCCAGAGCCATGGATAATCAGTGCTTCGTCGCCTGCGCGAATCGTGCAGGCCAGGAAGAGGCGCTGCACTATTGTGGTAATAGCCTGATTGCTGATCCGGATGGAGAAGTACTAGGCCAACTTGGCGAGCCTTCCGGTGTACTGGTTACCCCACTGGATTTTTCTGCTATCGAAACCAGCCAACGGGCCCAAAATTACCTGAAGGATTTACGATCCTGCGAGTGCATGCCTATGAGGGAGGAAAAGACTGACAATGATCCGCATAGCCTCCGATAAATGGTATCGCACGCAGGCCTTAGGCGACGGCATCACGCTGATCGATGAACCCTGGATTCGCCCCTTCTTCCGCTGCAATTTGTGGCATGTGCGCGGTCGCGAGCGGGACTTGCTGGTCGACTTCGGCTTGGGAGCAGTACCGCTGCGCCAACAGGTACCTTTGCTCAGTGAGCGCGATCTGATCGCCGTCGCCAGCCATACCCACTTCGATCATATCGGTGCCGTCAGCGAGTTTGATCGCTGCCATGTGCATGCCGACGAGGCAAATATTCTCGCCTCGCCGGATCGCGAGCGTACTCTGGCGAAGGCCTTCCTCGGCGATGAGATGTTCGAGGCCCTGCCACCATCCCCTTTTGAATACCATCACTACCGGATTGAACCGCCACGACGGATCGAGATTCTCGAGGATGGTGATATTCTCGATCTGGGTAACAGGCGCTTCGAGGTCATTCATACACCGGGGCATTCTCCCGGCGGCATCGCCCTGTGGGAAGCCGCCACCGCTATCTTGATCTCCGGCGATCTGATCTACGATGGCCCCCTGATCGAAGACACCTGGCACAGCAACTTAAGCGACTATGCCGCCAGCCTGCGACGATTGCGGAAATTGCCGGCTCGCACCGTGCATGGCGGGCATTTCCCCAGCTTCTCGGGGTCACACTTGCACGCCATGATCGACGACTGGTTGCGTACCCACAATCTTTGAAAACGTGGCGATATCTCGAGCTACAGACGCAACAATCACAGGCATCATAAGCGCACCCCCGCTCACGACCGAACGGGGGTTTGCGTTACAAGCTTTCTCGCTTAGATGCTTCTCAGGCCGACGCCTTGAGCACCTGCACCAGCGCCTTGTAGAGCCGTGGTCCGGCGGCCATCAGGTTGCCTTCGACACTCACGCTGGGGGTGCCATCCGGGCCACCCATCAGCGCACCAGCTTCCTTGAGCAATAACGACCCCACCAGACTATCCTGTTCCTCGAGCCCGAGCACCAGGACGGCGTCGGCGCGCCCGGCGGCCATCTCGGCGATATCCAGCAGCGGGCAGCCCGTCGCGGTCAGGGTATCGATCTGCGGGCCAAGGCGCTGTACTAGATGCAGGTACGTCGGCAGATGACGGGCACGTAGCCAGCTCTCCGGAAGGCCCATGGCAATGCGTGTGCCGTCAACGTGAGTCGCCTTGGTCACACGGATGCGTTTACCGTTGTGTTGGGCGCCTCGCCCCCGACTGGCCAGGTACTCGTCATCACTGAACGGGCAGATGACCACCGCGTGTTCAGGCCGACCCTTGACCAGACACACCAGAGACAACGCAAAGCTGTCGCCGGCCACACCGAGATTGGAATAGCCGTGGTAGGGTTCGATCTTCCATAGAATCTCGCGGCCTTCACCCTCGCCATCGCGATGAGGTGTAAAGCGACCCACAACGCCATGTTGCGGATAGCCGCGGGCAAGCTGGCGCACGATCAATGTCTCGGCATTGCGCGCACTATCGTCCAGCAAACCTTGAAGATTGTGATCTTCGTGAGCGTTTTCGATACGCTCGCGAACACGAAGAAATTGTTCGGCGGCGCTACGTGCCGCACGTAGCGCGAATTGGACCATCGGATGCATGATCGGGCCTTGAGGAGTCGATGACTGTTAAAGAACGCTAGGGCCTGGCATCCTAGCAAAAAGTCGTATTTCGGGCCACGAGAATCCGCCGCCATCGCCACCTGTCGTCGCCGTGATAGACTGCGCGGAACCCGTTTCGATATTTGGATGACCACCTTGCATGCTTGATCGTCCCTTCTCCCTCGCCCAACTGCGCATCGTGCTTGTCGGCACCAGTCACCCCGGCAATATCGGCGGTGTTGCCCGGGCCATGAAGAACATGGGGCTTGCAGACCTAGCGCTGGTCGCGCCACGCTGCGAGGTACGCACCAGTGAGGCCATTTCCCGGGCTTCGGGGGCGGATGCGCTGGTCGCCGCCGCACCCATTCATGCCTCTCTCGACGACGCGGTGGCAGATGCCACCCTGGTCGTCGGTGCCAGCGCTCGTTCGCGCACTCTGCCCTGGCCGATGTTCACACCACGTCAGTTGAGCGATGCGCTGGCAGACGAGTTGACTAGCCGTGAGGCTCGGGTAGCGCTGGTGTTTGGGCGTGAGGATAGCGGCCTGACCAACGACGAATTGCAACGCTGCCATCGCCACGTATGCATTCCAGCCAACCCGGACTTCAGCTCACTGAATCTGGCAGCGGCGGTCCAGGTGTTGGCTTATGAATGTCGCCAGGCCTGGCTGCAGGACTCCCCGCCGGGGGTTAATAAAAACCCGAGGATCGACAAGGAGCCTGCTACATTCGGGCTCGAGTGGGATAGCCCCCTGGCCAGCCATGACGATCTAGAGCGTTTCTTCACCCATCTGGAACGTGCCTTGATCGCCGTCGAGTTTCACGACCCGGCCAAGCCTCGTCAGTTGATGGCTCGGCTACGCCGTCTTTATCTGCGCGCGCGGCCAGATCAAATGGAAATCAGCATCCTGCGCGGCATCCTGACCGCCATGGAAAAAAAGGCCAAAAATGCTCGCTAAGAGGGTGTTTACAAAACAGGCGAACGAAGGCAAGACAAGGCACCCGGAGCACAGGAACCGGAGCATATGGGGTATATGTGAGGATTCCGCGCACCGCGTAACGCAGTGATTGAGTCGCGCAGGCATTTATTCAGTGCTTTCCTAATGCCGCCGCTTCAGTGCCGGCCACACCTTGCAGGGCTGTCTAGGCACCCCAATAATGAAAGATTCAAGTGTTGCGGCAACCGAAAATGCCGACCAGGCCCATACAAGGATTGCTCATGTTCAGCCGTCTGCGAGAAGACATCAATAGCGTGTTCGCGCGTGACCCGGCAGCCCGCAATGTATTCGAAGTGCTGACCAACTACCCCGGGCTGCATGCGCTGCTCGCCCATCGTTTGAGCCACTGGCTGTGGCAGAAAAACCTGAAGTGGCTGGCGCGAACGCTGTCGACGCTGTTCCGCTGGCTGACCGGCATCGAGATTCATCCCGGGGCGACGATCGGCCGGCGCTTCTTCATCGACCACGGCCTGGGGGTGGTCATCGGCGAAACCGCCGAGGTCGGCAACGATGTGACGCTCTATCAGGGCGTCACCCTGGGTGGCACTAGTTGGAACAAAGGCAAGCGTCATCCTACTTTGGAGGATGGTGTCATCGTTGGTGCCGGCGCCAAGATCTTGGGCCCCTTTATCGTCGGCGCGGGCGCCAAGATAGGTTCCAACGCGGTGGTCACCAAGGCGGTGCCCGCTGGCGCGACGGTGGTCGGCATCCCCGGCAAGATCGTCAAGCGAGCCGAACCGGATGTCGAAGAAGAACCCGCCTTCGATCCGGAACGCCGTGAAGCGATGCGCCAGAAGTTTGGCTTCGATGCCTACGGCGTGAGTCAGGACATGCCCGACCCCGTGGCCCATTCCATGCAAGCCATGCTCGATCATATGCACGCGGTGGATCAGCGCATCGAGGTGATGTGCGCCACGCTGCGCAAGCTCGACGCCAGTTACCGCTCAGGACAGCTACCTGAGCTGCGCGACGAGGATTTTGCCGGCGTTCTCGAGGATGTCGACAGCGCCTGCTCGCCCATCGAGAAAAATCCTCAAAGGCAAGAACCATCCTCTTCTGACGAGAATCGCCCGTCTGACTCGCAAGACTCGTCGGCGACCACCGAACAGTCGCCCGCCGTTTCACATCAGGTAGACGGTGGTCGCTGAACGACACACCGGGAATTGTTGACCGTTCTACTCGGTTTTCTCATAATGAGGGCCAGGTCACGCCAGAATAGCGATGGTTCTCGTCCGTTTGGCGATATTTGTTGGCCACTCACTGTTAATCATTCGACCGACTCTTGCGTTTGATACTCTATGCGCCTGACCACGAAAGGACGCTACGCCGTCACCGCCATGCTCGATTTGGCTTTGCACGCCGACCAACGCCCGGTCAGCCTGGCGGATATTTCCAGGCGCCAGGATATTTCTCTTTCCTATCTCGAGCAGCTGTTTGCTCGGCTGCGTCGCAGTGAACTGGTCACCAGCGTGCGCGGTCCCGGCGGCGGCTATCGTCTGGCTAAGGCACCGGCACAGGTGTCCGTCGCCCGGGTCATCGATGCCGTCGACGAGTCGGTGGATGCGACTCGTTGTCAGGGTTTGGCGGATTGTCAGGCGGGTCATACCTGCCTGACGCATCATCTGTGGTGCGAACTCTCCGAAGAGATTCACGGCTTTCTCGATGGCGTGTCGCTAGGCGATCTGATCGACCGTCATGAAGTACGCAGCATTGCCGCTCGTCAACGGCAACAGCACACCGGCGATACGATCGCCATCGAGTCACTTTAGCTTTCGAGTTACTGTCGCTATCGAGTCACTTTACTGGGCAGGACAACGAACACGATCATGGCCATGAACGCCCCCATCTATCTTGACTATGCTGCGACCACGCCGGTCGACCCCAGGGTCGCCGAGGTCATGAGCCAGCATCTGACCCTGGAGGGCGTCTTCGCCAACCCGGCGTCGCGCAGCCATATGCCTGGCTGGCAAGCCGAACAGGTCGTGGAAGGAGCGCGTCGTCAGGTGGCCGATCTGATCGGTGCCGATCCGAGGGAGATCGTCTGGACCTCCGGGGCCACCGAGGCGGATAATCTGGCATTGACGGGGTTCCTGCGCGCCAACCGGGCCCGCGGCCGACATCTGGTGACCTCGAGCATCGAGCACAAGGCCGTCATCGATACCGCACGCGCGCTGGAAGCCGAGGGGTTCGACGTCACCTGGCTGACACCGGAAAAAGACGGACGCATTTCGCCTGCGCGGCTTGACGAGGCCATGCGGGACGATACCGTGCTGGTGTCGCTGATGGCGGTCAATAATGAACTCGGTACGATCAACGATCTGGCCGCCCTTGCCGAAGTAGCTCACGCCCACGGCTCGGCCTTGCACGTGGACGCTGCTCAGGCGGTGGGACGCATCGAACTGGACGTCACCCGCCAGGGCATCGATCTGATGTCGCTGTCAGGTCACAAGGCCTATGGTCCCAAGGGGATCGGTGCACTTTACGTGCGTCGCAGCCCGGACATTCGCGTCGAGGCGCTGATCCATGGCGGTGGCCACGAGCGCGGCATGCGCTCCGGCACCCTGCCGACCCATCAGATCGCCGGCATGGGCGAGGCCTTTGCCCTGGCGCAAGCCGAAGGCGCCGCCGACCAGACTCGCATTGCCGCCCTCGCCCAGCGTTTTCTCGATGGACTTGAAGACATCGGTGGCGTTCACCGCAATACCGATATCGATGCCTCCGTGCCCAATATCGTCAATCTCGCCTTCGACGGTGTCGACGGCGAGTCGTTGTTGATGGCCCTGCGAGGTATCGCGGTTTCCACCGGCTCGGCATGCAACTCCGCTAGCGTCGAGCCATCCTATGTATTGAAAGGCATCGGTGTTCCGCGCGCGCGGGCACTGACGTCGCTGCGCTTTAGCTTCGGCCGCTTCACCACCGACGCGGATATCGATGCGGCGGTGGCCGAACTGAGGCACGCGCTGAGCGCACTGCTCCATCATTAAGGAGGTTTTCATGACACAATTTTCGATTACACCCGCCGCCGCCCAGCAGATTCGCCTGGCACTCGATGAACGCGGCCATGGCCTGGGTCTGCGGGTGACCGTCAAGCCCAGCGGTTGCTCCGGATACAGCTACGTTCTCGACTTCGCCGACCAGGAGGCGAGTAATGATGTCACCTTCGAAGAACATGGTGCCAAGGTATTCGTCGCGCCGGAGGCATTGACCATGCTCGACGGCAGCGAAGTGGACTATGTGTCGGAAGGGCTCAACCGCTTCTTTCGCTTCAACAACCCCAACGTCAAGGATCAGTGTGGTTGTGGCGAAAGCTTCAGCGTATGAGAATCATCGCAGACGAGCACCCTGCTCGATGTCTGGATGCGTTATCCGCACCGAGTCGTTATAATGGCGCGATTTTCAATGATGGCTGTTTGATATTTCATTGAAGCATACTCCCCCGCGCCGCTCCTGCGGCGCGCTGCCGTCTCATCCCTCAATCATTTATGGAGATATCCTGCATGGCCAATCAGCGCACCCTGTCCATCATCAAGCCCGATGCCGTTGCGAAAAACGTGATCGGCGAAATCTACAGCCGCTTCGAGAAGGCCGGACTCAAGATCGTTGCCGCCAAGATGCAGCACCTTTCCAAGGAGCAGGCGGAAGGTTTCTACGCCGAGCACAAGGAGCGTGGTTTCTTCGGCGAGCTGGTCGGTTTCATGACCTCTGGGCCGGTGATGGTTCAAGTGCTCGAGGGTGATGATGCCATCGCCAAGAATCGCGATCTAATGGGAGCCACCAATCCCAAGGACGCCGCGCCCGGCACCATTCGCGCCGATTTCGCCCAGTCCATCGACGCCAATGCCGTGCATGGCTCCGATTCACCGGAGTCCGCCGAGCGTGAAGTGGCCTACTTCTTCGGCAATGACGAGATCTGCCCGCGCGGTTGATCCGACGCCGCGGGGGCAAGCCGCCCCCGCTCCCTGCTCCAAGATGCCGTTCACGACGTATCGATACCCATGACCGCACCCGCTCCTACCGCTTCGAACGCTACTCGCACCAACCTGCTCGGCCTCTCCCGGGAGCAGATGGAAGCTTTCTTCGTCTCCATCGGCGAGAAGAAGTTTCGCGCCACCCAGGTGATGAAATGGATTCACCACGAAGGCTGCGACGACTTCGAGGCCATGACCAATCTATCCAAGACACTGCGAACGCGCCTGGCCGAGGTAGCAGAGATTCGCGGACCGGGGGTGGTCTACGAAGGAGCCTCGAAGGATGGCACGCGCAAATGGGTGCTGGAAGTCGAGGACGGCAGCTATGTGGAGACGGTACTGATTCCTTCCGAGAACGGTAGCCGACGTACGCTGTGCGTGTCGTCCCAGGTAGGTTGCTCACTGGACTGCAGCTTCTGTTCTACCGGCAAGCAGGGCTTTCAACGTAATCTGACCGCTGCGGAGATCATCGGCCAGGTGTGGGTGGCGTGCCGCAGCGCCGGCCCGCGTCACGACAGCCTCAGCCGACCCGTGACCAACGTGGTGATGATGGGCATGGGCGAGCCGCTGCTCAATTACGACAACGTCGTGCCGGCGATGAAGCTGATGCTCGATGACATGGCCTACGGCCTGTCCAAGCGTCGCGTCACGCTGTCGACGTCCGGTGTCGTGCCGATGATCGACAAGCTCGGTGACGAACTGGACGTCAGCCTGGCCATTTCGCTGCATGCTGCCAATGATGAACTGCGCAATGAGCTGGTGCCGCTCAACCGAAAGTACAATATTCGCACCCTGCTCGATGCCTGCCAGCGCTATTTGACGAAATGCGCCGATCGACGCATGGTGACCATCGAGTACACCCTGATCAAGGAAGTCAACGATCAGCGGGAGCACGCCGAACAGCTTGCGGCACTGCTCAAGGAACTACCCTGCAAGATCAATCTGATTCCCTTCAATCCCTTCCCGCACTCGGGCTACGAGAAGCCCTCACGTAATCAAGCCATGCGCTTTCAGCAGTGGTTGTACGAATTGGGCTACACGGCGCCGATTCGCATGACCCGAGGCGACGATATCGATGCCGCCTGTGGTCAACTTGTCGGGCGAGTCAAGGATAAAACCCGGCGTCATGAGCGCTATATTCAATCAATTCAGATCGATGCCGATTAACCATAATAGAGCGATCTTGACTTCGATCGTTTACAACGCTTTGATAAGTACGTTTTATCTAATACCAAGGTTGATCAATTCGATCGTTCCCTAATACTTGGCGCGGTCTCGCTAGAGGGTTCCATGAGCCTATTTCGCTATTCACCGATGCCTGTCAAGCCATGGGTCGTGCTGCTCGTCGTAGCATTGCTTTCAGGCTGCGCCATCGATGCAGGATCCGGCTCGAACAGCGCGGAAAAGGATATCGACCAGGCCCTCAAGCTCAACATCACCATGGCCATCGAATACATGGAGCAGGGTAATTTACCCCGCGCCCAGACCAAACTCGACCGGGCCCTTGAGATAAATCCCGACGCTCCAAAGGCGTTGCAGGTCCAGGCGCTGCTCTATCAACGCCAGGGCGAAAGCGCCATGGCGGATCGTTTCTTTCGCCAGGCACTGGCCATGGACCCGACATTTACGCAAGGTCGCAACAATTACGCGGCCTTTCTGTATTCCCAGGGCCGCGTCGAAGAGTCCTGCGACCAACTCGAGCGCGCCTCCCAGGATGTCAAATACAACAACCGTGCCCAGCTACTCACCAATCTGGGACTATGTCAGTGGGAACTCGGCGCTATTCCGGCGGCGCGTGCCAGCCTGACCCGCGCCCAGACCATCGACCCACGCAGCCCACGCAGCTATCTGGTGATGGCACGCATCGATCATGCCCAAGGGAACTATTCCCAGGCCTGGGAACAGTTGCAATCCTACATCCGTCTGGCCGGCGCCACCTCCGAGAGCCTTCAGTTGGCGGAGCAACTTGCCCAAGCCCGAGGCGACAACGACTCCGCCGCTTTTTATTCACGCCAGCTCGATGCCCAAAACGCACCTTGACCCCGAATCAAAGAGGACGGCTCATCCATGAGCGACATACAAGAACGACAGCAACCCGATTTTGAACCCATGCATTCGGGATCACCCGGCAAGCTGCTGAAAGACGAGCGCGAGCGTCAGGGACTCAGCCTCGAAGAGGTGGCCATACAACTCAATCTACGCCCCGCAGTGGTGGCAGGGCTGGAGGGGGATCAGTACGACGAAGTACCCATTTCCGCCTATCGTCGCGGTTATCTACGTGCCTACGCCCGTCTAATGGGTATCGACGAACGCGAAGTCGTCGATGCCTACAACAGCCGGCATGGCCGTGGTGAAGTCGAGCGCAAGGTCACGCCGGTGCATACCGCCAAGCCTCCCTCCCGCGTCGGCCCCTGGATTTTCAAGCTGGTCACGGTGCTGGTGATTCTCGGCCTGATCGCCTTGACCCTGTTGTGGTGGCAAAGCCGTGATGGCAACGATATTTTTGATGGTCTGGGACTCAGCGAAACCACCGAGATGGAAAGTCTCGATGAAGCGCCAATGAGCGATGACGCCAGTGGCACCGCGACCGACAACGCTTCCACGGCTGTCGAGGAGGATAGCGACTTGCCGCCGCTACCGTCGAAAGACGAAGAGCTGGGATTGGTCGAAGACGATGCCGCCAACGACGAAGCCGCCAATGATGCAGAGTCAGCCGGTAACGACGAGGCCACTGGCGACGACGATGCCGCTAGCATGATCGAGCCGGACACTGCACCGGATATGTCCAATAATGCCAATGACGCCGCGAACGAGTCGGCCGAGGCGCAGTCTGAAGAACAGGCTGCTACCACTGAAGACGATGAGGCAGCGCCGGCTGCAGCCTCGCCGGATAGCCGGCGCCTGGCATTCGTTTTCAATGAAGAGTCCTGGACCGAGGTCTTCGACGCCAGCGGGGAGCGTATCCTGGTCGGCCTGCAAGCAGCGGGCACCGAGGCCACCGCGGAAGGCGAACCTCCCTTCCGTCTGACCATCGGCAATGCCGATGGCGTCGAACTGCGGTATCGTGGAGAGGAAGTTGATCTCAACACCCGAGCCGCCGGTACCAATGTCGCCCGTTTCAATCTGGGAGAATGAACCAGCCCTATGCACGCTCAATCTCCGATACAACGGCGCAAGTCGCGCCAGATTCATGTTGGTTCTGTAGCGGTAGGGGGTGATGCCCCCATCTCGGTACAGAGCATGACCAATACCGATACCCTCGATGTCGATGCCACGGTGGCACAGATCGAGCGTCTCGAAGCTGCCGGTGCCGATATCGTGCGTGTCTCGGTGCCGGACATGGACGCCGCTGAAGCCTTCGGCCGTATCAAGCGCCGGGTCAGTGTACCGCTGGTGGCGGATATCCACTTCGACTACAAGATTGCCCTGCGGGTCGCCGAGCTGGGCGTAGATTGTCTACGCATCAACCCCGGCAATATAGGACGCGAAGATCGCGTACGCGCGGTAGTAGGTGCAGCTCGGGACAACGGCATCCCGATTCGTATCGGTGTCAATGCCGGCTCCCTGGAAAAGGACCTGCAGAAGAAATACGGCGAGCCGACACCGGCAGCGCTGGTCGAATCCGCCCTGCGCCATATCGATCATCTCGAGCGCCTCGACTTTCCCGACTTCAAGGTCAGCGTCAAGGCATCCGACGTGTTCATGGCGGTGGCCGCCTATCGCGAACTGGCCACGAAGATCGAACAGCCGCTGCACCTGGGCATCACCGAAGCCGGTGGCCTGCGCTCCGGCACCGTCAAGTCGTCGATTGGCTTGGGTATGCTGCTGATGGACGGCATCGGCGATACCATCCGCGTGTCGCTCGCCGCGGACCCGGTCGAGGAGATCAAGGTTGGCTACGATATGCTCAAGAGCCTCAGACTGCGCTCCAAGGGCATCAACTTCATCGCCTGCCCCAGTTGCTCGCGTCAGAACTTCGACGTCATCGGCACCATGAATGAACTCGAGGCGCGCCTCGAAGATGTCATGACGCCGCTGGACGTGTCGGTCATCGGCTGTGTCGTCAACGGCCCCGGCGAAGCCAAGGAGACCGATATCGGCCTGACCGGTGGCAACCCGGCCAATCTGGTCTACATCGACGGCAAGCCCGCTTCCAAGCTGCGCAACGATCACCTGGTCGACGATCTCGAACGTCTGATCCGCGACAAGGTGCGCGAAAAACAGGCTGCGGAAGAGGACATGATCGTCCGCCAGGGTTGACGCACCGTTTCAGCGGCGCGCTGTAGCGGGTAAGATAGCCCGTCGATCGGTATGTCAGGAGCTTCCCCTTGAGCAAGAAGATTCAAGCCATTCGTGGCATGAACGACCTGTTGCCCGAACAAACGCCTCTCTGGCAGTACTTCGAGGCACAGATCAGGTCGTTGATGCGCCGCTATGGTTATCTCGAGATTCGCACCCCCATTCTCGAGCAAACCGCGCTATTTGCGCGCTCCATCGGCGAAGTCACCGATATTGTCGAAAAGGAGATGTACACCTTTGACGATCGTAACGGCGATAGCCTGACTCTACGCCCGGAAGGTACCGCCAGCTGTGTGCGCGCCGCCATGGAAAACGGTCTGCTGCACAATCAGACCCAACGTCTGTGGTACCAAGGGCCGATGTTCCGTCACGAACGTCCACAGAAAGGACGCTATCGTCAGTTCCATCAGGTCGGTGTCGAGACCTTCGGTCTGGACGGCCCGGATATCGATGCCGAGATCATCCTGCTCTCGGCGCGACTATGGAAGGCACTGGGCCTGTTTGAACACGTTACTCTGGAGCTCAACTCTCTGGGGTCGCTCGACGCTCGGCGTGCTTATCGTGAGACACTGACCGACTATTTCGAATCACATCTTGATCTGCTCGACGAAGATTCACGGCGACGTCTGTCGACTAACCCCCTGCGCATCCTCGACTCCAAGAATCCTGATATGGCGGAGATGCTGGCCGGGGCGCCGCAGTTGCTCGAACACCTCGACGACGAATCGCGGGTCCATTTCACCAAGCTCACCGAGTTGCTCGATGCCGCAGGCATCGCCTATGTCATCAATCCTCGCCTGGTGCGCGGGCTCGACTACTATTCGCGCACCGTGTTCGAGTGGACGACCACGGCGTTGGGCAGCCAAGGTACGGTCTGTGCCGGTGGGCGATACGATGGCCTGGTCGAACAACTGGGCGGCAAACCGACCCCGGCAGTGGGTTTTGCCATGGGGGTCGAACGCCTGATTCTACTGCTTGAAACTCTGGATCTGGTGCCCGCGGAAAGCCAACGTGGCCCGGATGCCTATCTGTTGGCCATGGGCGAGCGTGCCGAACGCGACGCTCTGTTGCTGGGCGAAGAGCTGCGCGACGCCCTGCCCTATTTGACGTTGCAGGTACACTGCGGTGGCGGCGGTTTCAAGAGCCAGATCAAGAAAGCTGACAGGAGCGGCGCGCGCCTGGCCCTGATCCTCGGCGAAGACGAGCTCGACCAGGGCACCCTGGGGCTCAAGTTTCTGCGTGAAGAGCGCGATCAGGAAACCCTGCCTCGAGCGGCGATGATCGAACGCTTGAGAGAATTGCTGTGCTGAATGAGCGCTGCCCATTCATTGAGATCCAGTCTGAAAACTCGGCGTGTGCGGCCAATCATCAGAAAGAACTTAAAGGAGACCGCCCGTGGCGGAGCTAAGAACCGAAGAAGAGCAGCTTGAGGCCCTCAAGCGCTGGTGGAAGGAAAATGGCACCTCGCTGATCGCGGGCGTGGTCATCGCCGTCGCCGGCGTGCTGGGCTGGAATGCCTGGCAGGACTACCAGGAAGGCCAGGCCGAAGCAGCATCGCTGCGTTATCAGGAGCTGTTGTCCCTCGCCGGACAGGACAATCTGGACGACGGCGCTCAAGACCGGGCCCAGCAGTTGGTCGGCGAGCTCCTCGATGATCATGACGGTACCCTCTATGCGGATCTCGCCGTGCTGATCCGAGCACGCCTGGCGATCTCTGACAACGACTACGAATCTGCCATTACGACACTCGAAGCGCTGATTGCCTCTACCGATCGCGATTATCTCAAGGGCTTGGCACGGCTGCGTCTGGCACGGTTGCAACTTGCCCAAGACGAGGCCGAGACGGCACTCGCGACGCTGGAGGCCGGTGTCCCCGACGCCTTGAATGCTCAACGCGCCGATACCCGAGGCGATATCCTCGTCGCATTGGGTCGCGATGACCAGGCCCGCGACGCTTATCAACAAGCGCTGAAACTCTCCCAAGAAGCCGGTCAGCCGGTCTATGGTGTACAGCTCAAACTCGACGACCTGGGAGCGAAGGACCTCACGCTATGAAACTTACCCATTTGCTCGTACCCACCCTGCTGATCACTCTGGTGGCCGGCTGTGCCGGCAAGGTCGAGCCGGAATACCCCCCCAAGGAACTCGAGTCCTTCACCCCTCAGGTCGAACTGAATGGCGTGTGGGATCAGGATATCGGAGACGGCCTGGGTATCGCGCGCTACCCGATCACGCCATCGCTGGACGACGGTCGCCTGTTCGCAGCGGACCAATCCGGCCAGGTACGCGCCATCGACGCCGAGAGTGGTGAAACCCTGTGGCAGATCGAACTGGATACGCCGGTTTCCAGTGGTCTGACAGCGGTGGCCGATCAGGTGTATCTGGGTACCCGCAACGGCCAGGTGCTTGCACTGGATCAGGAAGATGGCTCGGAACTCTGGCGCTCTCGGGTATCCAGCGAGGTACTTGCCGCGCCTCAGCCCAACCGTAGCCTACTGGTAGTGCAAAGTGTCGACGGGGCGGTGACGGCGCTGGATCGCAACAGTGGCGAAGAGCGTTGGGTGTATACCACCAACCAGCCGGCGCTGACGCTACGCGGCACCGGCACCCCGCGCGTGATCGAGCAAGTGACCTTCGCCGGTTTTGCCAATGGTCGTCTGGTAACCTTGGATAACCGCAGCGGCCAATCGCTGTGGGATCTGCGGGTCGCCGTCCCCCAGGGACGCAGCGAGGTGAAACGTCTGGTGGATCTCGACGGTCAGCCGATCCTTACCCGAGACGGTCGCCTTTACGTCACCAGCTATAATGGGCGCCTACTGGCTCTCGAAGCGACCAGCGGTGAAATCCTGTGGTCCCGGGAGGAATCGAGCTATCTCACGCCGCTATTGGTCGACGACACCCTGTACACGGTCAATGACGCCAGCCATGTCCTGGCCCTGGATGCCCTATCCGGTCGTTTGCTGTGGGAATCCGATGCGCTGGAAGGCCGCTGGTTGACGTCGCCGGCCTTTATCGATGGCTATCTCGCCTTAGGCGATTATGAAGGCTATGTTCATCTGCTCGAGGCGGGTAACGGCGAGATCGCCGGGCGTCGGGACATCGGCGGGGACGGCATCAGTCTCCCCGTACTGACCGAGGATGGACGCGTCTTCGTATTATCCAACGATGGCGAACTGAGCGCCTTCGACATCGAATCGACCCAGGATTGAATGCACACTCCATGAGCCCCGTGATCGCCCTGGTGGGCCGCCCCAACGTCGGCAAGTCCACCCTCTTCAACCGCCTGACCCGCACCCGTGATGCGCTGGTGGCCGACTTTCCCGGCCTCACCCGGGATCGCAAGTACGGCAACGGCCAGCTTGGCGACAAGTCCTATACGGTCATCGATACCGGCGGCATCAGCGGTGACGAGGAAGGCATCGATGCCGCCATGGCCGAGCAGTCGCTGGTGGCCATCGACGAGGCGGATATCGTGCTGTTCATGGTCGATGGCCGGACCGGGCTGAATGTCGCCGATGAGGCTATCGCCAATCATCTGCGCGTCAATCAGAAGAAGACCTGGCTGGTTGTCAACAAGACCGATGGTCTGGAAGAGCACTCGGCCATGGCGGATTTCTGGACGCTAGGCATCGGCGATCCTTACCCCATTGCCGCCGCTCATGGACGCAATGTCACGGCGCTGATCGACGAAGTGCTGGCACCGTTCCCCGAACGCGGTGAAGGCTACGCCACCCCAGCGACCGACAAGGGTATTCGCATCGGCGTGATCGGGCGTCCCAATGTCGGCAAGTCGACCCTGGTCAATCGCCTGCTCGGTGAAGAGCGCGTAGTGGTATTCGATGAGGCCGGCACCACCCGGGACGCCATCGAGATCCCCTTCGAACGGCGCGGCCGGCCCTACGTACTGGTGGATACCGCCGGGGTGCGGCGGCGCAAGAACGTCAGCCAGATCGCCGAGAAGTTCTCGATCATCAAGACCCTGGAAGCGATCAAGGAATGCCATGTGGCGATCGTGGTGCTCGATGCCCGTAGCGGCCTGGTCGAACAGGATCTGCATCTGCTCGACTACGTGCTGACCTCGGGACGCGCCCTGGTGCTGGCCGTCAACAAGTGGGATGGCCTGGAAAGCGAACAGCGCGACAAGATGCGTGCAGATGTCAAGCGGCGTCTGGGCTTCGCCGACTATGCCGATCTGCACTTCATCTCGGCGCTGCACGGCACAGCGGTGGGCGATCTGTACCCCTCAATCGAGCGTGCCTTCAAGGCCGCCACCGCGCACTGGTCCACCAACCGCCTGACCACCCTCCTTCAGGACGCGGTAAGCGAGCATCAACCGCCGTTGGTCCATGGTCGACGCATCAAGTTGCGCATGGCCCACCAGGGGGGCAGCAATCCGCCGATCATCGTCGTGCACGGTAACCAGACCGCTTCCCTGCCGGAAGCCTACAAGCGCTATTTGATCAACACCTTCCGTAAGGTGCTCAAGATACGCGGCACTCCGATGCGCTTCGAATTTCGCTCCGGCGACAACCCCTTCGACAGCAACGCCGGCGCCAGCGACCGCGAAAAAGCCAAGAAGCGGGAGTTGGCGAGAACCAAGGAAGCACGCAAGAGTCGTCGCTAGACGCCTGCCTGACTGCCCACCCACTGACAGGCAAACTGCCAGGCCGCGCGACCGCTTCTCACACCGCGCAAGGTGGCATAGCGCAGCGCTTCCTCTCGGGCCTCGTCGCTCCAATGCTCATCCCGCGCCAGATAAGCGACCCAGTGGCGACACGCCTGCAGATAGGTTTCCTGATCGAAGGAATGAAAGGCCAGCCACAGACCGAAACGATCCGAAAGCGAGATCCGTTCCTCCACGGCGTCGCCGTGATGAAGCTCATCACCGACCAGGTGCGTTTGGGCATTGTCATCGATCGACTCGGGAAGTAGATGGCGGCGGTTGGACGTGGCATACAGCAGCACATTCTCCGGAGGGCCGGTCAAGGTGCCATCGAGCACGCTCTTGAGCGCCTTGTAGCCATCGTCACTGCCTTCGAAAGAGAGATCGTCACAATAGACGATGAAGCGTTGCGATGTATCGCGTAGATGGTGAACCAAGGTAGGCAAGCCTACCAGATCGTGGCGATCGACCTGGATGAGTCGTAGACTTTCTGGTGCCAGACTATTGAGCAGTGCCCTTACCAACGACGACTTGCCGCTGCCCCGGGCGCCCCACAGCAGTGCATGATTGGCCGGCAATCCTTGCAGAAAGGCGCGTGTATTGGTGAGCAGTGCGCGCTTCTGGCGCTCGATGCCGATCAGATCCTCCAGACGCACGTCGTCCCGCGGTGTCACCGGCAATAAATGTCCCCCAAGCGGATGACGTTGCCACAAGGCGGCGATATCTCGCGACCAATCCAGTCGCGGCGGCTGGGGCGGCAACCAGGCCTCGACTCGATCGAGTAACAGACCTAGCCGTTGGCTGAGTTCGGCATCCATAAACGCAACTCCTTGTCGACAATGGTTGACGCTGGAAGACATCCGGGTATCTTGAAGCTCAACACCACCACGGTCCAGACAGACAACGTTCAGGAGACAGAAAAAGCGCATGAAATGGATCAACCGTAGCGCGTTAGGAGCATTGCTCATCTCACTCGTGGCCTGTAGCCAGTCGCCCACCGGGCGTTCTCAGTTGACACTGTTCTCCGATGAACAACTCAGCGAGATGGGTCAGCAGAGCTTCGCTCAGTACGAGAAGGAACTACCGGTAGTCCAGGGACAGACCAATACCTATGTGCAGTGTGTCGCCAAGGCCATTACCGGGGAGTTGGAGTCCGGCGGTCAATGGGAGGTCAAGGTGTTCAAGGATGACTCGGCCAACGCCTTTGCGCTGCCCGGTGGTCATATTGGCGTCAATACCGGCTTGCTCAATGTGGCGAAGGATCAAAATCAGCTTGCCACCGTGATTGGTCACGAGGTCGCTCACGTGCTGGCAAGCCATGCCAACGAGCGAGTCTCGCAGCAGGCCGCCACCCAGACCGGTCTATCGGTGGTACAGGCCGCCGCAGGGCTCGACAGCGCCGGTGGCCAGCAATTGATGGGGTTACTCGGAATGGGCGCCCAGTACGGCATCCTGATGCCCTTCTCGCGCAAGCAGGAAAGCGAAGCGGATGCACTGGGGCTGAATTTGATGGCCCAGGCCGGCTTCGATCCGCGTACCAGTATCGAACTGTGGCAGAACATGTCTGCCAACAATCAGGGCCAGCCGCCGGTATGGATGTCGACTCACCCTAGCCACGGCCAGCGCATCGATATTCTGCAGGCGCAGATGGATGAAGCCCTGCGTCTTTATCAGCAGGCCCAGTCCTCAGGCAAGACCCCCAACTGTCAGAGACCGGGCTGATGACGCGATGGGGGGCATTAGTGCTGATTCTGCCGCTCATCATGCTGATGAGCGTGTATTTCTGGGAGCTCGGCGATATACGTGAATGCCAGCTCTCCGGGGGGCACTGGGATTATCTGGCGACGACCTGCCGCGAGCAGCCGCAGCCCTTCACGCCCTTCATCGAGCGTCACTCGTTGCTGGTGAACGGTGGCATGCTGCTCTCGGTGGTGGGGCTCGTGATGTGCTTTCTGGGACTTTATATCAAACGCCGTTAGGCGTTGCCCGGACGAAGCAGCTTGCGCACGGCAGCGGTATCCGGGCGCACATTGCGCCACAAAAAGAAGGATTCCGCTGCCTGTTCGACGAGCATGCCCAGACCGTCCGCGGTGCGGGCATCGTGTTCAGCGGCCCAACGCAAGAACGCCGTGGGTTCATTGGCGTACATCATGTCATAAGCCAAGGCGTCGTCGGCGAACACATCCTCCGGTAGCAGCGGGCGTTCGCCATCCAGACTGGCGCTGGTCCCATTGATGACCAAGTCGAAGGTACCCACCACTTCATCAAAGCCACCGCCGGTGGTTTCCCCCCATTCGAAAAACTCCTTGGCCAATTGACGCGCCTTGTCGGCGGTGCGATTGGCGATCATGAGGGTCGCCGGTCGTACCTCCAGCAGCGGCGCGAGGATGCCACGTACCGCACCCCCTGCTCCCAGCACCAGGATACGAGCCTTCTCCAGAGGCGCCGCCTGGGCTTGAAGATCGCGTACCAGCCCGATGCCATCGGTATTGTCACCATAAGTCTCGCCATCGCGATCCAGCATCAAAGTGTTCACCGCACCGGCGAGTCGCGCTCGCGGACTGAGCGCTTCACATAGCCGATAGGCCTCTTCCTTGAAGGGCACGGTCACGTTGGCACCGCGGCCACCGGCAGCGACAAAGTCACGCCAGGCATCGGCGAAATCCTCCAGTGGCGCCTCGATGGCGTCATAGGTCATGCGCTCACCGGTCTGTTCGGCAAAGGCCGCATGGATCTGCGGTGACCGGGAGTGGCCAATCGGATGACCCAATACGCAATAGCGATCGCTCATGGAATTCTCCAGTGTAAATATTCGATGACTCAGTGAGCGCTTTGGGGCTCCTTGCCCAACCAGTCTCGCGGCTTTAGATAATCGCGGTACAGTACTTCTTCGCGACTCCCCGGCTCCGGTGTCCAACCATAATGCCATTCCGCCACCGGGGGCATGGACATGAGGATCGACTCGGTGCGGCCACCGCTTTGCAGGCCGAACAGCGTGCCGCGATCCCAGACCAGGTTGAACTCGACATAACGTCCGCGGCGATAAAGCTGAAAGGCACGCTCACGCTCGCCGTAGGCCTCATCCCGCCGGCGCTGCAGGATCGGCAGATAGGCCTCGAGGAAGCTATCCCCCACGGCGCGCTGGAAGGCGAAGCAGCGCTCGAATCCCCATTCATTGAGATCGTCGAAGAACAGCCCGCCTACGCCGCGGGTCTCGTCGCGATGCTTGAGATAAAAGTACTCGTCGCACCAGCGCTTGTAGCGCGGATAAACATCATCGCCGAAGGGGGCGCAGGCATCGAAGGCCACTTGGTGCCAATGCACCACGTCCTCTTCGACCGGATAGAAAGGCGTCAAGTCGTACCCGCCCCCGAACCACCACACCGGCGACTCGCCTTCCTTCTCGGCGATGAAGAAGCGCACGTTGCCGTGGCTGGTGGGCACCTGGGGATTATGCGGATGCAGCACCCAGGAAACCCCGACCGCGTGAAAGCTGCGCCCGGCCAATTCGGGACGCGCCGCCGTCGCCGAAGGGGGTAGCGTCGCGCCGAAGACATGGGAGAAATTGACGCCTCCCTTCTCGAATACGGCACCCTTCTCGATGACCCGCGAACGACCGCCGCCGCCCTCCGGGCGGTCCCAAGAATCCTCACGGAAATCTGCACCGGCGTCTTCCTCGGCCAAGGCCTGGCAGAGCCGGTCCTGCAGGTCCAATAGATAGCGCTTGACGTCCTCGAGATTGGCGTGAGCCACAGATAACTCCTTGAATTCGTTGCATCCAAACAATTAGCTGCGCAGTATCTCCCCACTGCGCAGATCACGAATGGTGCTGGGTCGAGCATAGCCACCCAGCGCGCCCTCGACCACCTGAACGGCACTGCCAAAATACGCATGAACGGTGGCGCTATCGAGGGCCGGTGGCTGTTGTGCGTGATTGGCAGACGTCGAGACGACAGGACCGCCGAAAGCGGCGCAGAGTTCGGCAACCAAGGGATGATCGCTGACCCGGAGCGCCACACTGGCATGTTCACCGCGCAATAACGGCTGAGAACGTCCATTGTCCGGCACCAACCAGGTGACATGCCCTGGCCAACTGGCCGCCAGGCGTTGACGATCGACTGCGTCCAGGCCCTTCAACCAGGGATCGAGTTGGTGGATGTCACCGGCGATCAGAATCAGGCCCTTGGCCGGATCGCGCTGCTTGAGATCGATCAGCGTCTGCAACGCTGCAGCATTATCCGGATCGCACCCCAGCCCCCATACCGCCTCGGTGGGATAGGCAATGACCCCGCCTTCGCGCAACCTGGCAATGGCGGAGTTCAGGACAGGTCCCAGCATGGAACGATCGGGCATCGGGAAGGTTTCGACTCGGCAAATGGAGGGCGAATTCTAACATGACCGCCACCGCACAGCAGCCGCCGACCGGCAAGACATAAGGCTTTGCTTGAAAAGGTGGCGAGCGCAGGTACTTTTCGGGCAAAGCCTAACGAGGCAGGCGCACCCACCCACCCGGCGCCTGAGTCGCCCAACCCTCGAGTTCGAGCTCCAGCAAGCGCTGCTGGCAGTAGGAAAAATCCCGTCCGCTCAGGTCGATCAGACTATCGAGAGGCGTTGGAGAATCGCTGAGCAGTGCCAGCAGCGGGTCGTCGTTTCCAAGAGGCGCCGCACCCTGCTTCTCAACGGGCGCTGCGGGCGCGGTTATTCCCCAGTGCCCCAGCTCAGCCAGGATATCGTCCACGCAGGTTACCAGGGTCGCGCCTTGGCGCAGCAAGGCAAGACAGCCACGGGCCTGGGGGTTGTGGATCGAGCCTGGCAGCGTGAACACCTCGCGATTCTGCTCCATGGCCAGGCGGGCACTGATCAGCGAGCCGCTTTTTTCCGCCGCTTCGACCACTAATACACCGAGAGACAACCCGGTGACGATGCGGTTGCGCCGGGGAAAGAACGCCGGATTCGCGCGCACATTCGGAGCATGCTCGCTGAGTAGCAAGCCACCCTGATCGAGCATACGGCGGAAAAGTTCACCATGGCGCACAGGATAGATGACATCGATGCCACAACCGAGCACCCCGATACTGGGTCCACCCGCCTGCAACGCGGCGTGATGAGCGCGACCGTCGACGCCCAACGCCATGCCACTGACCACGCAAAAACCGCGCCCCACCAGATCAGTGGCAAAGCGCACTGTATTGCCCAGCCCTTCCCGAGTGGGGCGACGTGTGCCCACGATGGCGATGCCCGGTGACGCCAGAGACGTTAGATCGCCTTTCGCCCAGAGCACCGGCGGCGGATCGGGCAACTCATCGAGCAACTCGGGCCAGGCGGCATGGGCCGGTGTCAGCAGGTGATGCGCAGGGTGCATCGCCTCCCAGGCCAGGGCCCGCTTCACTTTGGGCTGTAGCGGACTCCGAGCAGGATGATCGAGCCACAGTCGCAGCGCGTCACGCGCAGAAGCGGGTAATAGCGCCAACCAGCCCTGGGGCCATGGCGGCTGGCGTTCGCGCAGTAGCGCCAGGCGTCGTGGACCCATGCCGGGCAATAGGGATAGCGCCAACCAATCCGACGTCGTCATGCGCTCAACGCTGTCCCAGTGTCATTGGCAATGCACCATCATCCGGGGCGTGAACCCGATCTCCTACCGCCAAGCTGCGGCTTGCCTGCATTACCAGGGCATAGCTGAGTCGTTTGTAGGTGTGAAACACCATCAGCAGTCCGGCATCTTCACCTGGTAAGCGCAATGTCTGTCCGGTGACCGGATCGGTCACTTTCTCACCGAGCTGCTCGACGGCCAGTATGTGACCGGGTTCGAGCCCATCGCGACGGCCCAGGTCAAGGGCCACCACATCCAGACGCCCGATGAAGCGCACCCCACCGGGCACCGCGAGGATATGCCCCTCACTCATCGGCGGTGCTGCGCTGGGTTGAAATTCCGCTGTCACCGACAGCGTCTCAAGCGGCAACACCTTGTCACCCGGACGGATTTCCTGACGCGATGCGATCACCTCGAGCAGCGTGATGCCATTTTCCTGACGCAGGAAGCGCGTCTCGCCGAGGGTTTCCATTTCCAACCCGAGGAATTCGCCCGTATCGGGATCGACGTAGCGCTGCCCAGGACGATAGAGCCCATAGAATCGTCCGACCGGCAATTCACCGCGTACATAGAGGCGATCACCGGCACCACTCAAGATACGACGATCATCTCCGGCCACGACATAAGGCACATTGTCGATCTCGCCAGGGCTGACGACCCGATTGCCTTCCAGGAAACTATGCACTATATCCCAAGGCAATGGGGCAATGGCCTCGCGAGAAGATCGACGTACCCGGGGCGAGAGCCGCGCAACATTATCCTGGTCCCGCTCGAGACCGAGGTAGGGCCGCCCATTGCGATAATAAAGATAAACGATATCGCCCGGGTAAATCAGGTGAGGATCGGCGATCTGTGTATTCACCTGCCACAGCTCGGGCCATTGCCACGGATGCTTGAGAAAGCGACCTGAGATATCCCATAAGGTATCACCCTTGACGACTTCGTAACGCTCCGGGGCGTCATCCTGCAGATCTTCATCAAAGGCCACGGTCGCAGTCGATAATACCGCCCAGATCGCTCCCAGCGACCAGCCCATCAGGCACCGACGCCACTTGACCCTGTTCATTGTCTTTTGCATATCCTGCGCTCTGCTGAAGTGTTCCGTGTTTAAGAACTTTTGGTTTTTGTGCGGTGCAAGAACATGACGCCTCCTTGAACCGAACAGCACATGTAAGACATATCGGCCAAGTTCCCCGATAGTTTGGTACTATCGTATTCATGAATGTCTCAACGGTTCTGCCGCCCGATAAACCGTCTTACAATAGAGATCGATTCTGCACTTTTGGATAATGGAAATTTCTACATCATGGCCACATTAGAGATCCTCGAATTTCCCGATGAGCGCCTGCGCACCAAGGCCGCGCCGGTAGATGTCGTCGATACTGAAGTGCTGACCCTGGTCGACGACATGCTCGAGACCATGTATGCCGCCAAGGGCATCGGCCTGGCGGCAACCCAGGTCGACGTTCACCGGCGCGTGATCGTCATGGACGTCAGTGAAGATCGCTCCCAACCGCTGGTGCTGATCAACCCCGAGTACAGGGCGCTTGGCGACGAACGCGAGCCCATGCAAGAAGGCTGCCTGTCGATTCCTGAGTACTATGCCGATGTGCCACGCGCGCTGCGTGTTCATCTCAAGGCGTTGGGGCGCGATGGCAAGCCCTATGAGCTGGAGGCCGACGGCTTGCTTGCGCACTGCATACAACACGAACAGGATCACCTGGAGGGTGTGCTGTTCGTCGATTATCTGTCCCCGCTCAAGCGCGAGCGCGTGATGAAGAAGATGCAAAAGCGTCATCGTCAGATGCAGGACGCTTGATTCTCTTTTTCCTCGCCTCCTTCTTTAGACGCAAAGGGCCGGTTGATCCGGCCTTTGCCGTTTTAGTCCTGACGCTGCTCCGTTATCATTAGGCATCTGCTTCTTCGTCACGGACGATTCTGATGTCGCGTTCCCTGCGAGTAATCTTCGCCGGCACTCCCGAGTTTGCTGCCGAGAGCCTTCGGGCATTATTGGCCAGTTCCCATGAGCTTGTGGCCGTTTATACCCAGCCCGACCGTCCTGCCGGTCGTGGGCGCAAGCTGATTCCAAGCCCGGTCAAGGCGCTGGCCCTCGAACACGGCATCCCGGTGCATCAGCCCCAGTCCATGAAAGACACCTCCACCCGGCAGGCGCTCGACGCCCTCGACGCCGATGTGATGGTGGTGGCTGCCTACGGCCTGATCTTGCCCCAGGCAGTACTCGATACGCCGCGCCTTGGATGCCTCAATGTGCATGCCTCGCTCTTGCCACGCTGGCGCGGAGCCGCCCCGATTCAGCGCGCCATCGAAGCCGGCGACAGCGAAACCGGCATCACCATCATGCAGATGGACGCCGGGCTCGATACCGGTGACATGCTGTTGACTCGTACTGTGCCGATCGACACCACGACCGTCGGAGGCGACCTGCATGATCGTTTGGCGCAACTGGGGGGAGAGGCTATCGTCGCCGCCCTGAATGCACTGGCAACAGACACGCTCACGGCAACGCCACAACCTGCCGATGGGGTGACTTATGCTCATAAACTATCCAAGGCGGAAGCGCAGCTCGACTTCACTTGCTTCGCGGATGAGCTGGCACGACGCATCCGGGCTTTCAATCCGTGGCCGGTCGCCTGGACGATCCTGGACGGCCAACCATTGCGACTATGGTCGGCGGAACCGGAAGCCGAGAACCCCGAAGCCTCTCATCAGACAACCCCGCCGGACTCCACGCTCCAGCCGGGCACTCTGTTGACGCCCGCCCCCGATGCGCTGCGTATCGCCTGTGGCCCTCAAGGAACACAGGTGCTTCGGGTAACGCGCGCTCAATTACCCGGTGGCAAACCGCTAACCGCCCGCGAGCTGCTCAATGCCAGAGCCGAACGCTTCGCCGCCGGTACGTTACTTCGCCATTCCGCTGAGGAGACACCTGAATGAATGATGCACCCAGTGGCCAGGGTGTTCGCGCCGTTGCGGCGCGTGCCCTGGTGCCGGTACTCACCGGCAAGGGATCACTGGCAAGCCTTGACGATGGCGAAGTCCCCCCTCGCGACCGCGCCTTCCTGCGTGCCTTATGCTATGGGGTGTGCCGCACCCTGCCCCGGCTCGAAGCCCTGGCCGGCGAGCTTCTACGCAATCCCTTCAAGGCACGGGATGTCGATATCCAGGCGCTTCTGTTGCTGGGCATCTACCAATTGCTTTATCTGCGCGTCCCCCCCCATGCGGCAGTCGGCGAAACAGCGGGTGCTGCACGTCTGCTGCACAAGGAGTGGGCCACTCGAGTCCTCAATGGCTGTCTGCGTCGTCTGCAGCGCGAATCGGATGATCTGCAGGCTCAAGTCGATCACGATCCGAGCATTGCCTGGCTGCATCCCAGCTGGCTGCTCAAGACGTTGCGCCAGGCCTGGCCCGAGGACTGGCAGGCGATCGCCGAAGCCAACAATCACCCGGGCCCGATGACGCTGCGGATCAATCGTCGTCGCGTCAACCGGGACGAATACCTAAAACGTCTGGAAGCCGCCGGCAAGGTTGCCACCTCCTGTCACCATGCATCCATGGGGGTGACACTCGCCGATCCTTGCGATATCAACGAGTTGCCGGGGTTTTCCGACGGAGAAGTGAGCGTACAGGACGAGGCTGCGCAACTTGCCGCCGACCTCATGGCCCCTGCACTAAGCGACTGTCCCGACGCCAAGGTACTCGATGCCTGCTGTGCCCCCGGCGGCAAGACCGCCCATCTGCTCGAATCCTTCGATATCAACCTTACCGCTCTCGACAACGATGCGGTGCGACTGGCGCGGGTCAATACCACCCTCAAGCGCTTGAATATCAGGGCCCGGCTCAAGCACGCCGATGCCAGCACCCTGGATTGGTGGGATGGCACCCCTTTCGATGCCATCCTGCTCGACGCCCCTTGTTCCGGCAGTGGCGTGATTCGTCGTCATCCGGATATCAAGCGTCTACGCCGGCTCAGTGATATTCGCGAACTGGCGAACCTGCAAGGACGCATGCTGGATTCGCTCTGGCAAACCTTGGCGCCGGGCGGCACGCTTGTGTATGCCACCTGCTCGGTGCTTCCGGAAGAGAATGCTGACGCCATTGGCGCCTTTCTCGAGCGTACCGACGATGCCGAGGTGACGACACCAGGCGACGTGAGCTGGGGTAGGCCGGCCGGCGGGGGACGCCAACTACTGCCCTCTCCCGGTGGTCATGACGGTTTCTTCTATGCGCGCCTGCGCAAGACGTCATGACGAGATGACCGGAAACGCTCGTACTGGCGTCAAGGAGGCCACACGGCTAACCTCACACCCTGTACACCTTATTCTTCGGTATAGGAGTTATTCATGCCCAGCCACATTTACAAGAAACTCGAACTGACCGGCTCATCTCCCAAGGGCATCGAAGATGCTGTCGAGCAGGCGCTGGCCAAGGCCAATGAGTCCCTGCACGACATGCGCTGGTTCGAGGTCACCGAGACCCGGGGCCACATCGAGCACGGACGCATCGCTCACTGGCAGGTTACCGTCAAGGTCGGTATTACGCTGGACTGATCTTGCTTACGGGTTCGGACGCCGGGCCCGACCTCTGTCCCTCACCTGCCTCGCTGGTTTATGCTAGCGTCCCACGACGGACTACCCGCAGGCGGATTCACCATCGATGAAGATCATCATCCTGGGTGCTGGTCAGGTTGGCGGCACGCTGGCCGAGCACCTGGCCCATGAAGAAAACGACATCACCGTGGTCGACACGGACACGAATCGCCTGCGCGAGTTGCATAACCGCCTGGATATTCGCACCGTCGCCGGGTCGGCTTCGTATCCGCTGGTGCTGCGCCAGGCGGGAGGCGAAGACGCGGACATGCTGATCGCCGTGACCAACTCCGACGAAGTCAACATGATCGCCTGTCAGGTGGCGCATACGCTGTTTCGCACACCGACCAAGATCGCCCGGGTGCGAGCCGCTGCCTACCTGACCCGAAAGGGCCTGTTTTCCAACGAAGCGGTGCCGGTGGATGTGCTGATCAGCCCGGAGCAGGTCGTCACCGACCATATCCGCCGCCTGATCGTCTATCCCGGGGCGCTGCAGGTGCTCGAGTTCGCCGGTGGCCAGGCCCAGCTGGTGGCGGTCAAGGCTTACTATGGCGGCCCGCTGGTCGGCCAGGAACTGGGCTTCTTACGCCGCCACATGCCCAACGTCGATACCCGCGTTGCCGCCATCTACCGCCAGAATCGCCCGATCATTCCGCGCGGCGACACTGTCATCGAGGCGGATGACGAGGTGTTCTTCATTGCTGCTCGTCGCGACATCCGCGCGGTCATGAGTGAGCTGCGCAAGGTCGAACGGGATTTCCGCCGCATTCTCATCGCCGGCGGCGGCAACATCGGCCAGCGTCTGGCCGAGCAGCTTGAACACAGCCATCAGATCAAGATCATCGAGCGGGACCTGGAACGCTGCGGCACTCTTTCCGAACGTCTCGACCGCACCGTGGTGCTGCATGGCAGCGCCACCAGCAAGCGTCTGCTGATCGAGGAGAACATCGAGGACTGCGATATCTTCTGCGCCCTGACCAACGACGACGAGGTCAACATCATGTCGTCGATGCTGGCCAAGCGACTGGGGGCCAAGAAGGTGCTGACCCTGATCAACAACGCCGCCTACGTGGACCTGGTGCAGGGCGGCGAGATCGACATCGCCATTTCGCCACAGCAGTCGACCATCGGCGGGCTCTTGACCCACGTGCGGCGTGGCGACATCGTCAACGTCCATTCACTGCGTCGTGGCGCCGCCGAGGCGATCGAGGCCATTGCGCATGGCGATTCGCGCTCCTCGAAGGTCATCGGGCGTACCATCGATGAGATCGACTTACCGGCAGGTACGACCATTGGCGCCGTGGTGCGCGGCAAGGAAGTACTGATCGCCCATGACGACGTGGTGATCGAGTCCGGCGATCACGTCATCCTGTTCGTGATCGACAAGCGCCGTATCCGCGACGTGGAACGCTTGTTCCAGGTCGGCCTGACCTTCTTCTAAGAACCAGAAATGAAGACAAATGCCTTATAACGTGAGGAATGTCGCGCCATGAGCCTGCGCGTCACACTGCGCATCCTGGGAGTCCTGCTGATGGTGTTCAGCTTGACTCTGGTTCCCCCGACCCTGATTTCACTCCTGTTTCACGATACGGTCTGGGATGCCTTCGTCATCGCCATGGCGATCACCTTCGCTACCGGGGCCGTGGTCTATCTGCCCAATCACCGCGCGCGCAAGGAGTTGCGCACCCGGGACGGCTTCTTGATCACCGTACTGTTCTGGAGTGTGCTGGGACTGTTCGGCTCGCTGCCGCTGATGCTTGCCAGCGATCCGGCACTGTCCTGGACCGATGCCATCTTCGAGTCCTTTTCCGGACTGACGACTACTGGCGCGACGGTGATCACCGGCATCGATCTGCTGCCCGATTCGATCCGCTACTATCGCCAGCAATTACAATGGCTGGGGGGCATGGGGATCGTGGTGCTGGCGGTGGCCATTCTCCCGACCCTGGGTATCGGGGGCATGCAGCTTTATCGCACCGAGATCCCCGGCCCGCTCAAGGACTCCAAGCTGACCCCGCGCATCACCGAAACCGCCAAGGCATTGTGGTACATCTACGCGGCACTGACCCTGACCTGCTTTTTAGCCTATTGGCTGGCAGGGATGAACTGGTTCGACGCTCTCGGCCATAGTTTCTCGACGGTAGCGATCGGCGGTTTTTCCACCTACGACGCCAGCATCGGCTACTTCGATAGTGCCACCATCGAGCTGATCTGCGTCGTCTTCATGATATTGTCCTCCTTGAGTTTCGGCCTGCACTTCGCTGCCTGGCGTGAAAAGCGCCTGAGTCAGTATCTGGTCGATCCGGAATTTCGCTTCTTCATCCTTTTTCTGACGCTACTTAGCACTATCACCATCGTGACCCTGCTGGTCAGCCGTACTTATCACGACCTGACCGGGGTACGTCATGGCTTGTTCGAGGCCATCTCCATCGCCAGCACCTCCGGCTTCGGGGTCGCCGACTTCTCGATCTGGCCCGGCGCCCTGCCCTTCATGCTGTTTGTCGCCGCCTTCGTCGGCGCCTGTTCCGGCTCCGCCGGAGGCGGCATGAAGGTGATTCGCATCCTGCTGATCCTGAAGCAGGGCATGCGCGAAGTGCTGCGCCTGATCCATCCCAATGCCGTGATTTCGATCAAGGTCGGCAAGATGAGCGTGACCGACAGCGTTTCCCAGGCGGTCTGGGGCTTCTTCTCGGTCTACGTGATGCTGTTTTTCCTCATGCTGGTGGGCATGCTGGCCACCGGGCTCGATCAGATCACCGCCTGGTCCGCAGTGGGCTCTGCGCTCAACAATCTGGGGCCAGGACTCGGCGAGGTTTCCAATCACTATGGCAACATTCCCGCTGCGGCCAAGTGGATTCTGGTGATCGCCATGGTATTGGGGCGTCTGGAAATCTTTACCGTGCTGGTGCTGTTCACTCCTGCTTTCTGGCGACGCTAAGTTGGCGTAGGAGAAGATACGCATAGATTGGCAGATTGATGGCCAGCACGCCGGCTCCCAGCCAGAGCTGGATTGTCGGCGTCAGCCCCGCGGGGTAAATCAAGGCGATCAGGTAGTGTTCGATGAAGCCGCCGGTATAACCGGATTCCCCGGCGGCGCGCAGCAGTGAATTCTCCAGCGGAGTCAACGGACAGATCCAACCATTGAGCTCCAACGCCGCCCCCCAGGCCGCCGCCGGCAGATGCAACCACGCCAGCCGCGGCCAGCGCAGCACGGCAAGACTCCCTAGCACCACGAACAGAATGAAGGCCAGATGAAGTATCAGGACGGCATCGGCGGCAATGCGATAGCCCATTGGCTCCTCCACACATCGATGCATGGCACTCAAGGCGAGAGCCCCCGGAATGATACTACGCTTGGACTGCCCTCTTTCCTTCATGGATAATCGGCAGCCTGGTTCCGTTGCAAGCGAGCGTTCATGACCGACACACAGGATATCACCACCGAGGACGCCATCAGCGGCCCTCGCCGCGTCGTCGTAAGCGGTGACACCCGCTACACCTTGCTGGGAACCGCCCATGTCTCCCGGGCCAGCGCCGAGGAAGTCCGCGCCTTGATCCGCTCCGGCGAGTTCGATGCCGTGGCGATCGAACTGTGCCAGTCGCGGTATCAGAGCCTGACCAACCCCAATGCCCTGGCCGACCAGGATCTATTTCAGGTCTTCCGCCAAGGCAAGGCCGGCATGGTGGCCGCCAGCCTTGCTCTCGGGGCTTTTCAACAGCGTGTGGCCGAGCAGTCCGGCATCGAACCCGGCGCCGAGATGCGTGTCGCCGTGAAGGAATGCCGTGATGCGGATTTGCCCCTTCTACTCATCGACCGGGAAGTGGGCACCACCCTCAAGCGGGTCTATTCCAACGTGCCCTGGTGGCAGCGCATGGGCCTCATTACCGGCCTGTTCGGCAGCCTGCTGTCGCGTCAACAAGTCTCCAGCGAAGACATCGAACGGCTCAAACAAGGGGATGTGCTGGAATCCACCTTCAGCGAGTTCGCCGAGCAATCCGAAGCGCTCTTCACGCCCCTGATCGCCGAACGGGATCACTATATGGCACTGCGCCTGGCGGAGGAGAACCCGAAAGATCGCTATCGCAATGTGCTGGTCGTGATTGGCGCCGGGCATCTCAAGGGGCTAGCCGGACATCTCGGACACGCATTGCCGCAAACGCCCGCCATCGAGCGCGAACAGCTTGAAGCGACCCCGCAGCGCGCACGCTGGTGGAAGGCCATTCCCTGGTTGATCACGGCACTCGTGCTGGCGGGGTTCGCCATCGGCTTCTCGCGGGACAGCGAGCTTGGCTGGCAGCTGATCGGCGAGTGGTTCTTGATCAATGGCGTGCTTTCCGGCCTCGGTGCCGCGATCGCCTTGGCTCACCCGCTCACCGTGGTGGCGACCTTCTTCGCCGCCCCGCTGACCTCGCTCAACCCCACCATCGGCGCCGGTTTCGTGGCCGCGGGGGTCGAACTGGCACTGCGCAAGCCCAAGGTGCGGGACTTCGCCCAGTTACGTCACGACGTGGCCTCGCCCAGAGGCTGGTGGCGTAATCGCGTCTCCCGCACCCTCCTGGTGTTTCTGCTTGCCACTATCGGCTCCGCCGCTGGCACCTGGATCGCAGGGCTGAGAATCGCTGGTCAGTTGTTCGGTTGAATCATTGCCCAAGCGGGCTGTCCTAAAGGGCGGAACCGAGCCCACCCGATTCGGTTTTCGCCTTTTAAAACGAATGGAGAAAGAAAGTGAAGAAATCCAGAATTCGCGATAACGCGCTAAAGGCGTCGTTACGCACGCCAATGTTTCGCATGCAGCAGCAAACACCCAAGAAGGGCAAGGGCAGCTACTCTCGCAAGGGTCGGCGGCCCTGCCACCAGCCCTATTGCCAAGCGGCCTGATCAGGCTGTTTCGCAATAGGGCTGCGCTTTTTCGTTTTACATTCTCATGGCTTTTTGAACCTGTCCTGCCAAGGGTTGAGTAGCTCGACGCCCGCAGCTTCGAAGTCTCGAGTATTGCGTGTCACTACAATCAGGCCATGAGAAAGCGCAGTTGCCGCAATCAGAGCATCCCGATCTGCACGGGGATCAGGCACATGCAAGGCCGCGCATCGACGAGCGATATCCACCGTCACCGGCAGGATTCTGCTCGCGAACGCCACCATGACTTGGCTAGAGAGCCAGCGTCTGAGAACCTTGCCCTGCTCGAGATCCCGCCGCTCGACGCGAAACACCCCCATCTCCAGCTCGAGTACCGAAATGACCGACAGATACAACTGATCGGCGGGCACCTCCCAAGCCCAAGCCACCACATTGGCATTGGCTCGATCGCTGCGAGATTTGCGCAGCTCCGAAACGACGTTGGTATCGCACAGATACATCAGTTCAGATCCGCCTCGCGAGCCAGCGAACCCAGCCGAGGAAGATCAAACTCGATATCAGTCGCCTCGTCGCAAGCCAGCTGCTCCACGATACTCTTGCCCCTTTGTGAGAGTTTCTCGTACTCCTCGATAGTGATCAGCACATGGGATGGCTTGCCTCGTTCGGTGATGATTACCGGGCCGCCTCGGGCCGCTCGCTTGGCTTTGCTGGCATCGTGATTGAATTCTCGACTGGTCAACGTGGTGATGCTCATGATGCACCTCTTAAAAGTAGGTATGTAGGTACATTATATTCAGAGATGATCAAGGGTCTAGTCTATCGACTCCGCTATCGACGCCACTCGCATGCACCAACCGGCACCATTTTGCATCCGCCCCATTATTTGTCCTAACCTGTTACACGGTGATCAGGAAGGTCCAACTAGACGACGCAAGGAGGCTGATGTGAGTGATTCCGATCTGGGATTGATGGATGCGGGCCGGCTGGCGGAACTCTTCGAGTCCGGGGATGCGTCCCCCCTGGAGGCCACCCGTGCTGCCCTGGAACGCATCGAACGCTTCAATGACAAGGTCAACGCATACACCTACGTGGATCGTGAAGGTGCTGAAGCCGCCGCCAAGGCTTCTGCACGGCGCTGGGGTCAGGGCAAGCCGCTGAGCTCGATCGATGGCGTGCCGGTCTCGCTCAAGGACTTGACCAATGTCGCCGGCATGCCAGCCCGGGAAGGGTCGCTGCTGACCTCGAACGCGCGCTGCGAGGAGGATGCGCCGCCCGCGCGCATGTTACGCGAGGCCGGCGCCGTGCTGCTGGGCAAGACCAATACCCCGGAATTCGGCTGGAAGGCGGTGACCGACAACCGGGTCTTTGGCGCGACCTGCAATCCCTGGGATACGCGCCTGACCCCGGGCGGCTCTTCCGGGGGTGCCGCCGCCGCGGCGGCACTCAATATGGGCGTGCTGCACCAGGGCGGCGACTCCGGCGGCTCGATTCGCATCCCCGCCGCCTTCACCGGCGTCTTCGGCTTCAAGCCGACCTTCGGCTGGACGCCCCAATGGCCCCCGGCCAAGGAGCCAACCCTCTCGCATATCGGCCCGCTGACCCGCAACGTGCGCGATGCCGCCCGGATGCTCAACGTGATCGGGCGCTACGACTACCGCGACCCCTACGCCACCCGCGGCCAGCCCGAGGATTGGGGCGTGGATCTCGACAACGACCTGCGCGGCCTGCGCATCGCCTACTCCCCCGACCTGGGCTATGCGAAGGTCGACCCTCAGATCGCCGAACGCGTGCGGGAAGCCGCGCAAAAGCTGGAAGCGCTAGGTGCCGAGATCGTCGAGATCGACCCGGGATTCGAGTCGCCCATCAAGATTTTCCAGACCCTGTGGTTCACCGCCTCGCTTGAGCTGTGGTCGCAGTGCAGCGAAGAACAGCGCCAGAGGCTCGACCCCGGCCTGGTGGCCAATGCGCGCCATGCGGAAAACTGGCGCGCCGTCGATCTGTTCCGGGCGCTCGCCGACAGAGCCCGCCTGACTCAGCAACTGGAGCACTTCAACCAGGAGTACCACCTGCTGATGACGCCCTCGGTGCCCCTCGAGCCCTTCGAGGTCAACCACGAGGTGCCACCGGGCAGCGGCATGCGCGACTGGGAGGAGTGGGCGCCGTTCTCTTACCCGTTCAACCTGAGCCAGCAGCCGGCGGCCTCGGTGCCCTGCGGCTTCACCGACAAGGGCCTGCCGGTCGGCTTCCAGCTTGCCGGCGGCAAGTTCGATGACATCCGCGTATTGCGGGCTTGTCATGCCTTCATGGAAGCCCATCCGCCGCGCTTTCCCACGGTGCCCGACCCGGCACAATATGGCTGACTCACCAAGACAGCACAGCGAATCATTACATTGAACTATTCAATATTGAACCATTCATAGCGAACCCGGGAGGAAACTCAATGATCGTTCGTACCCACAAGGACGCGGAAAACAACGCCGTCGATGAAGAGAAGTTCATCAGCCGCCGCTACACGCTGCGGGCGGATGGCATGGGCCATTCGGTACACGAGACCTATATCAAGCCCGGCCAGGAACTGCACATGTGGTACAAGAACCACAAGGAAACCGTGATCTGCACCGAGGGCGAGGGCCAGATCGAGGATCTGACCGAAGGCGGCAAGTGGGACTTGAAACCCGGCGTGCTCTACGCCCTGGACAAGCACCAGCAGCATATCCTGAGCAGCGAGAAAGGCATGACCGTGCTTTGCGTGTTCACACCCTCGCTGGTCGGCCCCGAGGACCACGACGAACAGGGCAGCTATCCGCTTTTTGATGACGACGGCACGGTGCTGCAGCGTTAAGCGACACCCGGGACTTCCAGCGGACGGATCAACGCTGTCACTAACTCACCTTCAATTAGTGGTGCGACGGCATGACGATCGACACGACAGCGATCAATCAAGGCATGACCCACTTCGACGGCTTTGATGCGATCTGGCTGTTCGGCTACGGCTCGTTGATCTGGAAGGCAGGCTTTCCCTATCTGGAGCGGCGCCCGGCCTACATTCATGGCTGGGTGCGGCGTTTCTGGCAAGGCTCTCACGATCATCGCGGCACGCCGGATGCCCCTGGCCGCGTCGCCACCCTGATTCGCAAACCGGGCGCCATCTGCCACGGCATGGCGTACCGAATCACCCCCGAGACTCTGGGCCCGCTCGACGTTCGCGAGAAAAACGGCTACCTGCGCTTGATTACCGAACTGCACTTTTGCAACGACCGTGACGGCGAGCAGGCCGAGGGCTTGGTGTATATCGCCACCGAGGACAACGCCGCCTTCCTCGGTGACGCCCCCTACCATCGCATCGCCCAGCAGATCGCAGGTGCTCAGGGGCCAAGCGGCCCCAATCGCGACTACCTGCTGAACCTGGCCACAGCACTGCGTGAACTGGGCGTCGATGACCCGCACGTATTCGAGTTGGAACGACTGCTCACCCCATCGGAATCGATAAAAGAGTAGACTGAATCAATATCAACCCTTTTCCATTACCACAGCAATACGAGAAAGATGATGAGCAGTAAGATCAACGTGGCGTCTCCCTTGGTCATTCTACATGGCGACGAAATGGCCCAGGTCGCCTTCGAGAGAATTCTCGAGACTTTCGTCACCTCGCGCCTGAATATGGAACTGGTAAACATCGACCTGTCCGCGGAAAATCGCCTGGCAACCAATGGTCAGGCCGTCATGGACGCCATCGAAGCGCTCAAGCAGCACGGCGTGGGCATCAAGAACGCCGGCATGACCGTCAATCGGGATCAGCTGTCGGACCTTCTGGAAAAGCATCCAGATATCGACAAGAACGCCCTGCATCCGCTGGCCACCAAATCGCCCAACGGGGCTATCCGCAAGGGTATTGGCGGCAACATCACTCGTGAGGACATCCAGTTTCGCAATCTGGAGTTCGACAAGCCCGAGTGGATCGGTCGCGATATCGACGTCGACACCATGACCAGCGGCGGCATCAAGGAGAGTTACAACGAGCTCTCGAGCGCCACCGGCGTCGTCAAGCTGATGTTCGTCGGTGCCAGCGGCGACCCGATCGAGCTGCACCGCCGCGAGGTCAACAAGGGCGATCCCTGGCTGCTGGCCACCAACGATATCGACGATATCAAGGCTTGGGCGCATCATTTCTTTCAGCGCGCCATCGACGAGAAGCGCGACATCTATCTCGGCCTCAAGGACACCGTGATCGCTGGCTACGACGGCGCCATGCGCACGGTCATCGAAGAAATTTACCAGCAGGAGTACCAGCAGCAGGTCGAATCCCTGGGGCTTGCCTACCACTACGAGCTGATCGACGCCCAGGCCGCACGCATCGTCGCCAACCCGCCCGAGCGGGCGCTGTGGGGCGTGCCGGACAACACCACCGGCCGCAAGCTCTACAAGCTCGTCGAGCAACTCAAGCGCCACGGCATCCCCAAGCGCGAGGCCCAGGTGTCGCTGTCCCGCATGAGCGCCGGCGGCGGTGACCAATACGGCAGCTACAACATGCCCGCCGCAGAAGACGGCATCCTGAAGGTGATCGTCGATGGCGAAGAGAAGCATGCCCGGCGGGTAAAGGAAGGCGACCCGATTCTGCTGATGTCCAACGATGCCCAGGCCATCAAGGACTGGGTGCTGCAGGTGTTCCGCGATGCGTCGCGCAAGAAAAAGGAAGTCTACTTCGGCCTCAAGCGCGAATACATGAACTACGACGAAGTGTTCAGCACCGTCATTACCGATGTGCGCTACGAACTGGCCAAGGCCGGCACTCCGCCGCCCTCGTTCATGATCATGCGGCCCTCCAGCCAGCTGATCAAGATGATCACCGACCCGCCCCGCAACGCCCTCTATCCGGCTCAGAACCTGGATGGCGACATCTTCTCGGATATCTCCGCTGCCTTGGGCGGGAGCCTTGCCACGGCAAGCTCCATCATCGAAAGCAAGAACGGCACCATGCTGTTCGAGGCGCCCCACGGTACCGCCCACGACCTCTATCTGAAATACCTGGAGAGCGACGGCAAAGAGGCGCACTTCAACTCCTCGGCGCTGCTGTTCGCCGTGGGCAATGCGCTGGAAACCCTGGGTGAGCGCGAGGGCAACGATGCCCTTGTCGGCTACGCCACGCAACTGAAAGAAGCGCTGATCGATACCGTCGATGCCGGCATCATCACCGGCGATTTGAAGGGCAAGACCGCCGATCCCGCCAAGGAGCAGGTAGTAGACATGCAGGGCTTCCTCGACGCGGTGGAACAGCGTTTACCGGCCTGATTGTTCCTGGCCTGACAGCACGGGAGAGCGCCATGGGCTACTCACTCTATATCGCCAACAAGAACTCTTCCTGGCCCATGCGGCTCAAATGTTCCTATGGAATATCCGGCCCTTATGAGCTGACCGCAGGCTTTTCAGCGTCATCCTCGACGGGCTCTTCCAGTGGCTCGCCCTCCTCGTTCTGGAGCTGGTGATCGTACGCCGCCTGGAGGCCGGTTTCTTCCTCAACCTCCTCATCATCCTGGGCAATGTGGCCCGGGTAGAATGGCGACAGGATGGCCACCAGGATACCAAGCGCGGAGAACATGGCGAACGCATCGGCGTAGCCAAACTTGTTTACCAGAAAGCCGACGACAGGCGAGCCGGTCGCCTGTCCAAGCGAGACCGCCATGAAGGGTAGCACCGGCCCCGTCGACAGCCGGCCCGGTAGCAGACGGATACCGGTCATCAGATAGAGCCCCGTCAGACTCATGTAGGCCAGACCGAAGACCATGGCGGAAAAGGCCGCCAGCACCGACTGATCGGGGCTGGCAGCGAGCAATGCCAGGCTCGCTGCCAGCATCATCAGCATCAGCGCATGCGTGATGGGCGGGTTGTTGCGGTCGGCCAGGTCGGCCACCACGGCACCGCCAAGGCCGGCGATGCCTACCGCGAGCCATAACCACCCGGTGGCGCCGGGTGGCAGGCCGCCGAGGGTGACCACCAGATCGGGCGCGAAGATCCAGTAGGCGGCGGAGACGAAGCCCATTATGAAGGCAAACAGCGAGAGCCTGACGAGACGTGACCACGGCAGCTCGCTGACCGGCGGCGGAGGCGCGGCGTTCGACGGCGTGATCCGCGATACCGAGGGCAGGAAGAACCACGCGGCGATCACGCCGATACCCGCCAGGACGGCGAAAGACACGTACGCGAGACGCCAGGCACCGGCCAGGAACAGCACCGTCGGCACGGCCACGACCACGCCGATGCTGGTTCCCGCGTTCATGACCGAACTGACTCGCCCGTGCAGTGTGCGTTTCACCAGCGCCTGCATGGCGGCCGTGAGTGCCGGCATCATCAGACCGGTGCAGATGCCACAGGCGAATACCCCGGCACCGAGCGATAGCGCGCCGGTGGCCTGGCTGATCAGCGCCAGACCGCCGACGCCGAAGGCACCGGAGAGCACCGCCGCGTTGCGGGCACCGAGATAGTGGGTGGCGAGCGGCGCGACCAGCGTGGCCAACAGGAAGCTGATCAGCGGCAGCGCACCGATGATGCCGATCACGGACGGCGTGAGGCCCAGCTCGTCGCGAATGGGCGGCACGAACAGGCCGAAGGCGAAACGCGCGATGCCGTAGCTGATCGCGATCAGCCCCGCCCCCAGGAGCGCAAACCCTGTGCTCGAAATAGGCCTCATACTGCCTCCACCATGTACGCATCGAGGATTCCGACCCGTTCCGATTCCAGGCACACCCCCCGCCGCGCGATGACCGCTCGTCGCTGCTCGATATCGTCATTTGCGTTGATCACCATGTATTCCTCCCATGCTGGATTCATAGAAACACTGCAGCACTCTGGAGCAGCAGGTAAAGACGGGGAAACCAGCGCCGGCCCCTCCTCGGCTCACCGACCAACATAGCGCAGGGTATGAGAGACCGATAGACGGCCCAGAAATAACGATAGCAGACATGTACTCACCTCGAGACCGGCCGTAGTCAGCGAGGCAGCAATGAGAACGTCAATGGGCTGATTCGGCAGTATTTCCCGAAAGGCGCCGATGTCTTCGATTACATCGAAGTGTTTTACGATCGACAGCGTCGTCACAGCCACCTTGGCGGCGTCAGCCCGGAGGCCTTTGAGCAGGCTTCATTGTGAGGTTTGGCGGCGTCCAACCTTCTTGAGGCATTCCACTTCACAGCGGCCCGCAATATCGGCCATCGCGGCACCCTGACGCCGGCACACACGCCCACACTGCCTTGCTGTCCGGTGGCTTTTAGTCCTTTATTTTTCATAGTTTTTGTGCCCCAAAAGTACACAAAGATGCTGTCCATCAAAGAATCCTCTGATAATTTCCTTGAGAGAATGATATTTGAGGATGTAATCACCCGAACGGGCGATCCTCGAAGTCATGGACGAACTGCCCGGCCAAAAGAGCTTCCACAATCTCGACATGGTGTTTGAAAGCCTGACGACCCTGCGCCCGCGCACCCTTTCAGTGTTGTTGCACAGTTGCAGGAAAATCAAGGTTACACGGCTGTTCTTCGTCTTCGCCGACCGCCACAACCACCCGTGGCGCAACCGCCTCGACCCGCAGAAATTCAACCTCGGCAGCAGCGACCGGGCTCTGGTCAAAGGCGGCAGGATACACCCGCGCTACCGCATCATGGTGCCGGAAGAATTTGCGAGAACGGAGGCAGGCGATAGCGCGTAAAGATTACGAAGCACAGGTCGCCCTGCTGGTGCGCGTCCTCTCCCATGTCGTCGAAGAAGACACCTTCGCCCTGAAAGGCGGCACGGCCATCAACCTGTTCTACCGTAACCTGCCCCGCTTGTCGGTCGATATCGACCTGACTTATCGGCGCTCCGGGTGTTGCCAGACGCCGTCTCGTTCGGTGTAACCCAGCTTGCTCAAAAGATGCCTGAGGGGCGTGGCGTAGCCGTGAAGATCGCCGTGCCCGGACGATCCAAACGCCGAAAGCCGGTATCGATGAAGAGTGAACTTACCCACCATGCCGAAGGAGGTTCTGCCTGGCCGCTCGTCGCTAATGCTAGTCTTGAACTTGAGAAGGTAAAACGACTGCACGTCGAGTAAACGAGACCGGAGTAACGCTCCGGCCAAACCCAAGCCAGTCAACGGCGCAAACCCATGTTACGTGTATTGCTGTGGCTGCTACTAGGTTATGCAATGCTGGTAGTGGCGGCCTGTGCCTTTCAGGATCGGCTGCTGTATCTGCCCCAGACGCGTGAGCATGTGGCCACGCCGGCGGACATCGGCCTGACCTGGGAATCGGTCAAGCTGCGCACCGACAATGAAGTGACGCTGGATGCCTGGTGGGTGCCAGCCGAGGCACCACGTGGCAACCTGCTGTTTTTCCACGGCAATGCCGGCAACATCTCGCATCGCTTGGCGTCGATCGAGCACTTCCACCGGCTCGGGCTTTCGGTATTGATCGTCGACTATCGCGGCTACGGCAAGAGCGAAGGACGTCCCTCCGAGTCGGGTACGGCCCTTGATGCCCGCGCCGCTTGGCGTTGGCTGCGCGAGACGCGTGGCATCGAGCCGGGAAAGATCGTGATTTTCGGCCGCTCGCTAGGAGCGGCAGTAGCCGCCGAGTTGGCCCGGGAGCTGAAGCGGGAAGCCAGGCCCGCGGCACTGATTCTGGAGTCGCCTTTCACCTCGGTGCCGGGGTTAGCCCAGCGGCTCTATCCTTTCCTGCCGGCTCGCTGGCTGACGTGCTTCGAATATGACGTCATTGCCTACGTCAAGGAGATCGAGACACAGGTACTGGTGATCCACAGCCGTGACGACGACATCATTTCGTTCGCCGAGGGCGAAGCCGTTCATGCGGCGGCCCCTGAACCCAAGCGCATACTGGTCATCGGCGGCAGCCACAACACTGGGTTCCTGGAGAGCGAGTCGATTTATCTGGAGGGGATCGATGCATTTTTGAGTGAGTGGGCGGGATTGCCACGGCTGCGCTGAACGCCACTTGGGATTGCCAGGCTCACCAAGACAACGTGTATTCAATAGCTTACGGGACGTCCGTGGCGTTACCCCGCAGCACAATGCATAACTATGCGGGGCCCGTACCCACAAAACTCCTGCAGGGCAGTCCCAGCCTTTGTATCATCCTGTGCCAGCACGCTCGCCCACCCTGCTTTTCTAGCTGGCGGAGCCCTCAATCCTTTTTTATCTTTAATTTTTGTGCACCTAAAGTACACTAAAATCTTTTTTGTTAAATAGCCGTGCGGCAATTTCTTTGAAATTATTATAATGTGTTACCTATGAGTGCACATAAAGCAGACAAACTAAAGAATACTCTCGAAGCTGTCCCTCCCGGCTTCATGGTTGATTCTGACTGGCTGAAACGCCATGAAGTCAGCCGCTTCCTCGCGCGCAAATATGTTGATCGCGGCTGGCTGAAGCGCGTGACCCGCGGCGTTTTCCTGCGCCCGGCGCCGGGCGCAGGAAAATCCGACACCATCGACTGGAAGACCTGCTTGCTCTCTATGCAGCACATCATGGGCTACGATGTTCACATCGGTGGCATGACGGCGCTCGCGCTGCAAGGCTACAGCCATTATTTGCCGCTGGGCGGGAACGCGCCGGTTTGGGTCTATGGCGAAGGCACACCAAACTGGCTGGTCAGGCTACCGCTGAACGCACCTCTGGAAACACGTACCACGACCCTCTTCTCCGATCCGGCCCTCGGCCTTGCCAAGGACGGCTCCAACGCCGCAAGCACCCTGCCTTGGGACTGGCAACTGAGGATGTCATCACCCGAACGGGCCCTCCTGGAAGTCATGGACGAACTGCCCGGCCATGAGAGCTTCCACAATCTCGATATGGTGTTTGAAAGCCTGACGACCCTGCGCCCGCGCACCCTGTCAGCGTTGTTGCACAGTTGCAGGAAGATCAAGGTTACGCGGCTGTTCTTCGTCTTTGCCGACCGCCATAACCACCCGTGGCGCAAGCGCCTCGATCCGCAGGAATTCAACCTCGGCAGCGGCGACCGGGCTCTGGTCAAAGGCGGCAGGATACACCCGCGCTATCGCATCATGGTGCCGGAAGAATTTGCGATAACGGAGACAACCGATGGCGCGTGAAGTTTACGAGACACAGGTCGCCCTGCTCATACGCGTCCTCCCCTATGTCGCCGAAGAAGGCATCTTCGCCCTAAAAGGCGGCACGGCCATCAACCTCTTCTACCGCGACCTCCCACGTCTTTCGGTTGATATCGACTTGACCTATTTGCCGGTCAAAGACCGTGCCGAAAGCCTTGCCGAGATCAATGAAGCGATGGACCGAATTGCCACTGCCATCGAGCGCGGCGTCAGGGGCGCGCAGACACAGCGCATCAAAGGCGGCGGTGGCGGCGCCACCCGCGTGCTGGCACGACTCAACGGTGCGGAAATCAAGATCGAAACCTCACCGGTCACACGCGGCGTTGTACACGATCCTCAAACCCGTTCGGTGTCGGAAGCTGTCGAAGATGAATTCGGCTATGCGGAAATCCAGATCGTCTCGTTTGAAGACCTGTTTGGTGGCAAATTGCATGCGGCTGTTGACCGCCAGCATCCGCGTGATCTCTATGACGTGAAGCTGCTCTATGAACATGAAGGCCTGACCGACGATCTGTTCCGCACCTTCCTGATCTATATCGCCAGTTCACCGCGCCCCGTGCATGAACTGCTGAACCCGAATTTCATCGACATTGACCAGCCCTATGCGCAGGAATTCGAAGGCATGACGAAGCTCACGGTCCGCCTCGATGAGCTGCTGGAAATTCGCGCGCAGTTGATTGCGGATATCCGGTCCCGTCTCGATGATGACACCAAACGCTTCCTGCTGACCCTGCATGACGGCCAACCGGATTTTTCAGCCATTGAGCGCCCGCAAGCTGCCAATCTCCCCGCGGTACGCTGGAAACTTATCAACCTGAACAAGCTGATCGGGCAGAATGCGGAAAAACACATAGCCCAGCGTAAAGAACTGGAAGCGCTGTTCTGACCTCACTAGGCAACAGCGCCAAAGTCATAAGTAATGGTTAACGCTTTGGTAGTTGCAGGCCCCTGAATGCTCGAGGCGTGATCTGGCAGTAACAGTATTCATAATGGCCTTGCGAAGATCAATGGAGGGAGACTTTTTACTTTGACACTACGGACACCAGGTCTAGAAGGAAAATATACCGAAGCGGAGAAATGATGGATCTGGTTGGTGGTCCCAGCAGGACTCGAACCTGCGACCAAGGGATTATGAGTTCTCTTTTAAAACAATAAGTTACTGATACCCAAGGGAAAGGGACCGTAATCGAGCGAAAGGTACAGTTCTTTGGAATCAGTAGCTTAGCGAAGGTTGAGGATAGCACACGAAGCTGGTGTGTGTACCGCTGCTGTACTGTTTGGGGATTCGTTCACCCTCTCGAGTAGCATGCCATTGACGGAAGCAAGGCTGCTTATCTCAAAGGCATGCTGATCGCTTACTATCAAACTCTGATTTTTAGTACCTATCGATATAATGTTGCAATCAAACGCTCGCTTCTTCCACTGTTTTCTTACTGTAACTAGCGAATAATCCATATATTTGCCTGTTTCTATTTTCGAAGCGCCCTGATCACAGAACCACTCCAGACTATGTTAGCGTCAAACTACAGGAGATGAATGCCAGAAGGATTGAGAACATTAAGTTTATAATAAACTGAAGACACACCAGTAGTAAATTCAGAAAATTCCGTAAAACCATATACAGCTACAGGATACTCTCCTCCAGACCATGGCATGAATTCCCATGCATGCAGCATCAACTCAGCTGCATCTTTTTCTACAACAAAGCTCTGTTTCCCACCCACCCTCACGGTACAATCTGAATGGTTATCGAAGCCATATCTGGTTTTAAGGCGATCCCAGCCTTGCACATTCCAATCCTCTTCAGAAATGAACCACGTACAATCTTTTCCTATATCAGAAACTAGACACCCAGCCGTAGCTTTTAGCTTCTGAGCAATTTGGTTAATCAGTTGACGTGCAACTTCAATACCAGCAAAGTCAAGCCCATGCAGTCTCTTCCCGCTTCTCACGGACAAGAAGTATGATTCATGCGCTTTAAATCCTACCTGAACCACATCCGGAAAAACACTTCTTGAGAAACTTACTTTAACCCCAGGCGACACAGAAAAGTACGTCCAAAAATTCTGGTTTGTTTGGTTCCATGCATCGTAAACAAGCTCTCTGTCCCCTCTATTAAAATCTCTATCAGCAGAATGAATAGAAATGTTGGGAATACATCGCTTAAGACTATCTGCGATATATTTTTTACACCTCAATAACTCAGAATCCAAAAAATCATCAACCTTTGACCTAATGCTCTTCGCTTCAGAATAATCCCAGCAAAATGCAGCCCTTACAGACTCTCGGAGCAGGATATCTTTTTTATTGTTAAGAAGACTAATAAATCGCTCTAACTCTTCTGCTTTAGCTATAGTGCCAAAAATAAACGAGGGTGACACGCCTGCATTTAGCATGTCACCAATTAGCACTGTGCAAGCCGCAGCCACATGCACTTTAAAATCGTGTCTTTCGTAAATCGTTCGATCCATTTGTATAACGTGGTCACTAATCCAAGAAGCAAATGCCTGCGGGTTTCTGGAAAAAAACTGATGATCACAATATATTGCATCCGCATCTTCCGGCTGAGACAAGTACCAACATTCCCTTATCTCTTGCCACAAATCATTAAAAGCGCATACGCCATACATATAAGCTATTGAATCGAATACCGAACCTTGGATACATACAGCCCAGACATCTTCTATTTTTGGAAGTGTCCCAGCTATAAATTGCGTCTCCTCTCCAAAAGCCCCATTAAATACTGCCCACTCACCATCGACCACCTCACCATGCAATACTCTATATGCCGACTCACAATGCCTCATAGTTGTCACCCTAAAAGGCTCAACCCCCTCAAGCTTTTGTTGCCATAATTTAAACTTTGCGCTATTCGAGAGTATGATGGGCATCGGCAGATGGCCATACAAACCACTTACTGAAGACGGCGGTCTCAAGTTCCAAGCGCAACGCTATTGAAGGGTGCTCGGTCCGCCGACGGATTTCTTTAGCACCTCGGCGTAGACTTCCAGTGGGGTTCGCCAGTCCAGCGTCTGGCGAGGCCG